>JAIEOM010000243.1 GCA_019750455.1 Sphingomonadales bacterium | reverse complement strand
TGGAAAGGAACGAAAAGGGCACAAAGCTCCGCTCTTAATCAGCGGGTCCTAGGTTCGAGCCCTAGTGCGTCCACCATCCCTACTTATTCGCACTAGGTCATCGCACGGCGCGGCGCTTTGTAGGCGCGCACGCCCCTCGCCTGCGCCTGCTAGCCAATTCAACAGCAGCCTTGCGCTTGCCTTCACATCGCGATGTGATAATGCGCAGCCATGAGCACATCGACTATCACACGCGTTCGCGATCTCGTCACATCGGGCACCATGACCCGCGCTGGCCTCGCCCGCGCGGCGGGGCTTCACGCCAACACCCTGCGCGATTGCGGCGAGGATAGCTGGAACCCGACCGCCGAAACGCTCGCCAAGCTAGAAGCATTCCTTGAGGCCAATGCCGACCGTCCGGTGCTCGCCACCATCGAGGAGATTATCGACGAGGCGCGCAATGGCCGAATGTATATCCTCGTCGATGACGAGGACCGCGAGAACGAAGGCGACCTGATCATCCCCGCGCAGATGGCGACCCCGCAGGCGATCAACTTCATGGCGATGCACGGCCGCGGCCTGATCTGCCTCGCGCTAACCAAGGACCGCGTCGACCACCTCGGCCTCACCCCGATGAGCCGCAACAACAAGGAATCGATGCAGACCGCCTTCACCATTTCGATCGAGGCGAAGGAAGGCGTGACCACGGGCATTTCGGCCGCAGACCGGGCGCGCACCATCTCGGTCGCTATCGACGCGGCCAAGGGCGCTGACGATCTCGTCACCCCCGGCCACGTCTTCCCGCTGACCGCGCGGGACGGCGGCACGCTGGTGCGCGCCGGGCACACCGAGGCAGCCGTCGATATCTCGCGCCTTGCAGGCCTCAACCCGTCGGGCGTGATCTGCGAGATCATGAACGAGGACGGGACCATGGCGCGGCTCGATGACCTGATCACATTCGCGCGCAAGCACGACCTGAAGATTGGCACGATCCGTGACCTGATCGCCTACCGGATGCGCAATGACCATCTGGTCGAGCGCCTGTCGGAGAGCACCTTCACGTCCGATTACGGCGGGCAGTGGCGGATGATCACCTACCGCGACCGGGTGGCGGGAGCGGAGGCCTATGTCCTGCAGAAGGGCCATGTCATCCCCGGCGAACCTACCCTCGCCCGCGTTCACCCGATTTCGGTGTTCGACGATGTGCTGGGCGCGCCCGGCCCGCGCAAGCGTACGCTCCAGCGCGCGATGGAGGCAATCGGCGCGCACGGGTCAGGCGTGATCGTGATCCTCACCGGCCGTGTCGGGACCGGCACATGGTCCGCAGGCGAGGAGCAGCGCAACATCGGCATCGGCTCGCAGATCCTTGTCGATCTGGGAGTGTCGGACATGGTGCTGCTGTCGAACAGCCGGCCCGATCTTGTCGCTCTTGAAGGCTATGGCCTCACCATCACCGACTTCCACCCCATTCCGGAGTAATCACCCATGGCCGACATCCTGATCGTCGAGGCGCGCTTCTACGCCCATCTGAATGATATGCTGATCGCCGGTGCCCGTGCCGCGCTGGAAGCGAAGGGCCACAAAGTCGAAGTGCTGACCGTGCCCGGCGCGCTCGAAATCCCCGGCGCTATCGCGCTTGCCGCCGAGGCTGATCGCTACGACGCCTTTGTCGCCATCGGCGTGGTGATCCGCGGGGAGACTTACCATTTCGAAATCGTCGCAGGCGAAAGCGCGCGTGCGATCATGGCCTTGACCATGGACGGAATTGCCATCGGCAACGGCATCCTCACTGTCGAGAACGAGGCCCAGGCGCTGGTTCGTGCCGATCCCGCGCAGAAGGACAAGGGCGGCGAGGCAGCCAAGGCTGCGTTGGCCCTGCTCGAGCTGCAAAACCGCTTCGGGTGACGATTGGGCGGCGGGTTGTGCCGATCTGGTGCGCGCCCGCCGTTACGTAGTTTCCCTCTGTAGCTTTCAGTAAGCGATTAACGCGATATCCGACCAGCTTCTGCTGTCCCCCGGTCCTGCCGCGAGATAGCAGGCGGATGTGCGAATGCTTGGAAACTGATCGTGGAAAACCTAGACTCGACTGCGCCGGATGCCCCGCGCGTGCTGGCCGCTCTCGAGCTGGAGCTGGCCAACCTCGACATGCTCGGGGCGCGCATTGCTGCGGCGCATCTTGATGCTGCGATCCAGCAACTGCGGCTAGATCAGGTCCATCACCTCGGGTGACCCTTTCCATGAATTTAGCAGCCTAAACAAGCCCCTGCGTATTACCCCGTAGAGCCATAAGGGAAACTTCCTTGTAGTAGGCATCTCAGGGCACACCCGATCTTTCACGATCGAGGATCTTCCTGAGGGCGAACGGATAGGCGACATGACACGCGCAGCGGGGCATCATGCCGGGGACGAAAGTCAGCAGGACGCAGCTTTGGTCTATCGCCCGCTCGCCGACGAATTGATGGCGATTGCCGTGCGGCTGCGCGATGCAGCGGATAACGGGCATAGCGCACCCCCGCCTGCCGCCCCTGGCGCACGCTCTGCCCGATCGCCACGGAACCACGTCGCACTGGCGCGCAAGGCCTATGCGCTCAGGCGGAAGCGGGCGAGCCTGTTCGGCAATCCCGACCTTTTCGGAGAACCGGCCTGGGACATCCTGCTCGATCTTTTCATCGCGCAGGGTGAAGGGAAGACTGTGTCTGTGTCGAGCGCATGCATCGGATCGGCTTCACCGCCGACCACCGGGCTCCGCTGGCTGGGTGTGTTGGCGGATGAAGGCCTGATCGTGCGCGAAAACGACCCTGCCGATCACCGCCGCGTGCTGGTCAGGCTGACGCCCGCCGGCACCGCGGCGATGGAACGCTTCTTCGACGAGGCGGATTAACGCCGCGCGCCGAAGCAGTCGCGTCCGGCATAAAGTGCGCTGTCGCCCAGCTCTTCCTCGATGCGGATCAGCTGATTGTACTTCGCAAGCCGGTCCGACCGCGCCAGCGAGCCGGTCTTGATCTGGCCGCAGTTGGTCGCAACCGCGAGATCGGCGATGGTCGCATCCTCGGTCTCGCCTGAACGGTGGCTCATCACGCAGGTGTAGCGCGCGCGGTGTGCCATATCGACAGCGGCGAGGGTTTCGGTCAGCGTGCCGATCTGGTTGACCTTGACCAGCAGCGAATTGGCCAGCCCGCGGCCGATCCCGTCCTTGAGGCGCGCGGGGTTGGTCACGAAGAGGTCATCCCCCACCAGCTGCACCTTGTCGCCCAGCAGGTTCGTGAGCGCCGCCCAGCCTTCGAAATCGTCCTCGCTCATGCCGTCCTCGATCGAGCGGATCGGATAGTCGGCGCACAGCTTGCCAAGATAATCGGCCATTTCGTGCGGGGTGAGGCTCAGGCCCTCGCCGCTGATTTCGTACTTGCCGCCCTTGAAGAACTCGGTCGCCGCACAGTCCAGCGCCAGCACGATATCCTCACCCGGCTTGAACCCGGCCTTCGCGACGCTTTCCATGATGAAATCGAGCGCCGCGCGGGTGCTGGCAAGATCGGGCGCAAAGCCGCCTTCATCGCCAACGCTGGTGGCAAGGCCCTTCTGGTGCAGGCCCTTCTTGAGGGTGTGAAACACCTCCGCGCCCCAGCGCACCGCTTCGGCCAGGCTGTCGGCACCGACCGGCATGATCATGAATTCCTGGATGTCGATCGGATTGTCCGCATGCTCGCCGCCGTTGATGATGTTCATCATCGGCACCGGCAGCATATGTGCGGAAACCCCGCCGAGGTAGGAATAGAGCGGCAGGCCCCGCGCATTGGCTGCCGCCTTGGCAACAGCGAGCGAGGTTCCGAGGATCGCGTTCGCGCCGAGTCGCGCCTTGTTGGGCGTATCGTCCAGCGCGATAAGGGCGAGATCGATGTCGCGCTGGTCCTCGGCATCGAAATGGTCGACCAGCAGCTCGCGGATCTCGCCGTTGACCGCCTCGACCGCCTTCAGCACGCCCTTGCCGAGGTAACGCCCCGCATCGCCATCGCGCAGTTCCACCGCTTCATGCGCACCGGCCGACGCGCCCGAAGGAACGGCGGCGCGGCCAAAGCTGCCATCGTCGAGCAAAACATCGACTTCGACGGTCGGATTGCCTCGGCTGTCGAGAATTTCGCGCCCGTGGATGTCGATGATCGCAGTCATGTTTGGCTCCAGCTGTAATGTGGTTTAGAGTGTTAAGACACTTGCGCCCTATGGTACTTGGGAACGGCATGATTCTGGACTGACCCTTCCGCCGAACGCCGCTCGTGCGACGTCCCTATGCGCGGGAACTCCCGCGCGCAAGCGGATGAGCAGGCGGCTTCGGCATCGCCCAAAAAGAAAAGGAGACCTTCGATGGCTGACAGCACCACCCCGCAAAAGACCCCTGCGAAGAAGACCCCGGCCAAGCCCGCCAAGGGGGCGGCCGAGGGGAGCAGCGCACCGGCGAAGGCAACCTCGCGCAAGACGGCCGCGACCGCCAAGGCCCCCGAAGCCGCGCCCGCAGCCGCTCCGGCCTCGACGCAGGTGATCGAGGCCAAGAGCCGCTTCAATGCCGCTCTGGAAGAAGCCAAGGCCGGCGCAGCCGCGCTGCGGGCCGAAGCGGAAAATCGCCTCACCGCCGTCGGTGGGCAGGCCAAGGGCAAAAGCACCGATTTTGTATCCGAAGCCCGCGGCAAGGCCGGCGAGCTGGCGATCGAGGGCAAGCAGGTCGCATCGGATGCGATCGCGTCGCTCGGCAAGGTCGTGGGCGACACTGCGCCGCAGATCGACGAGAAGCTGGGCGCGCAATATGGCGATTTTGCGCGCAAGGCCTCGCGCACGCTTCAGGAGACTTCGGCCAAGCTCGAATCCAAGAGCGTTGAGGAACTGGGTGAGGATGCACGTGAAGCCGTGCGCAAAAGCCCGGGTATGGCGGTAGGCATCGCGGCGGTGGTCGGCTTTTTCCTCGCCCGGATCTTGAGAGGCGGGAAGCGCGGCTGATCCCGCTCTCCTGGGACTTTGCCCATGGCTGACACCGATCCCGGCCTCGCGCCGCTGCCGCCGGACACCGGGCCTGCCGATCCGGCTACGGCGCCCGCCGACACCAGCTTCACGGCTCTGCGCGACGACGTGACCGCGCTGGTCGAGGACGCGCGCAATTACGCCGAGGCGGAAGTTGCCTTCCAGAAGACCCGCGCAGCCCTCGCCGGACGGCACGGGGCGCGGGCGCTGGTCATGCTGGTGCTGGCGCTGGTGCTACTTCACATCGCGCTGATCGCGCTGGCGGTGGGCGCGGTGATTGCGCTGGCCCCGCTGGTGACGATCTGGGGAGCCATCGCGATTGTCGTAGGGGTGATGCTGCTCGGCGTGGTGCTGCTGGTGACGAGCGCCCTGAAGGACGGCCGGATGCTTTCGGCGATGTTCGGTTCGGGAGAAACGCCGTGACCCGACTGCCTGACCGCTTCATCGAAGACCGTGCCGTCCGCGATGCTGCCCGCAGCGTCCTTGCCGAGGACATTGATCTGCTGCGCGCCAGCCTTGCCGAACAGGGTATCGCGAGCCGTGTGTCATCGGGCGTGACATCGACCATCTCGGACCGGCTGCGCGCCGGGGCGCATGACGTCTTTTCCGAGGTCAAGGCGCAGGCCGGTGAGCGCAAGGGCCTGCTCGCGCTGCTGGTGGCGGCCGTGATCCTGTGGTTCTCGCGCTCGGCCCTGTTCGATGCGATCGAGGAACTGCTCGAAAGCGATTACCCCGACGACGAGACCATTCCTGACGAACCGGTGCCCCCCGAAGCGGCGCCAGAGGGAGACCCCGCATGACCGACCTTACCCCCGTCCCAGCCAACGACCAGCGCGATGCCCTGCGTGCCCGCATCGAAGCGGCCGAGCGGCGCAATGCTGATCGCGGACTGGCCGATCAGGCCCGCGCCGCAGCCGATGCCGCCATCGACTACACCCGCGCCAATCCCCTGACGGTGATCGGCGGAGCGCTCGCCTTCGGGCTTGTGCTGGGCCTCCTCACCCACCCCGGCCGGCGCGTGGCCGGCAAGGCGCTGCATTCGGCGAGCGACGCGATTTCCGGCGCGGCTTCCAGCGCGTCGAGCGGGGTGAAGAGCGTCGCCTCGCGCGGGGGATCGCGGCTCGGCACGCTGATCGGCGAGGCGGCGGTTGCCTATGCGATGAACGTCATCGACGAAGTGCTCGACACCGCGCGCGAGGGCAAGGCGCGGGCCGAAGACCTTGGCGAGGCGGCGGGCACGCAAGCGCGGAAGCTTGGCGCAGAGGCATCGGAGGCGGCCGGTTCGGCGGCGGACAGCACCCGCGCCCTCGCTCGCAAGACTGCCGATGTCGCGCTTGGCGTGGTTCGCGATATCCGCCGTCAGACCAGGGGCTGATCCGGAGCCTGCGGGAGGAGGCTTGCCCTCGGCGCAAGAGCCGCTAATGGGGCGCGCATCGTTCCTCCCCAAGGGCTTGTATCATGGCAGAAACCACCCCCACCCAGCGGCTCCACCTCGTGATGGGCGGCCGCGTCAAGGACCCGCGCGGGCTCGAGTTCCAGGACCCCGAGAGCATTCACGTGGTCGGCGTATTCAGCTCCTATGACGCAGCGGTCGATGCATGGCGCGCACAGGCGCAACGCACGGTTGATGATGCGGAGATGAAGTATGTCGTCGTCCACATCCACAAGCTGCTGACCCCCGAGGATTGAGGCGCCCATGCCCCTGCGCCTCAATGTTTCACGCGAAACATTGTTTTGGGCAGGGGCTAACAGGGGTCTGGTAGGGGTCTAACCCGGGTCTGGAGCGGGTTGAAGCGTGCTTGACCGGCACCTGCGCGCCACGCCGAGCGCACTTTCAGCGCAGCGCCGCCACTGCGGCAGCCACGCCAACCGCCAGCAGCGCGAACACCGCCTTGGTGCGCCGGTCCGAGCGGCGGCCTTCCCACCGCTCCTCATCCAGCCACCACCTGCCCTGCCCGTCGGTCCGCAGCACATCCGCGCCCTTCAATCGCTCGAAGGCGCGCTGGCGGCTTGGGCGGGCGGGAGCATAGGGGATGGCATCGGCCATGCTGACCGCGCCAGCTTCGATGAAGTGCGCGGCCAGCTTGCGCTCGGCAAGCGGCCTTTCCGGAACCAACGCCATGATGCGCCCCCCAGTGCCGGGATCAGATGAACTCGATCTTGTCGACGAGGTAGAACTTCTCGCCCGAAGGCACCGTCACCTCGATCTCGTCACCCACCTGCTTGCCGATCAGCGCGCGGGCCAGCGGCGAGTTGTAGCTGATGCGGCCCTTGTTGGCGTCCGCCTCGGTCTGGCCGACGATCTGGTAGCGGATCGGCTTGTCGTTCTCGTCAAGCAGGGTGACGGTCGCGCCGAAGATGATCTTGTCGCCCGACAGCGTGGTCGGATCGATGATCTGCGCGCGGCTGACCATGTTCTCGATCTCGCCGATCATGGCTTCGACCTGGCCCTGACGCTCCTTGGCCGCGTGATATTCGGCGTTTTCCGAAAGGTCGCCGTGCGCGCGCGCTTCCTCGATGGCATCGACGATCTTCGGGCGTTCCTCACGCAGCGCCTTGAGGTCGGCGGTGAGCCGCTCGTAACCCTCGGCCAGCATCGGCACCTTTTCCATCGTCGCCATCTTTCTTGTCTTTCTCTAGGCCTATCCGGCACTTGCCCCGAAACCGGAAAGAGATAGCTTATCGCCGTCCATTCAGCACGACGTCAAGCACTCTCGATTTCGGGGGGTTAGCGGTTAAACCCCATAATAGTCCTGCAGGGAGCGGACTTCAAGCTGGTCCGGCCGGATCGCCGAAATCGCCGCCGCCGCCGCCACGGATCCTGCCGCCGTGGTGTAGTAAGGCACCTTGCCTGCCAGCGCCGCCTGCCGGATCGATTTGCTGTCCATCAGCGATTGCCAGCCTTCGGTGGTGTTGAAGATCAGCGCGATATCCCCGTCGATGATCTTGTCGACGATATGCGGCTGGCCTTCCGCCACCTTGTTCACGCGTTCCACGGCAAGGCCCTGTTCGGCAAGATAGGCCTGCGTGCCACCCGTGGCGATCACGCGGAAGCCGTGTTCGATCAGACGCCGGACCCCTGCGACGATTACCGCCTTGTCGGTGTTCTTGACGCTCACGAACACCGTGCCCGACTGCGGAGGCACCATGCCGGCGCCCAGCTGCGATTTGAGGAAGGCAGCCTCGAAGGTCGCGTCGATCCCCATCACCTCGCCGGTGGACTTCATTTCGGGCGACAACACCGGATCGGCTCCGGGGAAGCGCGCGAAGGGGAACACCGCTTCCTTGACCGCCATATAGGGCAGATCGCGCTTGAACGGCTCGAAGTTCGCCAGCGGCTCGCCCGCCATGACGCGCGCGGCGATTTTGGCGACCGGCTGGCCGATGGCCTTGGCGACGAAAGGCACGGTGCGGCTGGCGCGCGGGTTGACCTCGATGAGATAGACAACCCCGTCCTTCACCGCGAACTGGATGTTCATCAGGCCCTTCACGCCCAGCGCAAAGGCCAGAGCCTCTGCCTGACGCTCCATCTCGGCGATGATGTCCGGCCCCAGCGAATAGGGCGGCAGGGTGCAGGCGGAATCGCCCGAGTGGACACCCGCTTCCTCGATATGCTGCATCACGCCCGCGATGCGCACCTCGGTGCCGTCGCACAGCGCATCGACATCGCATTCGATGGCATCGCGCAGATACTGGTCGATCAGCACCGGGCTGTCGCCCGACACGTTCACCGCCGTGGCGATGTAGCTGTCGAGCTGGGCTTCGCTGTCGACGATCTCCATCGCCCGCCCGCCAAGCACGTAGGACGGGCGCAGCAGCACCGGATAGCCAATGCGCGCGGCAACCGCGGCGGCTTCATCGCGGCTGCGGGCAATGCCGTTCTCCGGCTGCTTGAGCTTCAGCTTGCTGACCAGCTTGGCGAACCGCTCGCGGTCTTCCGCAAGGTCAATCGCATCGGGCGAGGTGCCAAGGATCGGGATACCCGCATCCTCCAGCGCCTGTGCCAGTTTGAGCGGGGTCTGCCCGCCGAACTGCACGATCACGCCCAGCAGCTCGCCCTTCGACTGTTCGACGCGCAGGATTTCCAGCACGTCCTCGTCGGTCAGCGGCTCGAAATAGAGGCGGTCGGAGGTGTCGTAATCGGTCGAGACGGTTTCCGGATTGCAGTTGACCATGATCGTCTCGAAGCCCTGCTCGGCCAGAGCAAAGCAGGCGTGGACGCAGCAATAGTCGAACTCGATGCCCTGCCCGATGCGGTTGGGGCCGCCGCCGAGGATGACGATTTTCTTCCGGTCTGACGGCATCGCCTCGCATTCGGGATCGCCGAAGCTCGGGGCCTCGTAGGTCGAATACATGTAGGGCGTGATCGCCTCGAATTCGGCAGCGCAGCTGTCGATGCGCTTGAAGACGGGCAGCACGCCGAGCTTGTGGCGCAGGGCGCGCACTTCGTCCGCACTGGTTGCCCCGGCCATCGCGACGAGCGCATCGTGCAGCAGCCCGGAACGCTTGGCCTGTGTTTCGGCCAACCCGCCGGCAACTCCCACCGAACGCACCGCGAGCGTGGCGAGGCGCTTGTCGGAAAAGCCCATCGCCTTGAGGCGGCGCAGGCCAGCGGCATCGCGCGGCAGACCGTCCTTCTGGATTTCGCGCTCGGCAGCGATGATCGCTTCGATCTGGCGCAGGAACCAGGGGTCGTAGAATGTGACCGCGGCGATCTCCTCGACGCTCATGCCTTCGCGGAAGGCTTGCCCCACCTTGAGAAGGCGGTCCGGCGTGCGGCGCGAGAGCGCGGCGGTGATGACGTCGCGGGCCGCGCCTTCCAGCTCGGGCACGCGGTTGAAGCCGTCGAGCCCGGTTTCCAGACCGCGCAGCGCCTTCTGCATCGATTCCTGGAAGTTGCGCCCGATGGCCATGACCTCGCCGACCGATTTCATCGCGGTAGAAAGATCGGTGGCCGCGCCCTTGAACTTTTCAAAGGCGAAGCGCGGGATCTTGGTGACGACGTAATCGATGGTCGGCTCGAAGCTTGCGGGCGTCGCGCCGGTGATCTCGTTGGTGAGTTCATCGAGGGTGTAGCCGACCGCCAGCTTGGCGGCGACGCGGGCGATCGGAAAGCCGGTCGCCTTGGATGCCAGCGCCGAGGACCGCGACACGCGCGGGTTCATCTCGATCACGATCAGGCGGCCATCCCTGGGATTGACCGCGAACTGCACGTTGGAGCCGCCCGTCTCCACCCCGATCTCGCGCAGGCACGCGATGCTCGCGTTGCGCATGATCTGGTATTCCTTGTCGGTCAGCGTCAGCGCCGGGGCGACGGTGATGGAATCCCCGGTGTGGACGCCCATCGGATCGACGTTCTCGATCGAGCAGACGATGATCGCGTTGTCCTTGCGGTCGCGCACCACCTCCATCTCGAACTCCTTCCATCCGAGGAGCGATTCCTCGATCAGGACTTCGGTGGTGGGCGAGGCGTCGAGGCCCTCGCGCACGATCTGGTCGAATTCGGCCTTGTTGTAGGCAATCCCGCCCCCGGTGCCGCCGAGAGTGAAGCTGGGCCGGATGATGCTCGGCAGGCCGGTGCGCTCAAGGATCTCGCGCGCCTGTTCCAGGGTGTTGGCGACGCCGCTGCGTGCGCTTTCGAGCCCGATCTTGTCCATCGCATCGCGGAACCGCTGGCGGTTTTCCGCCTTGTCGATGGCGTCGGCCTTGGCCCCGATCATCTCGACGCCGTATTCCGCGAGCACGCCCATCTCGTCGAGCTTCAGCGCGCAGTTCAGCGCGGTCTGCCCGCCCATCGTCGGCAGCAGCGCATCGGGCCGTTCCTTGGCGATGATCTTGGCGACGATTTCGGGCGTGATCGGCTCGATATAGGTGGCGTCGGCAAACTCCGGATCGGTCATGATCGTCGCGGGGTTGGAATTGACGAGGATGACGCGGTAGCCCTCCTCCTTCAACGCCTTGATCGCCTGCGTGCCGGAGTAGTCGAACTCGCAGGCCTGGCCGATGATGATCGGACCAGCGCCAATGACGAGGATCGAGGAGATGTCGGTTCTTTTGGGCATAGTTATCGATCCAAATTGACTGTTTCGGCTGAGACGACACGGACGGCTTCGTCATTTCCGTCCTTCAGCAGGCCGAGGAAAACTCTGCCTCCGATGCCAATCATATGACTGTGCAACCAGTTCCAGATTTTCGGTAAGTCGTTCAGCAGTTCGGTGCGAAACTTGCCGTAGTCACGGCCAAAATTTTCGACATAAGGGTTCCATTCGTGGACCCATTTATGACTACGGCGGTAGATACTGCGCACGTCGTCAAGGGACAAGTTAACGTCTTCGTTCTTTACGATGTGGTGCGTGACACCTGCAGGACTTCCAGCAGGTGGTTCCTCTCGGCGAAAAGACTCCGGAAACACCAGTTGGTCTCTCTTTGCCAAACGCGCGAATATCAAATCGGCATTCCACTGCCCGCGTGCATCCCGCGGTATTGCCTTCAAGCCGTTTTCGAGCGCGACAAGGCAACCAAAAGCGATCCCCTCGATCGACTTTCGCATATGAAAAGCTGAGGTCTCGAGGGTGGCAAAATCGGAATTTTCCGATGGGTTCAATCCCTGAATGACTTCGTACCGTGCCCTGATGTTCGTCAGAAGCATACGATATTGAATATTCGGCTCCGGGCGCTGCGGTGCTTTGCTCACAGCCCCCCCACAAACTTCTCGAACAGGTAGAAGCTGTCCTGCGGCCCCGGGCTTGCCTCAGGGTGATACTGCACCGCAAACGCCTTCTTGCCCTTGATCGCGATGCCGCAATTCGTGCCGTCGAACAGCGACACATGGGTCTGCTCGACATTTTCCGGCAGGCTCGCCGCGTCCACCGCAAAGCCGTGGTTCATCGAGGTGATCTCGACCAGCCCCGAGGTCTCCCCCCAGCCCTCGCCCACGCGCTGCACCGGATGGTTCGCGCCGCGGTGGCCCTGGTGCATCTTGATCGTCTTCGCCCCCGCGGCGAGTGCGAGAATCTGGTGGCCGAGGCAGATGCCGAACAGCGGCACATCCGCATCGAGCAAAGCGCGGATCACCGGCACCGCATATTCGCCGGTCGCCGCCGGATCGCCGGGGCCGTTGGAGAGGAACACGCCATCGGGCTTCAGAGCCATCACCTCGTCGAACGAGGTCTTTGCCGGCACCACCGTCACCCGCGCGCCGGCCTTCACCAGATTGCGGAAGATGTTGTCCTTGGAACCATAGTCGATGGCGACCACGTGCGGTTTGGCATCAAAGGCCGCGCGGCCATAGCCCTTGCCGAGCGTCCAGTAGCCGCCCTCCCAGCCTTCGTGCTTGTCGCGGGTGACGCGGATGGCGAGGTCCATGCCCTCCAGCCCCGGCCACTCCTGCGCGCGCTTGATGAGCGCGGGAATATCGAACTTGCCGTCAGGCGCGTGCGCGATCACCGCGTTGGGCGCGCCAGTCTGGCGGATACGGCGGGTCAATGCGCGGGTGTCGATGCCCGAAAGCCCGATCTTGCCGTTGCGCGCCATCCAGTCGGCGAACCGCTCGATCGACCGGAAATTGCTCGGCTCGGTCACATCCTCGCGCACCACGCAGCCGACCGCGCCTTCCACGCGGCTCTCCACGTCCTCGCCATTCGCGCCGACATTGCCGATATGCGGGAAGGTAAAGGTGACGATCTGCGCCGCGTAGGAGGGATCGGTCATCACCTCCTGATAGCCGGTCATGGCTGTGTTGAAGCACACCTCGCCCACCGACGATCCGACTGCGCCGAAGCCGCGGCCCCAGACCACCGTGCCATCGGCCAGAACGAGGACTCCGGTCGCCCCTGAAGGTTGCGCGCGAGAAGATGCGGGGTCGGCCATGGGGGCGCTCCGTTACAGGGTTTCCAATGATGGTGCTAAGTTTTGCCCGCTAGGGCCGTAGTCCCCCCGCGTCAACCTAGGCGTGTGCCTCTATTTGCGTTAGGGGCCCGCCGGACAGTTCAATCCACAGGAAACACCGATGATCCGAGACGATATCAAGGCCGCCACCATCGCCGCGATGAAGGCTGGCGAAAAGGACCGCACCGCCGCGCTCCGCCAGATCAGCGCCAAGATCAAGGACCGCGACATCGAGGAACGCACCGCAGCCTCGCCGGTCACGGATGATGATGTGCTGGTGACAAGCGTGCTCCAGAAGATGGCCAAGCAGCGCCGCGAATCGATCGAGATGTATGATGCGGGCGGCCGGACGGAACTCGCCGCAGTGGAACGCGCCGAACTCGCCGTGATCGAGGAATTCCTGCCGCAGATGATGGACGAGGCGGCCACCAAGGCGGCAATCGAGACGATCAAGGCGGAAACCGGCGCGTCCTCGATGAAGGACATGGGCGCGGTGATGGCCGAGTTGAAAGCCCGCCACGGCGCGGTGCTCGACGGCAAGCTCGCCAGCACGCTGGTGAAGGCGGCGCTGAGCTAGCATCATTCTCTCACCGTTCGTGTCGAGCGTAGTCGAGACACACTCATGAGCCTCGCTTCGGCCTCTCGACTTCGCTCGAGGCGAACGGGTACAGGTCAGGAATGGCCTTCTGGTGCTACATATTGCGCTGTTCAGACGGCAAATATTACACTGGGCATACCGACGATCTCGATCGCCGCATCGCTGAACACCAGCATGGCGGATACTGCGACTTCACCAGCAAACGCCTTCCTGTGATGCTGCTGTGGGCGCAGGACTTCCCGTCCCGCTACGAAGCGCTTCACGCCGAGTTGAAGGTCAAGAAGTGGTCGCGGGCCAAGAAGGAGGCGCTCGCGCGATCCGACTGGCAAGCCTTGTCACACTTTGCCAAACCGCCTTCCGAAAGATCCACAGGCACTCCACCGGAAGGTGTCTCGACTTCGCTCGACACGAACGGGGTTGACGGGCAGTAGAGCCCCATGGCCATCACCCCGCAATGGAAGGACGAGCTGCGTGCGCGGATCACGCTCTCCACGCTTGTCCAGCGCAGCGTCAAGCTGACGCGGGCGGGGCGCGAGTGGAAGGGGTGCTGCCCGTTCCACGAGGAGAAGACGCCCAGTTTCTACGTCAACGACCAGAA
Organism: Sphingomonadales bacterium; assembly: GCA_019750455.1. GTDB lineage: Bacteria > Pseudomonadota > Alphaproteobacteria > Sphingomonadales > Sphingomonadaceae > Erythrobacter. Next base: position 5,363 of record JAIEOM010000243.1, on the reverse strand, counting down.
GCAGTTCTACCACTGCTTCGGCTGCGGCGCGCATGGCGATGCGATTTCGTGGATGGTGGACCAGCAGGGCCTCCAGTTCATGGACGCGGTCAAGGAACTGGCGGGGATGGCCGGGATGGAGGTCCCTGCCCCCGATCCGGTGATGGCGAAAAAGGCGGAAGCGCGCGCCAGCCTGATCGATGTGACTGAAGCGGCGCAGAAGTTTTTCGTGACCAGCCTTGCGGGGCCCAGCGGCAATGCGGCGCGCGAGTATCTCCAGAGGCGAGGTTTCTCGCCGCTGGTCATGGCCGAGTTCGGCTTCGGCTGGGCCCCGGACGACCGGCAGGCCCTACCCAAGGCGCTCGGCCAGTTCGGCGAGGACATGCTCGAGGGCGCAGGCATGCGCGCGCATAACGAGCAGGGGGAGCGGTATGACCGTTTCCGGGGCCGCGTCATGCTGCCCATTCAAGACGCACGGGGCCGCGTGATCGCTTTCGGCGGGCGCATTCTCGACAAGCGCGAGGGGGTGGCGAAGTATCTGAACTCCCCCGACACCGATCTGTTCGACAAGGGCCGCACGCTCTACAACCTCCACCGCGCCGCGCCTGCTGCGCGCCAGAGCGGGCGGGTGGTGGTGGTCGAAGGCTATATGGATGTGATCGCCCTTGCCAATGCAGGCATCAAGGATGCGGTTGCGCCCCTGGGCACGGCGCTCACCGAGATGCAGCTCGAACTGCTGTGGCGCATGGTCGAGGTGCCGGTGCTGTGCTTCGATGGCGATGCGGCGGGGCAACGGGCTGCGATGCGGGCGATTGCCCGGGCGCTGCCGATGCTCGCCCCGATGCGCTCGCTGGGGATCGTGCGCCTGCCCGCCGGGCTCGATCCGGACGACCTGATCAAGGCGCATGGGGCCAAGGCGATGGAGCGGCTGCTTGCCGAGCCTGCCAGCCTGATCGACACGCTGTGGGAATTCGAACGCGATGCCCAGCCCCTTGCCACGCCCGAGGCCAAGGCGGGGTTGAAGGCGCGGCTGATGGCGCATGTCGAAACCATCGCCGATCCCGAGATCAAGAGCCTTTATCGCCGCGAACTCTCCGACCGGTTCTCCGCCTTTGCCTACCCGCCGCGGGCCCCTCGCCCTGCCCCGCAGGCGCGGCCGCCGCAGGGTCAGCGCGGGGCATGGAAGGGGGCGAATCTGCCTCCGCCCGGCCTGTCCGAAGAAGTGCGCGGGCGATTGGCCGCGATCATGGCAGGGGGGCAGCGGCAAGGCCTGCTCGCCGCGGTTCTGGCCGGGTTTGCGCGCCATCCGCAGGCAATATCGCGCCATACCGAGGCGCTCTCCACCCTTGCGCGGGTCACTCCCGATGCCGCGCCTGTGATCGAATCGCTGCTCGAACTTGCGGAAACGCTTGATTCGCGCGCCCCAACCGCCATATGCACACCCACGCAAGGCCAACCCGCCCCGTCGGCAGATATCCGCTACGCCTTTCTCGATGAAGGCACCGACCCCGACGCTGCGAGCGAGGAACTGGCTGAAGCTGTGTCGCTGCTGGTCGAAAGGCCGGCACTTGAGGCTGCGCTTGCGGCCACGATTGCGCGTTTCGACAGCGATCCGGAAGGGTCGTTTGCCGAGCAGACCCGTTTGCGGACACAGCTCATGGCAGTGGAAGAAAGATTGAAGGCCTTCGGACGCCGCAAGGCGGGCGCACAGGCCGCGAATGACGATACCGCCTGACGCGGCGGACATGGGATTAACGGGTGACCCGCAGGCAGTGCGCAAGCGGCGGGATGCCCCTGACGACGGATTGAAACGCTTTTATGGCCGAAAAAGAAGATGCCCCGCTGATCGACCTCAACGAGGCTTCGATCAAGAAGCTGATCAGCAAGGCGAAGAAGCGCGGCTATGTCACCTATGACGAGCTGAACGAGGCCCTGCCCTCGGGCGAGATGAGCCCCGACCAGATCGAGGACATCCAGACCGCACTGTCCGAAATGGGCGTGCAGATCGTCGAAAGCGACGAGGATGCCGAGGCCGAGGCCGAAGAGCGCGAGGATGGCGAGGCCGAAGACGTTGTCGCCGATGACGACGACGACGAGGACGATGGCGACCGCAAGGCACCCAAGGATGCCCGCGCCGCCAACAAGAAGCTGGCGACCGGCGAGCGCACCGACGATCCGGTGCGCATGTACCTGCGCGAAATGGGCGCGGTGGAACTGCTCAGCCGCGAAGGCGAAATCGCCATTGCCAAGCGCATCGAGGCCGGGCGCGACATGATGATCATGGGGCTGTGCGAAAGCCCGATCACCTTCCACGCGATCATCCAGTGGTCCGAAGCGCTCAACAACGGCGACATGCAGCTGCGCGAGATCCTTGATCTTGATGCGATGCTCTCCAAGGAACCCCCGGCCGAGAAAATGGCCGAAGGCGCCGAGGATGACGACGACGACGAAATCTCCGAAGCTACCGCCGGCCCGACCATCCGCGAGGATGATGAAGTCGCCGACGAGCCCGAAGCCGATGCCGACGAGGACGAGGACGGCGAAGGCCGCCCCAAGCGCGAAGAGGAAGAGGAGGAGGACAACACCCTCTCCCTCGCCCAGATGGAAGCCGCGCTGAAGCCCGAGGCGCTGGAACGCTTTGCGCGTATCACCTCGCTGTTTAACGCCTTTGAAAAGCTTCAGGCCGAACGCGTCGATACGCTGGCGGCGGGCAATGCCTTTCCCGCGGCCAAGGAAGCCAAGTACGAACAGCTGCGCGAAGACCTCACCGCCGAGGTTGAAAGCGTGCAGTTCCACGCGACCAAGATCGAATTCCTGGTCGACAACCTCTATGCCTTCAACCGCCGTCTGACCACGCTGGGCGGGCAGATGCTGCGCCTTGCCGAGCGTCACAAGATCAAGCGCGTCGACTTCCTCACCGCCTATGTCGGCAACGAGATGGACGATGCCTGGATCAAGGAGCGCGCCAAGAAGGACAAGAAGTGGGCCGCCTTTGCCGAGCGCGAGGAAGACCCGATCGAGCGCATCCGCAGCGAAATCGCAGATATTGCGGCACAGACCGGCATGAGCCTTCCCGAGTTCCGCCGCATCGTCAACATGGTCCAGAAGGGCGAGCGTGAAGCGCGTATCGCCAAGAAGGAAATGGTCGAGGCGAACCTGCGTCTGGTGATCTCGATCGCCAAAAAATATACCAACCGGGGCCTGCAATTCCTTGATCTCATTCAGGAAGGCAACATCGGGTTGATGAAGGCGGTCGACAAGTTCGAATACCGCCGCGGTTACAAGTTCAGCACCTATGCCACGTGGTGGATCCGGCAGGCGATCACCCGCTCGATCGCCGATCAGGCCCGCACCATCCGTATTCCGGTCCACATGATCGAGACGATCAACAAGCTGGTGCGCACAAGCCGCCAGTTCCTGCACGAGGAAGGCCGCGAGCCGACCCCGGAGGAAATGGCCGCGCGCCTCTCCATGCCGCTGGAAAAGGTCCGCAAGGTGATGAAGATCGCCAAGGAGCCGATCTCCCTCGAAACCCCCATCGGGGACGAGGAAGACAGCCACCTCGGCGATTTCATCGAGGACAAGAACGCGATCATCCCCGTGGATGCCGCGATTCAGGCGAACCTCAAGGAAACCGTCACCCGAGTGCTGGCCTCGCTCACCCCGCGTGAAGAGCGCGTGCTGCGCATGCGCTTCGGCATCGGGATGAACACCGATCACACGCTGGAAGAAGTCGGCCAGCAGTTCTCGGTGACCCGCGAGCGTATCCGCCAGATTGAAGCCAAGGCGCTCAGGAAGCTGAAGCACCCGAGCCGGTCGCGCAAGATGCGCAGCTTCCTCGATCAGTGATCCGACCGAAAGACCCCGCTACGGCGGGGTTTTTCACGCCCGGCGCCCAGTCACTTCTTCTTGTCGGGCAGTGACTTGCGCTTGGTTGCCGCCAGTTCCTCGAGCTCTTTCTCGCTCATCGAAGCCGCCATTTCCCGGGATGCGCCCTTGAGCTCCTTCTTCGGCGTCTCACCGCGCTTGGCAGACAAAGCCGCGCCGGCGGCCTTTTGCTGGGCTTTCGATTTGGCTGGCATCGCGTCATATCTTGATTGCCGGGCATGGACAACCTAGGGGCGGCGACCTGCCCCGCCCTAACCTGTTTCATGCACCAAACCGCCGGTCGAAAAGACGCCGCCAAGGGGTGGAGATTCCCCGCCCCAGCGCCTATAGGCCGCCCATGCGCATCGCCATCGCCTCCGATCACGCGGCCGTCGAGCTGAAGGCCGACCTTGCCGAATGGCTCATCGAAGAAGGCCACGAGGTCGCCGACCTCGGGCCGGAACCGGGGCAGAGCGTCGATTATCCGGATTACGGCTATCGTCTTGCAGAGATCATCGCCGAAGGTTCGGTCGAATTCGGGATCGCGCTGTGCGGCAGCGGCATCGGCATCTCGATCAGCGTCAACCGCCACCCGCAGGTCCGCTGCGCGCTGGTCAGCGAGCCGCTCTCCGCCGCCCTCGCCCGCGAACATAATGATGCCAATTGCATCGCATTGGGCGCGCGGCTCGTAGGGATCGAAATGGCGAAGTCCTGCGTTGCTACCTTTCTCGACACAGAATTCGCCGACGCCGGCGATCCGGCGGGGCGCCACCAGCGCCGCGTCGGCAAGCTCGGCAAGCCGCCCTTCTCCCCCGACCATATCGAGACGCACCAATGAGCACCGCGCCCGTAGATTTCGCCGCCCGCACCACCAGCTCGTCCATGGACGGGTTCTGGCACGATGATCTTGCCCACGCCGATCCCGAAATCGCGGCCGCCATCGGCAAGGAACTGGCCCGCCAGCGGGACAAGATCGAGCTGATCGCGTCGGAAAACATCGCCTCGCGCGCGGTGCTGGAGGCCGCCGGTTCGGTGTTCACCAACAAGTATGCCGAGGGCTACCCGGGCAAGCGTTACTACGGCGGCTGCGACTATGCCGACGTGGTCGAAACCCTCGCCATCGAGCGCGCCAAGCAGCTGTTCGGGTGCAGCTTCGCCAACGTGCAGCCCAATTCGGGCTCGCAGATGAACCAGGCGGTGTTCCTCGCCCTGCTCAACCCGGGCGACACCTTCATGGGGCTCGACCTCAACTCGGGCGGGCACCTCACCCACGGATCGCCCGTCAACATGAGCGGCAAGTGGTTCAACGTCGTGTCTTATGGCGTTTCGCGCGAGACCGAGACCATCGACATGGAAGAGGTCGCCGCCAAGGCACGGGAAAACAAGCCGAAGATCATCATCTGCGGCGGCACCGCCTATTCGCGCACCTGGGATTTCCCCGCCTTCCGCGCCATCGCGGACGAAGTGGGCGCGGTGCTGCTGTGCGACATGAGCCACATTTCCGGCCTCGTCGCGGG
>JAIEOM010000102.1 GCA_019750455.1 Sphingomonadales bacterium | reverse complement strand
AGGGCATACAAGAATGTCATAATCGGGTAACGAAAGGGGCGCTTTGCAAGGCACACCGGACAACAGGGACCCGCCACGATGACCACCGCACGCGCCTTCGCCTTTGCTCTGCCTTTCGCCATCGCCCTTGCCGCCTGCGGGAGCGAGCCTGCGCAGCCGGGAAATGATGCCGAAAGCTTCGCCGCCCGCATCGGCCAGCCCGGCACGGCGACCCCGGTGCCGGGCGCGGCTCCCGGTGCCGTCTCCGGCCCCGCACCCGCCGCCACGGCCGCGCCGAAGGTTGCCCAGCCCCTCCCCGGCGCGGCGCCTGGTGCCTTCGCGCGTGGCACGCTGACCGATCCGGCTTCGAAAACCTGCGGCGCTCCGCTGATGGGGCCGTTCATCGGCAAGCTCGCCGATCAGGAAACCCGCGCGGCGATTGCCCAGATGCTTGGCCGGACCGACAATCTGCGCTTCGTCACCTTCGGCAGCACCGGCAACGTCAACCCCGATCCCACCAATCCGCGCCTGTCGATCATGCTCGATGCGCAGAATATGATCCGCGACGCGCGCTGCGGATAAAACAAGCGGCAATCCCGGCTTGCGCCCCGCGCAATAATCGGCAATGAGGCTGCACATGACGGGTTACGGACTTTCGCTGCTTCGACTTATGCGCCCTTGGGCGTAGGCGGCCGCGCGTCAGGAACAGCGCGGCACCGCTCCCAAGGGTAACCTGCCGCAGCTTCCCAGACCTTTCCGCGACGAGCTTTTCCCATGCCCATGCTCCCCGAGCCTTCCGTCAAGTATCGCCCCTTCGGCCAGATCAACCTGCCTGATCGGCAGTGGCCCTCGAAGCTGATCGAAAAGGCCCCACGCTGGCTTTCGACCGACCTGCGCGATGGTAACCAGTCGATCATCGATCCTATGGACGCGGTGAAGAAGCGCCGCTTCTTCGATCTGCTGGTCGAGGTGGGCCTGAATGAAATCGAAGTCGGGTTCCCCAGCGCGGGCGCGACCGAGTTCGACTTCATCTCCGGCCTCGTGAAATCCGATGCGATCCCCGATGATGTGATCATCCAGGTCCTCACCCAAAGCCGCGAGGATCTGATCCGCACCAGCTTCGCCAGCCTTGAAGGTGCGCGGGCGGCGATTGTCCACCTCTACAACGCGGTCAGCCCGGCATGGCGCGACATCGTGTTCCGCATGTCGAGGGGAGAAGTGAAGGCCATCGCCATCGCGGGCGCCAAGGTGATGCGTGACGAGGCGGCGAGGTATCCTGGCACCGATTGGCACTTCCAGTACAGCCCCGAAACCTTCTCCACCGCCGAACTGGATTTCTCCATCGAGGTTTGCGCCGCGGTAATGGAGGTGCTTCGGCCCACCCCCGAACATCCGATCATCCTCAACCTCCCCGCCACGGTCGAGGCGGCCACGCCCAATATCTATGCCGACCAGATCGAATATTTCACGCGCCACCTGCCCAACCGTGAAAGCGCGGTGATTTCGCTCCACACTCACAACGACCGTGGCACGGGCGTTGCGGCGGCGGAGCTTGGCCTGATGGCGGGCGCGGACCGGGTCGAAGGCTGCCTGTTCGGCAATGGCGAGCGCACCGGCAATTGCTGCCTCGTGACGATGGCGCTCAATCTCTACACGCAAGGGGTGAGCCCGGGGCTCGATTTCTCGGACATCGACCGCGTGATCGAGACGGTCACCTATTGCAACGACCTGCCTGTCCACCAGCGCCACCCCTATGGCGGGGAACTGGTCTACACCGCCTTTTCCGGCAGCCATCAGGACGCGATCAAGAAGGGCTTCGAAGCGCGCGAGACGCAGAACGACGAGCAGTGGCGCGTCCCCTATCTCCCCATCGATCCGGCCGATCTGGGGCGCAGCTACGAAGCGGTGATCCGCGTCAATTCGCAGTCCGGCAAGGGCGGGTTCGCCTGGGTGCTGGAGAAAGACCAGGGCCTGAAGCTGCCCAAGAAGATGCAGGCCGACTTCTCGAAGCACGTCCAGCATATGGCCGACGAATTGGGCCGCGAATTGAACGCTGGCGATATCTGGGATGCCTTCCGCAAGGCCTATCACGTCAAGATCCACCCCAAGCACTTTCAGCTGGTCCGCTACGAGGAAAGCCGCGCCGCCGATGGCACGCGCATCTTTGCCGGCACCATCGCGGTGGACGGGGCCGAGCAGAGCGTCTCGGGCCGCGGCAATGGTCTCATCTCCTCGGTGATGGGCACCCTGCGCGAAGCCTTCGGTGTGGAGCTTGAGGTGGTCGATTACACCGAACACGCGCTGGGCGCGGGCACGGATGCGCGGGCGGCGGCCTATCTCGAATGCCGCGCAGCCGATGGCCGCACCATCTGGGGCTGCGGGATCGACGAGGACATCGCCACGGCGAGCGTGCGCGCGGTGCTGAGCGCAGCCAATTCGGCTGTGGCTTCGCCCCCCCGTTAAGCCCCGCCGCCCTTGCACAAGGGGCGATTTGCGCGCAACTTCCCCGTCTCAGGAGAGGGAGGCATGTGATGCACGGCTTGCCGCAGAACCCCGGCGTACCCGCCGCGTCCCCCGCGCCGCAGGTCTCGGGCGATCTTGCGTGGGGCGATCTTGCCGCCGCGCTGGCCGCAGGCTGGCGCGATTTCCTCGCGATGCCGCGCTTCGGGCTGTTCTTCGGCGGGGTCTATGTCCTCGCGGGGATTACTATCGGCTGGGCGACGGTCAGCGGCGGCAATCTCACCTGGCTGATCCCCGCCATCGCCGGTTTCCCGCTGGTCGCGCCCTTCGTTGCCGTAGGTCTTTACGAGGCGAGCCGCCGCCGCGCCGCGGGCGAGCCGCTGACATGGCGCGCGGTGCTCGGTGCGCTCAAGGGGCACGGGGATGACCAGATCCTGTCGATGGGCGTGATCGTGTTCGTCGCCTTCTCGTTCTGGATGATCGTCGCCCATGCGATCTTCGCGGTGTTCGTGGGCGAGAGCGGGATGGGCCGCGATCCGGTGGCCGCTATACTCACACCGGCTGGGTTGGCGATGATCGGCGTCGGCAGTGCGGTGGGGGCGCTGATGGCCTTCGCGTTCTATGCCATGACCGTCATCAGCCTGCCGCTGCTTGTCGAACGCAAGGTCGATTTCCTCACAGCGATCATCGCCAGCCTCGCGGTGGTGCGTCGCAATTTCGCGGTGATGCTCGGATGGGCGGCGATCATTGCCGTCCTGCTGTTCGCCGCGATGCTGCCGGGTTTTGTCGGGCTGATGGTGGCACTGCCAGTGCTCGGCCATGCGACCTGGCACCTTTACGAGCGCGCGGTGGACTGAAGCTCAGTCCGCCCGGGCGAGCGCGCGCAGCCGTTCCTCCGCCTCGGGCAGGCCTACCGCACGGGGGCGCGAATAGATCGTGTGTCCGCCGATCCCCGCAACCGCCGCCGTGGCCAGACCCTCATTGAAAATCGGTGCCCCGCGCTGCGAATCCCGCGCAGCCTTGCGGTAAAACTGCCGCGCCAAGGCCGGGTTGCGCGCAACCCCGCGCCCTTCCTCAAGCCGCTTGCCGAGTTCGAGCTGGGCCTGCTTGTTCATGACATTGCGCGCCATGTCGGCAAGGATCGGCAGCGGCACAACCTCGCACGGAATACGGCTCGGCCCTTCGGTCACGGGATGCACCCAGTCACACCGGCCCGAGCCGAGATCGCCGCGCTGATAGGCGGCGGCAAGCGTGCGCAGTTCCGCTTCGGTCACCGGCCTGTCGAGCCCGGCAGCACTGACCGGAGCCGTCACCGCTGCACCCGCCGCCAGCACCACGGCAGTGCTCAATCCGATCCACCTGACGACCAGCGATACCATCTCAAACCTCCGCACAACTTACCGTTATAATTTCGGAATTTTCCCGTGAACGGCTTAATTGGCGATGAATGCCAACCTTGCGAGGCTTGCCGGAAAGCCCGCATGCCACCCCCAAATTTCGCGATGACGCATGGCCCTGCGGCGGTTACACCGGCAGGCACAAGACGGGGAGAGAACCATGACCCAAGCCAATCACGCGCCGGAAGCGATTCTGGAGCCCGATCTGCCGATCATCGATCCGCATCACCACCTGTGGGATCTGCGGCCGATGCTGCCGATGTTCCCCGAGCCGCATCACCCCTTCATCTCGGCGATCATCCCCAACGCCTATTACACCTTCGACCAGCTGCACGCGCACATGACCAGCGGGCACAACATCATCGGCACGGTCTACATGGAATGCGGCGCCTTCTATAACGGCGCCTATGGCGATGCGCTGAAGACCGTAGGCGAGGTCGAGTTCGTCAATGGTGTCGCGGCGCAATCGGCGAGCGGGCTGTATGGCCCGGCGCGTTATTGCGCAGGGATCGTCGGCCATGCCGATCTGATGCGCGGGGCCGGTGCGGGCGCGGTGCTAGACGCCCTGCAAGCCGCCTCGCCCCGCTTCAGGGGCATCCGCCACGCCGCCGCATGGGATGCCGACGCCACCGTGCTCGGCGCGCCGTTCCATCACCCTGAAGGCCTCTACCGCGATGCCACGTTCCGCCAAGGCTTTGCCGAATTGGGCAAGCGCGGCCTTACCTTCGATGCCTGGCTGCTCGAGCCGCAATTGCCCGACGTGATCGACCTTGCGTGCGCCTTCCCCGATCAGCCGATCTGCCTCGACCACGTCGGAACGCCCGTCGGCGTCGCGAGCTACAAGGGCACCTTGCACGAGCGTTTCGATACCTGGCGGCACAACATCAAGGAACTCGCCAAGTGCGAGAACGTGGTGGTGAAGCTCGGCGGGCTGGCGATGGCATTCTGCGCCCTCCCCGAGGACGGCCCCTGCGCAGGTCACGGCTCGGAGCACCTCGCCGCGCTGTGGCGGCCCTATATCGAGACCTGCATCGAGGCTTTCGGCCCGCAGCGCGCCATGTTCGAGAGCAATTATCCCGTCGACTACTGGGGCGCGGATTACGCGGTGCTCTGGAACGCCTTCAAGCGCCTTGCCCGCAGCGCCAGCGCGGATGAAAAGGCGGCGCTGTTCGCCGGCACTGCCGCGCGCTTCTACGGGATCGAAGACTTGCTGGGTTGACGCAACGTCACTCGCAAAATCACGCTTGGCAGCCTTGGAACCCGCGCTAGAGACACGGGTTAAGAACACAGTTTTGAGGAGAAACCCATGCCCCTTCCCGCTCCGTTCGATCGCCTGCGCCTGCCGCTGATAGGATCGCCGCTGTTCATCGTCTCGGGCCCGGAACTGGTGATCGCGCAGTGCAAGGCGGGGATCATCGGAAGCTTCCCGGCGCTGAACGCGCGTCCGCAGTCGCAGCTGGATGAATGGCTCCACCAGATCACCGAGGAACTGGCCGCGCACAACCGTGCGAACCCCGATCGTCCGGCGGCGCCCTTCGCGGTCAACCAGATCGTTCACAAGACCAACGACCGCGTCGATGCCGACATGGCCACGTGTGAAAAGTGGCAGGTGCCGATGGTCATCACCTCGCTGGGCGCGCGCGAGGACATCTACACCGCCGTGCGCAACTGGGGCGGCGTGACGATGCACGACGTCATCAACAACCGCTTCGCGCACAAGGCGATCGAAAAGGGCGCGACCGGCCTCATTCCGGTGGCGGCCGGTGCCGGCGGCCATGCCGGCTCGCTTTCGCCCTTCGCGCTGATGCAGGAAATCCGCGAGTGGTTCGACGGGCTTGTCGCGCTCTCGGGTTCGGTCGGCCACGGGGCGACGATCCTTGCCGCGCAGGCCCTGCGCGCCGACTTCGCCTATGCGGGCAGCGCCTTCATCGCGACCAAGGAAGCCAACGCCGCCGAGGGCTACAAGCAGGGCATCGTCGAAGGATCGTCGGAAGGGATCGTCTACACCAACCTCTTCACCGGGGTGCACGGTAACTACCTGCGCTCCTCGATCGAAGCGGCGGGAATGGACCCTGACAACCTGCCCGAAAGCGATCCGAGCAAGATGAACTTCGGCAGCGGCGGCAACACCAAGGCCAAGGCGTGGAAGGACATCTGGGGTTCGGGCCAGGGGATCGGCACCATCAAGGAAGTGGGCACCGTGGAAGACCTCGTCGCCCGGTTCGAGCGTGAATATCACCAAGCCAAGGCGCGCCTTGCCGCCAACACGGGCTACACCTCGTGGGCGGCGATGGCGCAGGCGGCGGAGTAACGCCTAATCCGCAGCCCACAGGGCTTCGGCCATTGCGTCAAGCTCAGTGAAGTCGAACCCGGTGCCGATCGGGTCCTTGCGATTGAGCAGGATCCGTCGGCGCTGGCTCAGCAACTGCCGCCTGAGCGCGCCCTGCAACAGGTGAAGGCGCAGCAGCACCTCGATCAGCGCCTTATCCTCATCGGTGCGGCGGGCGATAGACCAGCGCGCCTCGATCCGGCCGACGCGGGCGATCACCACCTCGTTGTAGCGGCGGTGCGGCCCGCGGTGGAGCGGCATGCCGCTACGCACCGAGGCGTCTTCCGTGGCGGGGAGCAGGATGCCGTTGCGGCGGAAATCGTCAAAGCCCACACGCGCCCGGCCCACATCGGCGAACAGCCTGCCGAAGCATCGTTGCGAAAGGAGCTGGCGGGGGAGAAGGTGGTGGCGCTGGGAGCCGGGATCATAACCCTCAGCCCCCCGGGCATTGACGGAGTGGAAGGCGATGATCGTCAGGCTGTGCGTGTGATCCCTCCCGCGCATGCCCTATTCTCGCCAGACACTGATAACGGCGCGGCTGCGTGAGGGGCGCAGCACCAGACGGGTCCCGTCCGGCGCAACGATCCGGTCATCGTCCGCCAGACCGCCAATGATGACGAGATGGTTGGCGAGCCGGATGCCGAGCCGCGTGGCGGCCACGCGGTCCGCACTGAGCGGCGGTTCGATGCGCAGCTCCTGTCCGGTCCAGAAGGCAAGGCCCACGCTTTCCAGCGCACCATCGGGCATTTCGGCAAAGGCTGCCAGCCCGAGCGCAGGGAACGGCCCGCCATCCAGCCACGCGCTGGTGACGGACTCGAAAAAGCGCGGCCCGATCAGCGTTCCCGCAGGCCCCCAGCCCACCGCGACCAGATCATCGAACTGGCGGACAATATCGCAGCCCAGCGCCAGAAGTCCGCGCATCACCGGCATGCTTCCCGCCGCTTCGGCAAGATGCGGCCCGGGGCGTAGCACCACTGCCTCGCAGGCATCGGACGTCGGCAGCGCCGGCAGATCGAAACGGTGCGTGAAGGCGGGAAATGCGCTGGCGGGGCCGTGCGCGAGGCCGCTCAGGTCGAAGGTCAGCCCTTCGCTTAGCAATTCCACCCAGCGCACGCCATCCGGCTCGCTGCCGGCTGCGTTCTCGGGCACAGGATCATGGCTCACCGTCACCGAAGGCTGGCGGCCGGCAAAGGCCCTGACCGCGAGCCGGTCGGGCCGCTTGCCCTTGGCAAACAGCAAATGCAGCTCGGCGTGATGAGCGCGCTGCGACTGTGGAATCGTCCAGGCTCCCCTCGTAAATCGCGCTATAGTCGCGAAAAAATCCCCCGGCCGTCCATTTGGCGCGTTTGCCCAACCTCGTCGAGTCCCCAAACGGCACACCTGTCCCGTTTTGGAGCAATCTCAGAAGAGGCCGAGTCGTAGCCCTTCGGCTAGCGCCGCGCCTGTGTCCCTCGCCTGAACGAGCGCAGCGTCGGGCACGGTCTTGGGTGCGGCGATCGCTTCGGGAGTTTGCGCGGCGAGATTGACGATCATCGGCGGCGCGACGCGTTTCAACCGCCATCCGGTGACGATCCGGTCGATCTGGCGCTGCGCCCCCTCCCCGTCCGATCCCGCCGCGATCAGCGTTGCATAGGGCCGCCCCTCGACCTTCCCGAGGAGGGGGTAATAGGCCCGGTCGAAGGCTTCCTTCATCAGCCCGGTCATGGTGCCGAGGTTCTCGGGGCAGCAGAAGATGTAGCCATCGGCGGCGAGCCACATGGCTGGCTCAGCCTCTCCGGCCGCAGCCAGCCATGCCGCATCCCCCGCGCCTTCCGCCGCCGCCCGGGCAAGCGCCTCGCTCGCGCCGGTGCGGGAGTGCCAGAGGATCAGGAGGCGCGGGCTGGCTGACATGGGGCCGAGGCTTCCCCGCGCGCCTGTCGATTGTCAACCGCACGCGGCTGTCGGCGGCGAAACCTTTGCGCTATCGGGAGGATATGGCCACCCGCTCCCTTCCCCCCTCCCCCGGTTTCGCGCCCGTCTTCGGCGTTGCCGCCTCGCTTTCGGGCAAGGCGTGGCGCTGGCGCGGAGGGAACATGGAGCTGGGAGAGGAGGCGCATGGTCTGACGCATTCGATCCTCGATCAGCTGCTGCTCACCCGCGGCGTGGCCGAAGACGATCTGCCCCGCCACGCCCAGCCCACCTTGCGCGCCTTCCTTCCCGATCCGTCCACTTTCCGCGACATGGACACCGCCGCCGAACGGCTCGCCCAAGCGGTCACCACCGGCGAGCGGGTGACGATCTACGGCGATTACGACGTCGACGGCGCGACCAGTGCGGCACTGCTGGTGGAGCTGCTGCGCCAGCTGGGGCTGGAGGCGGGCTATTACATCCCCGACCGCCTGCTCGAAGGTTACGGCCCCTCGGGAGAGGCGCTGGTCAAGCTGGCGGAAAGCGGATCGCAGCTGATCGTGACGGTCGATTGCGGAGCGATGGCGCACGAGGCACTGGGCATGGCGAGGGAAGCCGGAGTCGATGTGATCGTCGTCGATCACCATAAGTGCTCGCCGGAGCTTCCTCCGGCCCATGCGCTGGTCAATCCCAACCGTCTGGACGAGAGCGATCTTGGCGCGGCGCACGGCCATCTGGCGGCGGTGGGCGTTGCCTTCCTGCTCGGCGTGGCGCTGGTGCGGACCTTGCGGGCGCAGGGCTGGTTCGACGCGCACCGCAGCGAGCCGGGACTGATCGGCCTGCTCGATCTGGTCGCGCTCGGCACGGTCGCCGATGTCGCCGCGCTCCACGGCCTCAATCGCGCGTTCGTGGCACAGGGCCTCAAGGTCCTCGCCCGGCGTGAACGGATCGGGATGGCGGCGCTGATGGATGCAAGTCGCCTGACCCGCGCGCCGCAATGCAGCGATCTGGGATTTGCGCTCGGCCCGCGTATCAACGCAGGGGGGCGCATCGGCGAATCGACGCTGGGCGTGCGCCTGCTCACCACCACCGATCCCGACGAGGCGCGGGAAATCGCCGCCCAGCTTTCGCAGCTGAACGAGGAACGCCGCGCGATCGAGGCGATGGTGCAGGAGGCTGCCGAGGCGCAGCTTGCGGGTCAGCACAACATGGCGGTGCAGGTCCTCAGCGGGCACGGCTGGCACCCCGGCGTGATTGGAATTGTCGCGGGGCGGATCAAAGAGAAGACCGGCAAGCCCGCGGTGGTCATCGCGCTCGACGAGGCACAGGGCAAGGGCTCCGGCCGTTCGATCAGCGGCGTGGACCTCGGCGCCGCGATCATCGCCGCGCGCGAGGCAGGGCTGCTGGTCGCGGGCGGCGGGCACGCCATGGCGGCGGGCCTCACCATCGAGCCAGCGCGGCTTGCCGACTTTGCAGGCTTCCTTGACGAACGGCTCGCCCGCGATGTCGAGCGTGCGCGCGCGGGTGCGGCCATGCTGCTCGATCTGGCGCTCGCGCCGGGCGGCCTCACCCCCGATCTGGTCGAAACCTTGGAAGCCGCCGGCCCCTATGGCGTGGGCTGGCCTGCGCCGCGCGTGGCGGTGGGACCGGTGCGGATCATCAAGGCGGATATCGTCGGCAAGGATCACGTGCGGATCATCGCCGCCGGCAACGACGGAAAGAGCTTCAAGGCCATCGCTTTCCGTGCAGCGGAGAGCGAGATGGGGCAGACCCTGCTCCACCGATATCAGGGCCGCCGCTTCCACCTAGCCGGGCGCGCCAAGATCGACGATTGGGGCAACCGCCCCGCTGCGGAGCTCCAGCTGGAAGACGCCGCTTTCGCCGATTGAACGGGAATGTGGAAAAATTTCGCGAGCCATCGCGCAAACGAGGCTTGACCACCCCGAAACACCCCCCTAAAGGCGCGCTCTCGCAATCGCGACGGCCCCTTCGTCTAGCGGTTAGGACGCGGCCCTTTCACGGCTGAAACACGGGTTCGATTCCCGTAGGGGTCACCATCTTCCAAGGTGGTTGAACGCTTAAGCGGATAGGGCGGCAGGCTTCGGCCTTGCCGCCCTTTTTCGTTTCCGGCGCCCCTGCCCCGGCCTTTTTGTGACAAGCGCGCCTCGCGGCTTTTCTCGCACAAGGCTTGGCTGTAAGGCCGCGCATCATGGGCAGCGGCCAGAACATTCCCATCGCCGGCATCAGCCTTGCGGCGGTGACTTTCGTGGCGCTGCTGTCGCTCGGCACGGATTTTGTCATAGCGCTGTCGGTGCTGACCGTTTGGGTCGGATCGCTGCTGGTTGCAGCCGGCCGCCCGCCTGAACCGCCCAAGGCCAAGACCCGCGCCCGCCTGACGCTCGAATCGATCAGCGACCTGATCGAGGAATCGTCGATTCCCCTCGTCATCACCGATCGCAACGCGGTCGCGCTTGCCAATGCCGCGGCGCGCAAGATGCTCGGGCCGCATGTCGTGGGGCAGGACGCGCGTGTTGCGCTGCGCCAGCCCGAGGCGGTGTCGCTGCTCACGGCCAACCGGCAGAGCGAGGCGATCGTGCGCGGGCTCGTGCGACGCGGGGATATCTGGCAGATCAGCCGGCGGGGGCTGGATGACCGGCTGGCAATGCTCGAATTCATCAACCAGACGGCCGAGGCCGACATCAGCCGTGCGCATACCGATTTCGTCGCCAACGCCAGCCACGAATTGCGCACGCCGCTCGCCGCGATCATCGGCTATGTCGAAACCCTTCAGGAAGGCGACGGCGAAATCGACACGCCAACCGCGCGCAAGTTCCTCGGCATCATCGAGCGCGAGGCGCAGCGGTTGCAGGCGCTGGTCAGCGATCTGATGAGCCTCAGCCGGGTCGAGGCGGAAAAGCACGATCTGCCCACCACCCCCATCGATCTGGCGGCGCTGGTCGAACGCGCCGCGCGCGATGCGGCGGGGCCGCAGCGGCTTGACCGGCTGCATCTCGATCTGGACGCCGCGCCGGTGGTGCTGGGCGATGTGCAACAGCTCGAACAGGTGGTGCGCAACCTGGTCGACAATGCGATGAAATATGGCGCAATCGATGCGCCGGTCCACGTGACGCTCGATCTGACGCAGGGCGACCTTGCCCGCATCGCAGTGCAGGACGAGGGCGAAGGCATCGCGACCGAGCACATCCCCCACCTCACCCGCCGCTTCTACCGCACCGATCCGGGCCGCAGCCGCGCATCGGGCGGGACGGGTCTGGGGCTCGCCATCGTCAAACACATTGTGGAACGCCATCGCGGGCGGCTCGACATCACCAGCGAACTCGGCAAGGGGACGCGCGTGGTGGTGCGCATTCCGCTCGCCGAAGCCGGGTCGGCAGGGGAAGCGGACCTGACGGTCACCGATGAAACCCAACAAGTGTCATAGACGTGTCATATTTCTTCAACATGGCGCGCACATGGCGTAGGGCCGGTTCGCGCAGGGGCCATGCCGGCACGCCAGGACCCGGCCTGATACCCGACGCAAGCATGCCTTCTGCAGGAAACACAGGTCTCTCTTCATGTCGCCGATCACGCTGATCCTCATTGCACTGGGCCTGGGCCTGCTCGGCTGGCTGGCGGGCCGGGCGAAGGCGTGGAGCTTCCAGACCGGCGATACCGGCGTGCGCACTGCCTCGCGCCCGGTCTATCACGCCTGGTATGTCGCCCTGTGGGTGGTGCTGCCCGTGCTGGTGTTCATCATCGCCTGGGGAGCGATTGCGCCCAAGCTGGTGCTGCAATCGGTGCTCGCCTCCCCCGCGGCGGAGAGCCTGCCGCTCTTCGGGTTCGAACGTGACGCCTTCATCGGCGAGGCGCGCGCCGTTGCGCTGGGGCAGGCGCCCGGCGTCTTCAACGACGAGGCCGAGCCGCTGATAGCCCCGTTCCGCGAGGCCTTCGCCCGCTACAACACCATCGGCATCATCATCACCGCGTTGATCGCGCTGGCTGGCGGTGCGCTGGCCTTCCTGCGCCTGAAGCCGCAATTCGGCGCGCGCACCAAGGTCGAGCGGACGGTGATGACCATCCTGCTGCTCGCCTCGCTGGTCGCGATCCTCACCACGCTCGGCATCTTTGCCAGCCTCGTTTTCGAAACAGTGCGCTTCTTCGGCATGGTCTCGCCGATCGATTTCCTGCTCGGCACCAAATGGGGCCCGGACACGATGAGCAGCCCCGATGCGATCGACCCCTCGCGCTATGGCGCGGTGCCGCTGTTCTGGGGGACGATCTTCATCGGCGCGATCATCGCCATGATCGTGGCGATCCCGCTCGGTCTGATGAGCGCGATTTACCTCACCCAGTATGCCGATCCGCGGGTGCGCACCTGGATCAAGCCGCTGCTGGAGCTGCTCGCGGGCGTGCCCACCGTGGTCTACGGCTATTTCGCCGCGCTCACACTCGCCCCGATGATCCGCAACGCCGCCGTGGCGCTGGGCGTCGCCAACGCCTCGACTGAAAGCGCGCTGGCCGCCGGCATCGTGATGGGGGTGATGATCATTCCCTTCGTCTCCTCGATGGCGGACGATTCGATGGCGGCCGTCCCGGGCGCGATGCGTGACGGGAGCCTCGCGATGGGCGCCACCAAGTCCGAAACGATCCGCCGCGTCCTGTTCCCCGCCGCGCTGCCCGGCATCGTCGCGGGCATCATGCTCGCCGTCAGCCGCGCGATCGGCGAGACGATGATCGTCGTCATGGCCGCCTCGCAGGCCGCCAACCTAACCGCCAACCCGCTGGAGCCGATTTCGACCGTCACGGTCCAGATCGTCAACCTGCTGACCGGCGAGCAGAGCACCGACCACCCGGCCACGCTCAGTGCCTATGCGCTCGGCTTCGTGCTGTTCATGGTGACGCTCGCCCTCAACTTCATCGCCCTGCGCGTCGTGAAGCGTTTCCGCGAGGCTTACGAATGAGCACCCCCGATTCCCTCGAAGCCGTGCGCCCGACCCGCACGCCCGCCTTCGAAGCGCGGCTGGCCAGGCGTTACCGCGCCGAACGCAATTTCCGCCGTGTCGGGCTTGGCGCGGTGGTATTCTCGGTCGCGGTGCTGGTGTTCCTGCTCGGCAACATGCTGATCAACGGCATCGCCGGCTTCCAGCGGCCCGAGATCGAAGTGACCATCGATTTCCCCGCCAGCGGGTTGAAGGGCGATCCTACCTCGCTGACCGCACCCAGCGCCGGACAGACGCTGGAAATGCAGGGCCTGCCCGATATCATCACGCTGTTTGCCGAAGAACAGCTTGGCGCCGATGCGGCTGCGCAGATCACCCCCGATGCCTGGCGCGATGTCGCCGCGGCGCTGGCCGAAGACCCTTCCCTGATCGAAGGCAAGGCCACCTTCAACCTGCCCGCCACCTCCGAAATCGGCGCGGCGATGGAAGGGGAAGGCACCCCTGAAATGCAAGGGCTGGCGGCCAAACTGGTTGGCGCAGGCAAGCTTGCGCGCAACTGGGACTGGGGCTTCCTCGCCCGATCCGATGCCACCACGCCGCAATCGGTGGGCATCTGGGGGGCGCTCAAGGGATCGATGCTGACCATGCTGGTCACGCTGGTGCTGGCCTTCCCGATCGGCGTGCTATCGGCCCTGTATCTTGAGGAATACGCGCCGCGGAACCGCTGGACCGACATCATCGAAGTGTCGATCAGCAACCTTGCCGCGGTCCCTTCGATCATCTTCGGCCTGCTGGGGCTGGCGGTGTTTCTCGCCGCCTTCCCGGGCCTGCGATCCGCCCCGCTGATCGGGGGCATGACGCTGGCGCTGATGACGATGCCCGTGATCGTCATTTCCGGGCGCAACGCGATCAAGGCGGTGCCGCCTTCGATCCGCGACGGTGCGCTCGCCATCGGGGCCTCGCCGGTGCAGGTGGTATTCCACCACGTGCTGCCTCTGGCCCTGCCCGGCATGCTCACCGGCACGATCATCGGCATGGCCCGCGCCCTGGGCGAGACCGCGCCGCTGCTCTTGATCGGGATGCGCATTTTCGTCGCCACCCCGCCCGAAGGTTTTGCCTCGCCCGCCACGGTGCTGCCGATGCAGATCTTCCTGTGGTCGGACGAGATCGACCGCGGCTTTGTCGAGCGCACCAGTGCAGCTATCATCGTGCTGCTGGTGTTCCTGCTCGCCATGAACGGCCTTGCCATCTACCTCCGCAACAAGTTCGAGAAACGCTGGTGACTGTAATCCATCCCAACATGGCCGACGAAAACGCGAAGATTCGCGCGCGTGACGTCTGCGTCTACTACGGCGACAAGAAGGCGATCGACGAGGTGTCGATCGACATCTCGCCCAATTACGTCACCGCCTTCATCGGCCCGTCGGGCTGTGGCAAGTCGACCTTCCTGCGGTGCTTCAACCGCATGAACGACACGATCGGCGCAGCCAAGGTGACCGGCCTGATCGAGCTGGACGGCGAGGATATCCACGGCAGCCGCATGGACGTGGTGCAGCTGCGCGCGCGCGTGGGCATGGTGTTCCAGAAGCCCAACCCCTTCCCCAAGTCGATCTACGAAAACATCGCCTATGGACCGAAGATCCACGGCCTCGCGGAAAAGAAGGCCGATCTTGACGTGATCGTCGAACGCTCGCTGACCCGCGCGGGCCTGTGGGACGAGGTCAAGGACCGGCTCGAGGATTCGGGCACGGCGCTCTCGGGCGGCCAGCAGCAGCGGCTGTGCATTGCGCGCGCCATCGCTGTTGACCCCGAGGTCATCCTGATGGACGAACCGGCTTCGGCATTGGACCCCATCGCGACTGCCAAGATCGAGGAGCTGATCGATGAACTCTCGGGGCGTTACGCCATCGTGATCGTCACCCACTCGATGCAGCAGGCCGCACGCGTCAGCCAACGCACCGCATTCTTCCATCTCGGCAAGATGGTGGAGTATGGTCCGACATCGGAAATCTTCACCAATCCCATCGAGGAGCGGACGAAGGATTATATTACAGGACGTTACGGCTGATGGCTGAACATACCGTCAAGGCATTCGACGAAGACATCACCCGCCTGCGCGGGCTGATCGCGGAGATGGGCGGCCTCGCCGAGGTCGCAATCGCCGAGTCGCTCGACGCACTGGTGCGCGGGGACGAGAAGCTGGCCGAACAGGTCGTTGCCCGAGACAAGCGCATGGATGCGCTCGAAATGGAGGTCGACAAGCTGGCCGTGCGGATCATCGCCCTGCGTGCGCCGATGGCGGATGACCTGCGCGAAGTGATCGCGGCGCTGAAGATCGCCGGCGTGCTTGAGCGGATCGGCGACTACTCGAAGAATATCGCCAAGCGCACCGGCATGATCGAAGGCCGCGCCCGTTTCGAACCGCTGACCCTGCTCCCCACCATGGGCGAACTGGCGGGCGAAATGGTGCACGACGTGCTCACCGCCTATGCCGCGCGCGATCCCGATCTGGCGCGAGAGGTGATTGCCACCGATGCCAAGGTGGACGGGTTCTACAACTCGATCTTCCGCAACCTTGTCAGCTACATGGTCGAGAATCCTTCGACCATTTCGAGTGCGGCGCAGCTGCTGTTCGTGGCCCGCAACATCGAACGCATCGGCGACCATGCGACCAACGTGGCCGAGATGGTCCACTTCGCCGCCACCGGTGTCTACCCGCCTGAAGGCGACCGGTAACGGGGCTGATCCTCGCCGGGGATCAGGGGCAGCTTGACCCGCCTTTGACCCCGGCTTGACCCCCTCTACACCCCCTCCAGACCCCTCCAGCACGGGCCTGAAGCGATGTTTCATGTGAAACATCGCGCCGGTTCGATGCTGGCGGTTGAAATCGGCCCGCGTTTCATCAAACTGTCGTGTATGTGACACATAGCGCCATGCGCACCCGCCGTTGCGGGTCGGAGGAGCATCCGCATGTCCGCTGCCAAACTGCTGCTGGTCGAAGACGATCCCGCGCTGTCCGAACTGCTCGAATACCGCTTCCAGAACGAAGGCTACGCCGTGCGCTGCACCGGTGACGGGGACGAGGCCCTGATGCTGGCAGCCGAGGAAACGCCCGATCTCATCATCCTCGACTGGATGATCGAAGGCACCAGCGGGATCGAGGTCTGCCGCCGCTTGCGCCGCGACAAGGCGACGGCGCATGTCCCGATCATCATGCTCACCGCCCGCGAGGCCGAGGATGACCGGGTGCGCGGGCTGGAGACCGGAGCTGATGATTACCTGACAAAACCCTTTTCCCCCCGCGAGTTGCTGGCGCGTGTCGCCGCCGTGATGCGCCGGATCCGCCCTGCGCTGGCAGGCGAGACGATCGAGGTCGGCGATCTGAAGCTCGATCCTGTCGCCCACAAGGTCCAGCGCCGCGGGAAGGCCCTGCAACTCGGCCCGACGGAATACAGGCTGCTGAAATTCTTCATGGAAAGCCCGGGCCGCGTGTTCAGTCGCGGGCAACTTCTCGACGGCGTGTGGGGCACCGGCTCGGACATCGAACTGCGCACGGTCGACGTTCACATCCGCCGCTTGCGCAAGGCGGTCACCGTGGATGGCGCAAGAGACCCGATCCGCACCGTCCGCTCGGCCGGCTACGCGCTCGAGGCGGTCTGACCCGCCTCCGCCTTGGTGCGGAAGGCGTTTTCCTACTGCGCGGGGAGCGGTTAGAAGGGGCTGGTCGGCGGTTTTCTATCTCTGCCTAGCGGCACACGCCGGACCAGCGGACGTCCTGGTCGAAATGGAAATGGTCGGCATGGGCGGCGTTGTAATCGAGCGAGAGCACGGTGGCGAAGCTGGTGCAGGCGCCGTCGCGGACAGCGCGCAGGAACCGGGCTTCGGGATCGTCGCCTGTCCAGTCGCGTAACACGCTGATTCTACGCCCGTCTTCGAGGATAAAGGCGGCGATGTCGATCGCGTTGGCGGTGGCGTGTTCGCTCCATGGCCCGTCCGGTCCGCCATACATGCGGCGGCACGAGAAGGCGCCAAGGTGCTCGATCCGCGCCACTTCGCTCCCGAGGATATTGCGTGCGGCAGGGATGACATGATCGCGCCGCCATATCTCCAGCGCAGCGGCAACAGGGCAGGTCACCGGCGGCGTGTCGGGCGCGAGCGGATAGCGGGCGAGCTGCGTGCGGTCGGGCCGTGCGCAATCGCCTTCGCCTGCCGGCTCCAGCACCGTGAAGGCGACATCGCTGCGTTCCAGCACCGCGCGGCATTCGGTCACATTATCCCTCAGCTTCAACAGCTTGGTGCGGGTTGCCCAGCCCGGCGGATCGTTGAGATCGAGCGGGGCCCAGGGGTTGTGTTCAGGATGGTTCTGCAACCACTGCCATCCGGCAATTGCCAGCACCAGCGGCACAATTGCGAGGAGCGCGCGGCGGGCAGCGCGGTGATGGCGGTTGGTGGTCTTGCGGGGCATCGCAGCGATCCTAGTGGAAATCCCGCGACCTGGGCAAAATCCTGTGATCGCGCGGGTGCCCGGTCACGTTGGGCCGTGGCACAAGCTCGTCGATCAGATCGCGCGGCAGCGGGGGACCGCGATCCGGCATCGGCTTGTTGACCTCGTCCGCCCGGGCGAGCGGGGCATCGAGCAGATCGTCGGACAGGGCATGGAGCCGCTGCGTCGCATCGGTCATGTGCGCGGCGATGACGTGGATCACCTCGTCGTCATACTCCACCCGCCCGCGCACCTCCATCAGCCGCGCGCCCATCACCACCTTGCGCTGCTTCTCCTTGAGATCGGGCCAGACCACGAGGTTGATCACCCCGGTCTCGTCCTCGAGCGTGATGAAGGTCACGCCCTTGGCGCTGCCCGGCCGCTGGCGGATCAGCACCACGCCCGCGACCTGCACTATGCTGCGGAACTTGCGCGCCCTGAGATCGCAGGCCCGAACGAAACCGCGCGCGGCAAGATCGGCGCGCAGGAAGGCCATGGGATGGGCCTTCAGGCTGAGGCGGGTGGTCTGGTAATCGGCCACCACCTCTTCGGACAGCGGCATCGCGGGCAAGGCAATGCGCGCCCGCTCCGCGCCCTCCTCGCGCACGCCGGCAGCACGGAACAGCGGGAGATCGGGGGCAGCGACAAGGCTGCGGGCATCCCACAAGGCCTGTCTGCGAGTAAGGCCCAGAGATGTGAAGGCATCGGCGCTGGCGAGCCGTTCGATATGGGCAGGCGAAAGTCCCGCCCGCCCGCGCAGATCGGCGATGTCGCGGTAAGGCCCGCCTGCCTCGCGCGCGCTCACCAGCGTGGCGGCGACGTGTTCGGGCAGACCGTCGATCTGCCTGAGGCCGAGGCGCAGGGCCTCGCCTTGGCGCTCCAGCGTGCAGTCCCACCCGCTCGCATTCACATCAACCGCGCGCACCTCCACCCCGTGCTCCCACGCATCGCGCACGATCTGCGCGGGCGCGTAAAAACCCATCGGCTGCGAATTCAGCAGCGCACAGGCGAAGGCGGCCGGGTAGTGGCACTTGAGCCAGCTCGACACATAGACCAGCTGCGCGAAACTGGCCGCGTGGCTCTCCGGGAAGCCGTATTCGCCGAAGCCCCTGATCTGGTTGAAGCAGCGTTGCGCGAAGTCGCGGTCGTATCCGCGCGCGACCATGCGTTCGACCATCATGTCCTGAAGCTCGTCGACCATCCCGCGGCTGCGGAAGGTCGCCATCGCTTTGCGCAGCCGGTTGGCCTCGAGGCTGGAGAACCTGGCGGCATCCAGCGCGATCTTCATCGCCTGTTCCTGAAAGATCGGCACGCCCAGCGTGCGCCCGAGGATGCTGGTCAGTTCATCGGGCGGCCCGTGTTCGGGCGCGGGCGCGGGGATCTGCACCGGTTCCGCCCCGCGGCGACGCTTGAGGTAAGGATGCACCATGTCGCCCTGGATCGGACCCGGTCGCACGATCGCGACCTGAATCACGAGATCGTAGAACTCGCGCGGGCGCAGGCGTGGCAGCATGTTCATCTGCGCGCGGCTTTCGACCTGGAACACCCCGAGCGAATCACCCTTGCGCAACATCGCATAGGTCTCGGGGTCTTCGCGCGGCACCGTGGCCAGCGTGAGGGGGCGATCGTGGTGCGCCGCCAGCAGATCGAGGCATTTGCGGATGCAGGTCAGCATCCCCAATGCCAGCACATCGACCTTGAGGATGCCCAAGGCATCGATATCGTCCTTGTCCCACTCGATGAAGCTGCGCTCGGGCATGGCACCATTGCCGATCGGCACGGTCTCGGTCAGCGCGCCTTCGGTGAGGATGAAGCCGCCGACATGCTGGCCCAAATGGCGCGGCATGCCGATCATCTGTTCGGTGAGTTTCAGCACCCGCTTCAAGTGCGGATCGGTCACGTCCAGCCCGGTTTCGGCTGCGTGCTTCTCGTTGATCTCGCG
>JAIEOM010000115.1 GCA_019750455.1 Sphingomonadales bacterium | reverse complement strand
CGCCGAACGGGAGGCGGTTGCGCGATGTTTCATGTGAAACATCTGCACAATGCCGCAAAAGACAGGGGGCAGACGGGGTGTAGCGAGGGTCTGGAGGGGGTGTAGAGGGGGGGTAGAGCGGGTCTAGCCCCGCTTGAGGAACAGGTAGAGCGCCCCTTCCCCGCCGTGCCGGATATGCGCACGCCGCACCGCGGTGATCGCCCCCGCATGACGGCTCGCGGCCAGCCAGTCGAGCAACTTGGCGCGGATCGCCCCGCGCCGCACCATGCGGTCAGCAGGGTCGACCGGGCGTTCGCGCCCCGCCACCACCAGCACCACCCGCGCGCCCATCGCGCGGGCCTGATCGATCCCCGCCATGATCCGGTCATAGGCGGTATCGAGCGTGTGGCCATGCAGGTCGAGCGTCAGATCGGGCTCCACCCGCCCGCCCTTCACCCGGCGGTCCCAGTGGGAATCGAGGCCTTTCTGGTCCTCCCCCTTGAGCGGAGGGGGACCCGCCAATGGCTGGTGGAGAGGCGGGCGCGGTTTGACGAACGGGGCTTTCGGAGTGGGCTTGGCGGGTTTCACGAACTTGCCCGGTGGAGCGGGAGCGCCGGCCTTGCCCGCCCCTCCACCACCATCGGTGGTCCCTCTACCTTGAAGGGGAGGACTGGGGCGCTTCTTGCCCGGCAGCGGCTTGACGCTCGCGGCGAGGTGCGCCCACGCCGCTTGCTCACCGATCGAAAGCCCCCGCGGTGTTCTCGTCATCGCTGGCCTGCAAGGCGCGCCGCAGCGTCCCTCGGCAACAGCACATAGGCGCGCCCGCGCCCGCTCATCCCGCCCGCGATCCGGCGCGCGTCCTCACCCGCACCCCAGAAAGTGTCGAACCGGTTCGCGCCCTTGATCGCCCCGCCGGTGTCCTGCGCGACCCACAGCCCGTTGGCCTCGCGCCGGTCGAGATCGAGCCACACCGGCGCACCCAGCGGCACGAAGGCCGGGTCTGCCGCGACCGAATGTTCGCGCCGCACCGGCACGCCGAGCGCGCCCAGCGGGCCATCGCCCTTCAGTTCGGTGAAGAAAATCCAGCTCTTGTTCAGGCGCATCAGATCACGCCCCTCGCGCGGGTTTTCGCGGATATAGGCCATGATCCCCTGCATCGATCCGGAATATTGCCCCGGCCCGCTGCCCAGCAATCCGCGCTCGCGCATGACCCCGCCGATGCCGACATATTCGCGCCCGTTCTGCCCGGCATAGCCGATCCGGATCACCTCGCCTTCAGGCGTGATGAGGCGGCCCGATCCCTGGATCTGGAGGAAGAAGAATTCGACCGGATCGGCCGCGTAAGCGATCACCTGCGCCTTGCCGTTCAGGGCCCCGTCCTCGATCGCCGCACGGTCGTGGTAGAGAACGAAGCGGCCCGCCTCGTCATAGCGGCCCAGGGGCGGGCGGCCGGTGCGTTCGGAGGCCGGAACATCATCCGGCCAGCCGCGCACCAGATCGGAGGGCATGGCATAGACCGGCACGTCGTATCCCGGGCGGCGGGTGCGGCTGCCGGCAATCTCGGGCTCGAAATAGCCGGTGGCGAAGGCCTTGCCATCGCCCACCTGCACGGGGGTGAATTCTTCCGCGAAAAACGCCCGCGCCCGCACCAGCGAAGCCGCACGCGCCCGCTCGCACGGGCCGCGCCAGTCTTCGCGGCGGGTGAGGCCGCTGGCATCATCGCGGGCGAGCAGCCGCGGGCAGGATTCGATGAAGCTGGCGAGCGCCCCGCGCGCGTCTGCATCGCTGACCGACAGTGCTGCGAGCGACGGCCCGATCGCCACACCCGTCAACACCGCATTGGCGGCGACCGGCGCAACCGGCGCGGTGACGACCGCGGGGGGCGGCAGGCTGCCCTGCGGGATCACCCGTCCGCACGCCGCCAGTGCCAGCAGCATCGCCACAGCAAGCACCGCGCGCATCGTCAGCTCCTTGTCGGGGGCCCTCGCGGGGCCGCGAAATCAACCCCGGATCAGGCCCGGATCAACCCTCGTCGGTTTCGTCGAGCAGCCAGTTGGGATCGCGCGCAGCCACATTGCGCGAGAAGGTCCAGACATCGCGGCTTTCGATCGCATCGTCGAGCGAACCGGCGATGACGGTGCCATCCTTGTCGCGGGTGACTGCGGCAATATCGGCGACGAACAGCAACGCGATGCGCGCCATGCGGCCATCGAGCGCGGCCGAATGGACGCGCACTTCCTCGATCCGGATCAGCGTGTTGTCGAGCGTTTCGCCCGCCGCCTCGCGCGCATCGAGCGCGGCGATGAAACCGGCATAGACATCATCGTCGCACAGTTCGCGCAGAGTCTCGCGGTCGCCCGTCCAGAAGGCTTCGAGGATCATGCGATAGGCACCCTTGGCCCCTTCGAGGAACTGGGCGAGGTTGAACTTGCTGTCGGCGGCAGCGATTTCGCGCAGCGCGCGTTCGACCGCGGGCATCACGCCTTCAAGCTCTGGCGCGCGCGGCGGGACCACGGGTGCGGGCATGGCGGCGGGGCGGATCGCGGGCGTTTCATCGGTGTCGAACCGCTGCACCACCGGCTCCTCCTCCTGCTCGGCACGCCGGCCGAGCACCGAATAGAGGCGCAGGCCGAGGAACGCGGCCACCATGGCGAGGAGAACGATTTCGAGCACTATACCAATCCGATCGTCACATCTGGCGCGCGCGCGGCGGAAGCCGCACTGCCCAAGGGAACATTACCCTGCCTTAAATAGGGTCTCATTACAATTCGCCAACGCCCGATAGGTTGCCGCGCGGGGCAAAAGGCCGCGGCGCCCTGCGGTTGCGGTTGCGGCGTGGTTGCGGGAGGCCTGCGCCCCTGCTAGGCGCAGCCACGCATGGATGCGCGCCCGAAGGTGCATGCGGCGCATCATCCGTTGACCACTTTGCTTCACTCCTGACTTTCGAAAGACAAGCATCCCATGGCCGAAGAAGAAGGCGTTCTCACCAACCTCGACACCACCGATGCGAGTGGCCCGCAGCCGAACGGCGCCGACACCAGCCCGGCCGTGGGGATCATCACGCAGTATGTGAAGGACCTTTCGGTCGAGAACCCGGCTGCGCCCGATGTGTACCAGTGGCCCGAGCCGCCGCAGATCGATGTGCAGTTCAACATCGGCGCCGAACCGATCGGCGAAGGCGTGCACGAAGTGACGCTGAAGCTGACCCTCACCGCGACCTCGCAGCGCGGCACGATGTACATCGTCGACCTCGCCTATTGCGGGCTGATCGGCATGCGTTACGTGCCCGAGGATCAGGCCCACGCCTTCCTTTATGCCGAAGCGCCGCGCCTGCTGTTCCCCTTCGCCCGCCGCGTGGTGGCCGATGCCGTGCGCGACGCCGGTTTCCCGCCGCTGATGGTCGATCCGGTCGATTTCAACGGCCTCTACGCCCAGCAGCTCGCCTCGCGTCAGGCCGAAGCCGCTTCGGGCGGCGAGCCGATCAAGCCGGTGACGGGCAACGCCTGATCCGCGTGCCCGGTAGGGGGCTGGCAGCATGAGCCTTCTGAAGAACGTCGGCACGATCGGCGGACTGACGCTGGTCAGCCGCCTGTTCGGCTTTGCCCGCGACATCCTGCTCGCCCGCGTGCTGGGTGCAGGCGGGGTGGCCGATGCGTGGCAGCTGGCGTTCCAGCTCCCCAACCTGTTCCGCCGCCTGTTTGCCGAGGGCGCCTTTGCCAGCGCCTTCGTCCCCCTGTTCAACCGCCACATGGCCGAGGACGAATCCGCGGCCAAGCGGTTCGCGGGCGAGGTGCTGGCAGTGCTATTGCCGATCCTCGTGGTGTTCGGGGCAGTGATGATGCTCGCCATGCCGTGGGTGCTGTGGGCCTTCGCCAACGAAGACCTGCGCGGCGACGCGCGCACCTATGACCTCGCGGTGACGATGGGGCGGATCGCCTTCCCCTATCTGATGTTCATGAGCCTTGCGACGCTGGTGGCGGCGATCCTCAATTCGCTGTCGCGTTTCGCCGCGGCGGCTGCGGCGCCGATCCTGCTCAACATCTGCCTGCTGACCGCGCTGGTGTGGGGCGCGCTCCAGCCCGCCGGCGAGACGACCCGCGCCATGACGGGCGTGGGCCTCGCCATCGCGGTATCGGTGAGCGGGCTGCTGCAACTGCTGTGGCTCTACTGCTTCATGCGGCGCGCGGGCTTCCGCATTCCGCGCCTCACCCCGCAGGTGACGAGCCGCGTCAAGGAAATGGGCGTGCTGATCGTGCCCGCCGTGTTCGGTGCGGGCGTGTACCAGATCAGCCGCTTCATCGATCTCGCCTTCATCCGCGGCCTGCCTGACGGCAGCCTCACCTACATGGCGATGGCCGACCGCTGGAACCAGCTGCCGCTCGGCATCATCGGCATCGCGCTGGGCACGGCGATCCTGCCCGCCCTGTCGCGCTACATCTCTAAGTCCGAAGACGAGGAGGCGGTGCGCCTCCAGGCCAACGCGGTCGAGCTGGCCATGCTGCTCACCCTGCCCTGCGCGGTGGCGCTGTTCATCACCGGCTTTGCTTTCGTGAAGGCGTTTATGCAGGGGCAGGCGTTCACCGCCGAGGACGCCGAGGTCACCGGCATGGTCACATCGGCGCTGGTCGTCGGCCTGCCCGCCTATGTGCTGGTCAAGGTGCTGACCCCCAACTTCTTCGCCCGCCGCGATACCCGCACGCCGGTCTATACCGCCGGGGCATCCCTGGTGGTGACGGTGGGCCTCAATCTCGTGCTGGTACCGGTGCTGGGCGTGGTCGGGCTGGCGCTGGCCGGCGCGCTGGGGGCGTGGGTGAACATCGCGCTGCTCGGCACGGTGCTGGCGCGGCGCGGCTATTTCCGCCTGCCCGCGCGGGTGCTCGGCCGGATCGGGCGGATCACGCTCGCCGCGGCGGTCATGGGTGCCGCGCTGTGGGCGCTGATGCAGGCCATCACCCCGTGGCTCGACGGGCCCTTCACCCTGCGCCTTGCCGCCATCGGAGCGATCATGGCGGTGAGCCTTGTCACCTATGGCGCGGCGACCGTGCTGTTCGGCGTACTCGACAAGGCCACGATCCAGCGCCTAATGCGCCGCCAGAGCTAAGCAATCAGGACCTATCATGCGCGTCGTCTCCGGCATCCAGCCCACCGGCAATCTCCACCTCGGCAATTATCTGGGGGCGATCCGCAACTGGGCGGCGATGCAGGATTCGCTCGAAGCCCACGACCGCGCTCAAGTAGCCGAAGGCGGTAGCGCACAAAAAAGCGAGGCGCTGTTCTTCCTCGCCGATCTCCACGCGATTTCCCAGCCGCACGACCCGGCGACGCTGCATCAGGGCACGTTGGAGATGGTCGCCGCGCTGGTCGCCTGCGGGATCGACCCGGACCGTTCCGTGCTGTTCAACCAGGCGCAGGTCCCCCAGCATGCCGAGTTGCAATGGCTGCTCAATGGCACCGCCCGGATGGGCTGGCTCAACCGCATGACCCAGTGGAAGGACAAGGCCGGCAAGAACCGCGAAGGCCAGTCCGTGGCCCTGTTCACCTACCCCGTGCTGCAAGCCGCCGATGTGCTGCTCTATCAGGCGACCCATGTGCCGGTGGGCGAGGACCAGAAGCAGCATCTGGAGCTGGCCCGCGACATCGCCCAGAAGTTCAACAACGACTTCGCATCGGAAGACGCGCCCGTCTTCACCCTGCCCGAACCGATCATCCCCGCCGAGGCCGCACGGATCATGTCCCTGCGCGATGGCAACGCCAAGATGTCGAAGTCCGATCCCTCGGACATGAGCCGCATCAACCTCGTCGATGATGCCGACACCATGGCGCAGAAGATCAAGAAGGCGAAGACCGATCCCGAGCCCCTGCCCTCGGAAGAAGCCGGCCTTGCCGAACGGCCCGAGGCCAAGAACCTCGTCGGCATCTATGCCGCACTGTCGGGCGAAACGGTGGCCGCGGTGCTGGCGCAGTATGGCGGGCAGGGCTTCGGCGCATTCAAGCCCGCGCTTGCCGATCTGCTCGTCGCGAAGCTCGGGCCGATCCGTGAACGCTTCGTTGCCCTGAAGGACGACCGCGAGGCGCTGGACGCGATCCTCGCCCGCGGCGCGGCCAAGGCGCGCGAACGCGGCACCCCGACGCTCAATGCCGCCTACACCGCCCTCGGGCTGGTCCGGCATCAGGCATAGGCCCTCCCGCGCGACGAACCGCGCGGCGCGCAGGATCATATTCAATTGCCATTCATTGGCGTGTAATATGATATCGCGTGCAAGTGCCGTTGCTGTCATGGCAATGGCCCACAGACAAAGGTTGTGCCATGTTGCCTTCGATGAAGTCTTTCACCCGCCTCGCGCTTCCCGTGGCTCTCGCGATCGGCCTTTCGGCCTGCTCCACCCCCTTCAAGGCTGATGTGTCGCGCTTCGCGGTGCCGCTGCCCGCTCCGCAGGGGCAGAGCTTCGCAGTCGTCGCAGAAGATCCGAAGCTGGCCGGCGGTCTCGAATTTGCGACCTATGCCAACGCGGTCGCCGAAGAGCTGACCCAGATCGGCTACACCCGCGCCGCATCGCCGGAAACCGCCGACATGCTGGTGCGCTTCGATTACAAGGTCGATGGCGGGCGTGAACGCGTGCGCACCGATTTCAACGGCGTCGGCGCCTTTGGCGGCCCGTGGGGCCGTTGGGGTGGCTGGGGCGGCTGGGGCGGCGGCTGGGGCTTCGGCTTCAATGACCCGTTCTTCGGCGGCCCCGAAGTGCGCAGCTACACCATCTACACCAGCGGCGTCGACGTGAAGATCGACCGCCGCGTTGATGGCCAGCGCCTGTTCGAAGGCAAGGCCGAAGCCGTGTCGCGCTCCAACCGCCTGCCGCGCCTCGTGCCCAACCTCGTGGACGCGCTGTTCACCGGCTTCCCCGGCAATTCGGGCGAGACGGTGCGCATCACCATCCGCGACGATAACGAAAAGACCGTGCGCCCCACCAATTGATGGTGTAAGGCGAACGCAAGAGACCCTTGGACGGGAAAAAGAGAGGCGGCGCCAGGGGATCGGTGCCGCCTTTTTTGTTGCCTGTTTCGGGCAGGCGTCAGAGCTTCGCGTGTCCTCCGGTCGAGCCGAAGCCGCCCGCGCCGCGCTCGGTTGCGTCCAGCTCGATGACCTCGTTCCATGCGGCCTGCACCACGGGGGCGAGGACCAGCTGGGCAACACGGTCGCCGCGGGCGATGACAAAGGGTTCCGTGCCGAGGTTGATCAGGATCACCTTCAGTTCGCCGCGATAATCGCTGTCGATCGTGCCGGGGGTGTTGGGCACGGTGATGCCGTGCTTCAATGCGAGGCCGGAACGTGGGCGGACCTGAACCTCGTAGCCTTGCGGGATCGCCATCGCGAGGCCGGTGGCAACCGCGTGGCGCGCGCCCGGGGCCAGCGTCACGTCCTCGGCACTGACCACGTCCATCCCTGCCGCGCCGCTGGTGGCATAGGCGGGCAGCGGCAGGCCTTCGCCGTGCGGCAGGCGCTTGACTTCGACCTTGATCGTCACTCGGCAGCCTCCGCCTGAAGGGTGGCGGCGATGCGTTCGACCAGCGCCATGGCGACTGCGGCCTTGGGCATCTCGTCGAGCGTCTCCACCCCTTCTGCGCTGATGATCGTCACGCGGTTGCGGTCCCCACCCATCACACTGCCGCTGACGTCATTGGCAACGATCCAGTCGGCGCCCTTGCGCTTGCGCTTGGCCTTGGCGTGTTCGAGCACGTCCTCGGTCTCGGCGGCGAAGCCGATCACCAGCCCGGGGCGACGCGGCGCGCCGGCGACATTGGTGAGGATGTCGGGGTTTTCGGTCAGCATCAGCGCCGGCGGGGCATCGCCGCGCTTCTTGATCTTGTGCCCGCGATACTCCTTGGGCCGCCAGTCGGCGACTGCGGCGACCATGATCGCGACATCGACAGGCAGCGCACGCTTGACCGCGTCGGCCATCTGCATCGCGCTTTCGACATCGATGCGAGACACGCCGGCGGGGGTCTTCAATGCGACCGGTCCGGCCACCAGCGTCACCTGCGCGCCCATCGCGGCGGCGGCGGCGGCGATGGCAAAGCCCTGCTTCCCGCTCGACCGGTTGGCGATGTAGCGCACCGGATCGATCGCTTCCCAGGTCGGCCCGGCGGTGACCAGCACATGCCGCCCGGCGAGCGGACGGTGCGAAGGCGCAAGGCCGAAATCCGCGCCTTCGGGCACTTCGCCCAGATTGTCCTCGATATCCTCGGGCACTTCGGGGGCGAGCGCCGCAGGGGGCGCCTTGCGCGGGTCGATGAGGTGGTTGAGCGCGCCGCCATCCAGCGAGGGCGCGGCGCCCGCCTTGCCCTTCTTCGCCAGCAGCGGCCCGCCGAAATCGGGGGCGAAGTCAGGCGCGGGTTCTTCGGGTGCGAGCTCTTCGGGCAATTCCTCGGGGAGATCCTCGAACTCGGCCTCGATTTCCTCGTGCGTGCGCTTGGCGGTGGAGCGCGGGATGATCCGCGACAGCATGCCGCTGAGGATACCTTCGGGGAACGCGGCGCTGGCGTCTTCCGATTCCTCGGCCTCGATCGCCTCGACCTCGATCAGCGGCGCGGCGGAAGGCGGCTGGAGCTCGGGCACGGCGATGCCGAAATGCGCGGCGATTTCGCACCAGATCGCCTCGGGCTCGGGCAGGCGGCCATAGCCGAACTCGCCGCAGGCCATCGCGCCCTTGTCGGGGTGGAGCACGGTCACGCCCGCCGCCTTCAGGGTAGCGACATTGCGCTGGGTCGCCTCGTGCTCCCACATCCGCACATTCATGGCGGGCACGGCCATCACCGGCTTGTCGGTCGCGAGGATCAGCGTGGTGGCCAGATCATCGGCGATGCCGTTCGCCATCTTGGCCATGAGATCGGCGGTCGCCGGGCACACGACCACCAGATCGGCCTCCCGCGACAGCTGGATATGCCCCATCTCCGCCTCGTTCTTGAGATCGAAGAGGTTGGTGTAGACCTGATTTTCCGACAGGGCGGCCAGCGACATGGGGGTGACGAACTGTTGCCCGCCGCGGGTCAGCACGCAGGTGACGTCCCCGCCGCCCTTGCGGATCAGGCGCACCAGCTCGCAGGCCTTGTAGGCCGCGATACCGCCGCCCACGACCAGCAGGATGCGGGGATGCAACGCCCCCGTCATGCGATCCTGCCCCGGCTGACCGGCCATGCCATTACTCGCCCGTGCTCCTTTGCCCTGCGCGTCACCGGCATATCTAGCCCCCTTGCACCCCAGCGCCAAGGGCGCGGGCGTGCATTTGCCGGTCATGACGCGCCAATTCTCTGGCCCAGGCATGCTTAAGATTGTGCTTACACGCGGCGCGGAGGCTCTTTACACGCAACCGGAGTGTTTGGCAGGCCGCAGGGATGGGCGGAATGCGGACAAGGGGGACGCAGGCATGACGACAGGCGATTCGCGAAAGCCCGCGGCAAATGCCATGCAGCGGCGGCGCAGCGTGGTGGCGGCCGTGCTGCTCGGCCTCGCCACGCTGACCGGCGTGACGGGCTGCGCATCATCGGACAACGTCGTTCCTGCCCCGCCTCCCCCGCCGCCACCGCCACCACCCCCTCCACCCCCTCCTCCGCCGCCACCGCCGCCGGTCGGGTTCAGTGATGATGCGGGCGCAGTGGGGCCGGCTCGTCCCCGTCCTGCGCCATCCGGATCGCGCCCTTCCGCAAGGCCGGGCAGCGGCGTTGCCCCGGCTCGCGCCGCTTCGGCCGGTGCGCCCGCTGCGGCTCCGGTCATTGCCGGTACGGTTGCGAGCGCGGCTCCGACCGGCGCGGGCGGCGGGGCCTTCTGCGAGGCGACCGGCGATTTCGCCGATCCCGACGAGTGCGCGCGCATGACCACCCTCATCGCCAACGCCCCGCTCGGCATTGCCGCGCTCGGCGCGCCGCGTGCCATGGCGGTCGGCGAATATTACCCGGTCCGCCTCGTCGTCGGGCGCAAGGAACGCCAGCGCCAGATCGAACAGGCCGCCGGTCAGCCGGGCGAAGTCACCACCGGCGACATCGCTCTCGGCCCGTGGATCTGCGCCGAACTGAGCGCGGTCGATTTCGACGTGCGCGGCGAAGGGCGGCAGTGCAAGCGGCGCGGCGCGGCGGCGCAGGTCAGCTTCGCGTGGGAGGTCTCGCCAGAGAAAGCCCGGCAGCTCAGCCTCTCGGCTACCGTGCAGAGCCTCGCCGAAAAGGACGGCCAGCCGCTCGACCAGATCGACAGCGAAACCATCAGCGTGGCGGTCACCGCCGACGGGATTTCCAGCTTCGATGCCACCATCAAGCGGCTGACCGGCAGCGCCGGGGGGCTGCGCACCTTCCTGCTGGCGGTGCTGGGCGTGGTCGGGGTGCTGTCGGTGATCGTCTGGCGGGTGCGCAATCTTGGCAAGAAGCCGGAAAAGGACGCGCTGAAGGACCTTATCAAGCCCTAGCGGGCGGCGCTCCGCAGCAGTTCGCCCAGCGCGCGCGGGGCGAAGGCGAGGCCGATGGCATAGGCGGGCAGCGCCAGTTCGACCCAGTAGAAATTGGCTGGCCGCGCGAACAACGCGATCATCGTCGCCACACCGGCAAACCACAGCGCGGCGAACAGGCCAAGCCTTCCGCCCAGCCCCGCCCAGCCGACCAGCGGCAGCACCGCCAGCGGCGCGGCGAGCATCGGTGGGAGATGACGCAGCCCCGTAAGCTGGCCCAGCCCCGCCAGCGGCAGGCTGTATCCGGCCATCGCGCTCCACCCTTGCGAGACAAGATCGCCCGGCAGCCGCGCGGCATCGACCGCATGGGCATGCGCGGCCAACCCGCCTGCAAACAGCGCCAGCACTGCGGCAAGCGCAAACGCCTCACCCCTGCGCCCCTCGATGAGAGCAAAGACCAGCCACAGCATCACGAAGGGCGCGGCGAGTTCGCGCACCGCGAGCGCCGCAGCGGCGGCAAGCAGCGCGGGCCACCAGCAATGGGGACGGAATGCGAGCAGCGCGAAGGTCAGCAGCAGCCCGGCAATGAAGTCATGATCATACCCCGCCACCGGCGAAAGCG
This sequence comes from Sphingomonadales bacterium, assembly GCA_019750455.1. GTDB lineage: Bacteria > Pseudomonadota > Alphaproteobacteria > Sphingomonadales > Sphingomonadaceae > Erythrobacter. The sequence continues at coordinate 7,920 of JAIEOM010000115.1, read as the reverse complement.
CTGCACCGCCCCCTGCCGCCAGCAGCGCCGTGGCAAAGATGCGCTCTTCCCGAGTGCCCAACGGGGGCGAGCGCCACCACAGCGCCGCCATCGCCGCCGCCGCCAGCACCAGCGCCAGCCCGCGCACCCCGTCCGGGCCGATGGCCGCCTGCATCGCAGCCAGCGTCGGCAGGCGCACGGCCACGAAAGGCCGGGTCGGGTAATTGCCAGCGCGCTGCTCGGCAAGCGCGGCATGGTAATAGCCCTCCCCCCTGACCATGCGGGCGCTGATGCGGGCATAGAGCGCCATGTCGCCCTTGGCGCGCTGCGACGGGGCAGTGTTTGCAGGGGCAGCCACCGTGGGTGCGGAAGGGTTGGCGCGGTCCTGCGGCAGGCTGGCAAATGCGCTCCACGCCAGCGCCGCTGCCGGCAGCGCCAGCACCAGCGCCGCAGCGGGGCGCGGCAGATGGAGGAAAGGTCGGCCCAGCGCCTGCCAGCTTGCCAGCCAGCGGGACGCGGGGATCATCCGATCCAGCCGAGCGCCATGGCTCCCCACACCGCACCGGCCCCCGCCAGCGCGGTCAGGGCATAGCCGAGCCAGCCGCGTCCTTCGCGCTTGTCGGTGATCAGCACGATCTCGGGTAGCGGCGGCGGTTCGGGCGCGCCGCCCTTGGGCGGGAACATTTCCTCAACGCGGCGGATCAGGCCGGGCAGGCGCAGCAGGGTTTCCGTGTCCTGCTTCAACCGGTCGGCAAGCGCGGCTTCCGGCCCCAGCTCGTCACGGATCCACTCGCGCACATAGGGCGCGGCGGTGTCCCACATGTTGATGTCGGGGTTGAGCTGGGTCGCGATCCCTTCGACCATCACCATTGTCTTTTGCAGCAGCAGCAGGTGCGGCTGGGTCTGCATGTCGAAATCGCGGGTGATCGCGAACAGCCCGTCGAGCATCTGGCCGACGCTCAGCTCCTTCACCGGCTTGCCGCGCATCGGCTCGCCCACGGCGCGCAGCGCGGTCGCGAATTCGCCGACCGAATGGTAGGAGGGCACATATTGCGCCTCGAAATGGATTTCGGCGACGCGGGCGTAATTGCCGGTCGTCAGCCCGTAGAGAATTTCCGCCAGCCACTGCCGCGCGCGGCGATCGATGCGGCCCATGATCCCGAAATCGATGGCGACGATCGTGCCGTCGTCCTCCACGAACAGATTGCCCTGATGCATGTCGGCATGGAAAAAGCCCATGCTGATCGCCTGCGTCAGGAAGCTGATGACCAGCTTTTCGGAAATCGCCGCCAGATCATGCCCGCGTGCCCGCAACTCGTCGACGCGGCTGATCTTGATCCCGTCAATCCATTCGACCGTCATCACCCGGCCATTGGTGCGGTCCCAATCGACCTGCGGGATGCGGTAGCCCGGCACGCCCGCCATCTGTTCGGCGAGTTCAGAGGCCGAAGCCGCCTCGCGCCGCAGATCGAGTTCGGAATTGGTCCAGCGCTTGAAGTTGGCGATGGTGAGGCGCGGGCGCAGGCGCGCAGCCTCCCCGCCCATCGCCTCGACATGGGCGGCGGCCCATTCATAGGTCTGGATGTCGCGCGCGAATTTCTCGCGGATGCCGGGGCGCAGCACCTTGATCGCGACCTTGCGGCCATCGGTGGTGACGCCCTTGTGGACCTGCGCAATGCTCGCCGCGCCGACGGGCACGGGGTCGATCTCGCTGAACAGCGCCTCGATCGGCTGGCCGAAGCTGCTTTCGATCGATGCCTTGATCTGCGCGAAGGGAACGGGGGGCAGGCTGTCCTGAAGGCTCAGCAGGTTGTTCGCCGCTTCCTCGCCCACCAGATCGGGGCGGGTGGCGAGCGATTGCCCCAGCTTGATCGCCGCCGGGCCGATGGCGCGGAAGGCCCCGGCATAGTCGCGCGTGCCGCCCTTGCCGGTCAGCGTCGCCAGCCGCGCAAGGCGCACCAGCTGGCGCAGGCCGGCAGGCGCGTTGGGATCATTCTCGATCCCCACCAGCGCGCGCCGCCGGGCGAGCGTCACGCCCCAGCGCGCAAGGCGGGAGAGGTGCGTTACCGAGCTCGTCACGTGGCTAGATCTTCCACCCCGAATGGATCGCGACAAGCCCGCCCATGATCGGCTCGACCTTGGTGTTGGCAAAGCCTGCCTGCCTGATCATCTGTTCGAAGGCCGGCATCGGCGGGAACTTGCGGATCGATTCGGCAAGATAGCGGTACGAATCCGCGTCGCCCGCAATCGCCTGCCCCATGCGCGGCAGCAGGTGTTCGGAATAGATGTCGTATGCCTCCTTCAGCCCCGACCATTCCACGGTCGAGAATTCGAGGCAGAAGAACCGCCCGCCCGGACGCAGGACCCGGAGGGCCTCTTTCAGCGCCTTGTCGATGTGGGTCACGTTCCGGATGCCGAAGGCGATGGTGTAGGCATCGAAGGTGTTGGACGCGAAGCTGACGCTCTCTGCATTCTGGCAAGTGAAGACGAGCGCGCCGTCCTCTTCATCAAAACCGCGCTCCAGCGCGCGTTCGGCGCCCACGTCCAGCATGTCCTGATTGATGTCCGCGACAGTGATATGCGCGCCGCGCTCGGCCATGCGGAAGGCGATGTCGCCCGTGCCGCCTGCCATGTCGAGGATCTGCTCGCCCGGCTGCGGCTTCACACGCTTGACGAAGCGGTCCTTCCACAGGCGGTGCATGCCCCCAGACATCGCATCATTCATGATGTCATACTTGCGCGCGACGCTGGAGAAGACCTCGCCCACTTTGCGGGTCTTTTCCTGCGGGGTGACCTGCTGGTAGCCGAAGGAGACGGTTTCGTCGGTGTTGTCGCTCATGCCGCGTTCCCTAGAGGGGAATTGCTGCCGAGGCAAAGGGTGTTACAGGCGCAGAACTATGCCGGAATTACCCGAAGTCGAAACCACCGTGCGCGGCCTCGCTGCCTTCCTTGAAGGCGAGCGGATCACGCGCGTGCAGCTGAACCGCCCCGATCTGCGCCGCCCCTTCCCCGCCGATCTTGTGCAGGTGATGATGGGCGCGACCGTCACTTCGCTGGGGCGGCGGGCGAAATACGGGCTGATGCATCTCGACCGCGGGGCGACGATGATCTTCCACCTCGGCATGAGCGGACGCTGGCGGATCGATCCCGAGAGCGCCGATACCCACGATCACCTGCTGCTCGAGACCGAGCGTCACCGCTTCGCCCTGTGCGATCCGCGCCGCTTCGGCTCGGTCGATCTGGTGGAGACGGGCGCGCTGGAGGCATGGCCGCAATTCGCAGCCCTCGGCCCCGAGCCGCTTGGCCCGGGGCTGACAGCGGCGCACCTCAAGACGGCGCTGGCGGGCAAGGTGCTGTCGATCAAGCTGGCCCTGCTCGACCAGCGGATCGTCGCTGGCCTCGGCAATATCTATGTCTGCGAGGCGCTGTGGCGGGCGGAGATCCGGCCGACGAAGCCCGCAGGCAAGGTCACCGGCGCACAGCTCGCACGGCTGGTGCCGGCGATTCGCGATGTGCTGGAAGCCTCGATCCGCGACGGCGGCTCCACCTTGCGCGACTATGCCCGTCCCGACGGGGAGCTCGGCTATTTCGCCAGCAGCTTCGATGTCTACGGACGCGAGGGGGAGGCCTGCCGCAGGGACGACGGGGGCATCATCCAGCGGATCGCGCAGGGTGGCCGCAGCACGTGGTTCTGCCCCGTCTGCCAGAAGTAGGCGAGAATCGTTGACCTTGCGGCGCTTCGCGACTATGCGCGCTGCTTTCCGGCGGTCGGACCATGAGTCTGCTCGCCCCTTTCGAGCACACCCACGGATTTCCTTCCGGTCGCTCCAGGCGGCCTGAACCAAACGCGAGACAGACACGAATTATGGCCAATACGCCGCAAGCCAAGAAGCGCATCGTTCGCAACGCCAACCGCGCCGCCATCAACGGCGCGCGCATCAGCCGCATCCGCAGCTTCATCAAGAAGGTCGAAGCTGCCTGCGAAGCGGGTGACAAGGAAGCGGCTGCTGCTGCGCTCAAGGCTGCCCAGCCGGAAATGGCCCGCGGCGTTGCGCGCGGCGTGCTCCACAAGAACACCGTGGCCCGCAAGATGTCGCGTCTGACGCGCCGAGTCGCCACGCTCTGATCCGAATCACCTGCCATCCCGTTAGCCTTCTTTAGGGGCGATTACGGGACTGGCGGGTCATCATGACGGCAACGGGCCGCGCTCCATGAGCGCGGCCCGTTTCGTTTGCGACAAACGCGACAGTGTCTTGCCGTAAAAAGATCAGGATTCGCCGCGATTCGCATGTTCGTAATGATGATTACGCAGCAAAATCATACACATGAACGCAAGCCTGCGGGGTAGAGGCGAGTCAACAGGATTATTTCACTTTTTTTAAAAGTCCGCGCTTGCGCCGCGGGCCGATGCGTTCTTTACATGAACTCCACCCGGCGCGGGACAGTCCGGGTGTTTTAACAAACTGGCCGACAGGGGGGTTCTCCGGAATTGCGATTCCGGGGAAGGGAAAGGCAGTGCCTGTCGCAATGGGATTAATTGAGTCTGCGGCCTTGCGGGCCTCGCAGGCTGTGCGTGAATTGGGGATGAGCTTGTGCACAGGACTGATGGAGCCCGAACAGGTGGCGCGCGGACGAATGGCCGCCAGGCCGACGAACATCTGATGGAAGATTCCGAAGCGGTAAATCTCGCTGCCGACTGGGCCGATATCAGTCAGGGGCTGCGCAAGGATCTGGGGCACCAGCTGCACAGCCAGTGGATCAAGCCGATCCAGCTTGGCGTGCTGAACCGCGATTGCGGGACGCTCGATCTCTACCTGCCGACCGAATTCTCGGCCAACTGGGTGCGTGACCGTTTCCACGACCGTCTCCAGCTGGCCTGGAGCATTGCGCGCAGCGAAGTGCGCAAGGTCAACATCATGGTTCACCCGGGCCGCCGCCAGCTGCCCGACCTGCGCCTCGACGATGGCCGCCGCCCCGCCAATGACGGCGCGAGCGCGATTGCCATGGCGGCAGGCGCGCTGGGCGATGCGACCTTCACGTCGTCGGTGGGCCTCGATGCTTCGCTGACCTTCGCCGCCTTCGTTACCGGAGAGGCCAATATCCTCGCCTGCAACGCCGCACAGCGCATGGCGGCGCTTGAGCAGCCGCAGTTCTCGCCGCTGTACCTCAAGGCCGCGACCGGTCAGGGCAAGACCCACCTGCTCCATGCCATCGGCCACGGCTACCTGCATGCCCACCCGCGTGCCCGGATTTTCTACTGCTCTGCCGAACGCTTCATGGTCGAATTCGTGCAGGCCCTGAAGTCGAGCCAGACGATCGAGTTCAAGGCACGCCTGCGCAGCTTCGATCTGCTGCTGGTGGACGATATCCAGTTCATCATCGGCAAGGCTAGCGCGCAGGAAGAACTGCTCTACACGATTGACGCGCTGCTGGCCGAGGGCAAGCGGCTGGTCTTCGCCGCCGACCGCGCCCCGCAGGCGCTGGACGGGGTGGAACCTCGCCTCCTCTCGCGCCTGTCGATGGGTCTGGTGGCCGATATCCAGCCTGCCGACATCGAGCTGCGCAAGAAGATCCTCGTCTCCAAGCTCACCCGCTTCGCGCCGCTTTCGGTACCGGAAGACGTGGTCGATTTCCTCGCCCGCACCATCACGCGTAACGTGCGCGAGCTGGTCGGCGGTCTCAACAAGCTGATCGCCTATGCCCAGCTGACGGGGCAGGATGTGTCGCTCCAGCTCGCTGAAGAGCAGCTGACCGACATCCTCAGCGCCAACCGCCGCCGCATCACCATCGACGAGATCCAGCGCACCGTCTGCCAGTTCTACCGCATCGACCGCGCGGAAATGAGCAGCAAGCGCCGCGCCCGCGCCGTGGTGCGTCCGCGGCAGGTGGCGATGTATCTCTCGAAGGTGCTCACCCCGCGCTCCTACCCCGAAATCGGGCGCAAGTTCGGCGGGCGCGACCATTCGACCGTGATCCACGCGGTGCGCCTGATCGAGGATCTGCGCCAGCGTGACGCCGATATGGACGGCGATGTGCGCAGCCTGCTGCGCCAGCTCGAAAGCTGAGCGGCGCACAACCACTCCACCAGCTTTGCACTGCACTTTCGACAGGCCTGCCCACAGGCCTGTCGACAGCGCGTCCACAGGCTGTAAACAGCCTTTCCATGCCTCATCTGCGCCTTTCCCCCGAGCTTATCACCCTGCCCGAGGGGTTGATTCCCGCGCTCGTCCGGGGCGCCAGGTGCCGCTGTCCGCGCTGCGGCGAGGCGGCGCTGTTCCGCAAATGGCTCAAGCCCGTGGACCGCTGCGGCCATTGCAAGCAGGATTGGTCGCTCCAGCAGGCCGATGATTTTCCGGCCTATATCGGCATTTTCTTGGTCGGCCACCTGCTCGCGCCGGTAGTGATTGCGATGATTTCCGGCGGGATGTCGGCATGGCTGACCCTTGCGATCCTCCTGCCCGCGTCCATCGCCATGCTGCTTGTCATGCTCCAGCCGACCAAGGGCGCGGTGATCGCCTTCCTGTGGTGGCACGGCATCGGCGCCTTCAAGCAGGAGCGCATCAGGGAGAAGCAGGACCTGTGAGCCTGTCGCCCCCCCGCCTTGATCGTTTTGCCCGCCATATCGTGCTGCCCGAAGTCGGCGGGGCAGGACAGGTGCGCCTCGCCGCCAGCAAGATCGCGGTGATCGGCCTTGGCGGGATCGGCTCGCCGGCGCTGCAATACCTCGCGGCGAGCGGCATCGGGCGGCTGGCGCTGGTCGATGACGATGTGGTCGAGGCCTCCAACCTCCAGCGGCAAACGATCTTCACCACCCGCGATGTGGGGTACGGCAAGGCGGTCTCGGCCCGCCGCTGGCTCGCCAATTTCGACGACGCGCTGCAAGTCGACGTCTCGGACGCGCGAATCACGCCGGAAAACGCCGCCAGCCTGATCGCCGGCGCGGACCTCGTGCTCGACGGGACGGACAATTTCGCCACCCGCCTCGCCGTGTCTGACGCCTGCGTCGCCGCCGGCATCCCGCTGCTGTCGGCCGCAGTGGGCCGCTTTCAGGGACAGGTCGGGGCTTGGGCCGGCCACTTGCCGGGGGAGGCCTGCTACCGCTGCTTCGTCGGCGATGCCTTCGACGCCGAGGACTGCGACACCTGCGCCGACGATGGCATGCTGGGCGCGATGGCCGGCTGGGTGGGCAGCTTTGCCGCGATGCAGGCGGTCAAGGTGCTGCTGGCAGGTGTCAGCGCTCTCGGAGAGCCCGGCTGGGGCCGCCTCCACATTCTTGACGGACTCGATCCCGGCATGCGCACGATCCGTGTGGCCAAGGACCCTTCCTGCCGCGCCTGCACCGGCTGAGGCGCAAGCACCCCGCCCCGCTCCCGCCACGGCATGCCCCGAATGTTCCGGTCCGCGGGGAACATTGCGCCGCCTCGCAAGGTCGCCCTGCGTGCCACAGCCAAGGAGGCACGCGCATGGAGTTCGAGTTCAGCACCGTCATGGCCCTCGCCCTGTTCACTCTGGGCGCCGGGCTGGTAATCGGCATCATCTCCTTCACCCGCGCCAAGCAGGCGAAGGACCATCACGAGGACGCCGCCGTGGCCGATCGGCAGCGCCACGAAGACCCGGCAGCGCCGGACGAGGGGACGCCGGGCAACATCGATCCGACCGTATCGGATCACAGGGATGTCCCTGCCGCTCCGGCGGGACGCAGCCGGAGCAACGGCGTTCCCGTCGCCCCGACGGATTCAGGCCGCAGCTGGAGCAAAGAGCGCGGCGCCAATCCGCCGACCCCGCGTCCACCGCAGAACTAGGGGAGGCCTAGCCCCCTTCGAACCACTTCTGGCGCTTGCGGGCGGCGTTGAGCATGTCGAGTTCGGACGGTCGGTCCGCGTCCGGATCGGGGCGGCAGGTGGTGCTGCCTCCGTCGCTCTCGCAGATGCGCCCCAGTCG
>JAIEOM010000238.1 GCA_019750455.1 Sphingomonadales bacterium | reverse complement strand
TACATCCGCTACATCGCCGACTGGCGCCTGAAGCAGCTGGGCCTCCAGGAAATCTACATGATCGAGGAACACCCCCTCCCGTGGCTCGCCCCGCTGCTGAACGGCGTGGAGCACGCCAACTTCTTCGAAACCCGCGCGACGGAATATTCCAAGGGCGCGACGCGGGGGGATTGGAACACCGTGTGGTCGTCGTTCGACAAGCGCCAGAAGGCGAAGGCTGCGAACGAAGGCGAGGCCGAGGTGGCCGAAGCCGGGCTGTTTGGGGCTGAGGCTGCGGAGTAGGAATTTTGCCGCTGGCAGGGCTGGAAATCGAGGACCTTCTCTTGCTCTCAATGGGTGAGAGTGAGGTTCTCGAATTCAAGAGCGAGCTTCCAGCCGTAAATGACCGAGGCAAGGCAGAATTTTTGAAGGACGTTTGCGCCATGGCAAATGCCAGTGGCGGAATTATACTCTACGGAATCGACGAGGTAGATGGTTGTGCATCTTCTCTGACGACGGAGAGCATCCCGGATAGTGACCAAGTTATTCGGCGTCTCGCTCAGATTTCTCAGGATAACATCGAGCCGGCTCTCCGCGTTTCATTCTCAGTCATTGACGTATCCGGCTATCAAGTTCTTGCCGCTGAAGTACCTCAAAGCTTTTCGGGGCCCCATCGTTTTAAATTCAATGAAAAGCAGCGTTTTGTTCGACGATATGACCGTCACATTGCTGATCTGACCTATGACCAGCTTCGCGCAGCATTTGGCGGTGCGGAAAGCAGGCTCGCCCGGATCGAGTCTTGGTGGAAGGTTGTCGATGCTTCCGCTTATTTCGCCCGCCAACTTCGGCCCGGTCCCAGCATGGTTTCGGCATTGGTTCCCACGGCGTATGATGGGCGAACTAGTTTTCTCGATCCCAAGAGAGTGGAACAGAACTGGTCGGACTTGATGATGACAAGCTTTGGTGGCGGGTCACGCAGTTTCAACTATCACGGGCTGAGTGTCTTCCCTGGAGCGCGTAACGAGCCAGTTAGAGCTTTCACCCAAGCAGAACGCTTTGGGCCAGTTTTGACGTGGTGGTCAGTTGAAGATCTTCGCCAAGGCCGTGATGAAAAGTGGTTTCACGGAGCATGGTATGTGCGGTTTCTCAGTGAGTCACTGCGCACACAAAGGCGCGTTTTTGAGAGACACGGCATTGGTGGATCTTTTTTCTTTTTCTCCAAGTTCCAAGGCCTGCAAGGCTGGAAAATGATCGAGGACGGCGGAATCTTCGCCGGAGACCCTAGCGATGGAACTGCAGACTGCGTGGAGATCGGCCCAATTTTCATCGATGACGTTCACGACATAAGTACCTCCGGAACAGAGGTTTTCACGGATCATGTGGACCGGCTTTGGCAGGCTTATGGGCAGGCATCATGCCCACAGCGATATTTCGAAGCACTGGAATAACTGAACTGCCATTGGCCCCTCCTCGGCGCCTTCCCGGGCTTGACCCGGGACCCCGCTTCTTTCTCCACCAGCGCAAAAGGCAGCGGGGCCCCGGATCAGGTCCGGGGCGGGGGGTTGGCCAAGCAGCCCTTTTCCGGTTATCGTCCGCTCGTAACTGACGGGATAACCTATTGAGAAAGCTGAAAATCGTGACCGCGCTCGTCGCGGCCTTCGGGGCCGGGAGCCTCGCCACATCCGATGCCGCGCTTGCCGCATACGGGTTCTGTTCGGCACCGATGGCCCCCACCGCGTTCCTGTCCAAGCCCGGCAAGCCCTATTGCTTCTCGGCCCGCAACTGCTCGTCATGGCAGATCGACAGCTACAAGAACGACGTCGATCGTTACTACGAAAACCTGCGCCGTTATGCGCGGCAGGTGGACGACTACTACGAAGGCGCGACGAAATATGTCGAGTGCATGAGTTACGTCGACTGATGGCCCGTCCGGAGCGGGGTGAAGGGGTGCGGACCTTCACCTTTCGCACAGGAAGTCAGGCTATTGCGGGCTGATGGGCAAGATCCATCACATCAAACCCGGCAAGCCGCGAAAGCTTGGCGAGGTTGCGTGGACCGAGGGCGGCCTGCGGCTCTCGCCGATGCAGTGCGCCGCCGATAGCGGGTGGTTCTGGCCCGCCATGCTGACCTTCCCGGTCGGAGCGTTCCTGATCGTCTTCTTCTGGTGAGACACGCCCCGTCCCGGGCTTGCCTGCCCCGGGCCTGACCTCGCCGCGCTGCTGTCGCGCTAGCGACCCGCCAACCCCTCACCACCCCCACGCGGGCGGCGGCATCGCCACGGGCTTCGTCAGATCGAACGCCACGCGGAAATGCCGCTCGGCGGGTGCGCCCCCAGCGACCGTGCGGCGCAGCTCGTAGGCGTACACACCGCCCGGCGCGCCGGCGGGGTCGACCGTGACCGACCAGACATTGGTGACAGAGGCGCTCAGCCCCTCGCGGCGGAACATCGCGATGCTCTCGGCATCGACGGGGAAGGACTGGATGCGCTCCGTGCCGGGGCTGGCGGTGTCGCCGCCGTAGAAGGTGACCGGATCGGCGGAGCCATCCTCGTGGCGGTGATCGTGCTTCAGGCGCAGGCCTTGCGGGGTGCGGGTGAGGAGCCAGGTGCGCGAACGGTCCCAGGTGCCGTCGGCGCGCTGCACGTGGAAGGGCACGGCGATGCGGGTGGCGGAGCAACCCTGCACCGCCATCACCATGGCGCTCCCCGCAAGGTCGGCGTCTGCGGCGTCGGCGGTGACCATGCGGCCGGCATAGGCCTTGCCGCAATGGCTCGACAGGGCGGTCCAGAAGGCGTCCTGCGGGGCGGTGGCGGCGGGCGTGGTGGCGCATCCGGCGAGCAGCAGCAGCGCGGCCAGCGGCAGGGCGGGCGAGGGTGAGGTGGCGTTCATCGGCGCGGTGTAGCGCAGTTTCCTAATGCGCACACCTCGCGTAAAGCAGGCGATGCGCGGCGGGGTCGGGGGTGCGTCGGCGCGGGAAAATCGGGGTGGTATCAGGGAAAATCGAGGTATTTCAGGCGGATGTCTGAAAAACGGCCGCGTTCAGACCCGGCCCACCCCCCGCCAGACCCCCCTTGGACCCCCTCCAGACCCCCTCTTGCCCCCCTCTAGGCCCCGCACCACGCCCGTTTCGGCCCGCCCCAGCGCGCGACAAGGCCCTCGCGCACCAGAATCGCGCCGATGCTCTGGCCATTGCGGGTGAGGATCCGGAGTTCGCGGCCATAGCGGTCGCGGCTCCGCCCGTCGCGCGGGACGGCGAGGCCGAAACGGCCCGCGTTGAGCAATTGGCGCAACCGCTCCGTCGCCCGCCGCCCCAGCACGGCCTCTTGCGGGCAGCCGGGCTGGGAGACCTCGGGCGTGTCGATATCGGCGATGCGGATCTTGGTGCCGCGATACCAGATGGTGTCCCCGTCGACGACGCAGGTGATCCGCACCGGCCCGCGGCAGACGGGGAACAGCGCGGCGTGGTCCTCTGCCCCCGCCTGCGCGGCGAGGGGCTCTGCGCCCGGCAGCGGGGCGAAGAGGATCACGGCAAAGGCCAGCAGCGGCAGGCCGACCAGAGCAATCGGGAACCACCGCACACGGGGTCGGCTCCGGGGAGGCGCGAAGGGTCGCACCTGCCCCGAGTGTCGGTGCGGCGAAGGCGCAGCCTCGCGGCTGCGTCGAAACGGTATCGGTCGTGTCATGTAAATATCCCGGCGCAGCGATTAGCCGGGATAGCCTTGCGATCCAATGAATTTGACCCCGGTCAAACGCCTAGGGTCCAAGCCGCGCTAGGCAGGGGTATCAACCAGGGAGAAACCGATGTCCGCCCATACCCCGCACGAACTCGCCGAAGCCTTTCCGGAAGATGCCGCCGCGCTCCACCGGCTGAAGCAGGAGGACGCGCATTTTGTCCGCCTTGCCCGGCGTCATCACGAGGTGAACCGGGAAATCCACCGCATAGAATGCGAGGCGGAGGCGGCCAGTGACGAACGGCTGGAGGCGCTCAAGAAGGAGCGGCTGCATCTGCTCGACGAGATCGCCCTGATGCTGGAACAGGCCCCGGCGGACTAGCGCACACGACCTTGTGCGGGCGGGGCGGCAGGCGACGCCCCGTCCGCGACCCTATCGGCTCAACTGCCCCCGTCGTGCCGCGGTTCGGCGCGGCGGTCTGCGCCTGAGCGGCGGTCGCCCTTGCGGCGGTCCTCGCCTTCGAAGGGGAGTTGGGCCTTGCGCCTGTCCCCTTGGCGGCGGCCACCCCCGGCGGGGTCTCCGGCAGGTGTTGAGCTGTCCTTGTCGGCCATGGTCACCTCGTCTTGTCGCGGCGAGGATACCACCGGAATGGCCGAATGCCTAATCGGAGGTTACCCGGCGCACCAAGCCGCTTGGCCCCGCGCGCGCAAGCCGCTAGGGCGCGGCCCGTGATGCGCCATGTGCGCGCTGGGAAAGATGCCGGTGACCGACAAGCAGTTCCATCCGCGGGGCGAAACGCCCGACCTGTTCAAGGCCGAAGTGCTGATCGAGGCGCTGCCCTATTTCCAGCGATACGCCGGGCGCACCTTCGTGGTGAAATACGGCGGCCACGCGATGGGCGATCCCGAAGCCGCGCGCGACTTTGCCGAGGATATCGTGCTGCTGAAAGCGGTCGGTATCAACCCGGTGGTGGTCCACGGCGGCGGCCCGCAGATCGGGCAGATGCTTAAGCGGCTGGGCGTGGAGAGCACCTTCGTCGATGGCTTGCGCGTCACCGATGCGGCGACGGCGCAGGTGGCCGAGATGGTCCTTTCGGGCGCGATCAACAAGGAACTGGTCGGCTGGATCGCCGGTGCGGGCGGCAAGGCGATCGGCATTTCCGGCAAGGATGGCGGGCTGGTGACCGCGCGCAAGGTCAGCCGCACCACCCGCGATCCGGACAGCAATATCGAACAGGTCGTCGATCTCGGGTTCGTGGGTGAACCGGCGGCGGTCGATACCTCGGTGATCGACACGATGGTGGCGGCCGGCATGATCCCGGTGATCGCCCCGATCGCCTGCGGAGAGGACGGGGCGACCTACAACATCAACGCCGATACCATGGCGGGCGCAATCGCGGCGGCGCTGGGCGCGGCGCGGCTGTTCCTGCTGACCGACGTGCAGGGCGTGCTGGATGGAGAGGGCAAGCTGCTCACCGATCTCACCCCCGCCGATATCGCCAAACTGCGCGAGGATGGCGTGATCCGCGGGGGCATGGTGCCCAAGCTGGAAACCTGCGTTGCCGCCGTGCAATCCGGTTGCGAGGCGGCGGTGGTGCTGGATGGCCGGGTGGGCCATGCGATGCTGCTCGAATTCTTCACCGCGCGCGGGGCCGGGACACTGGTGCGGGCCTAGGCCGCGCGGGAACCGGGACTGGCGCGAGCCGTATTAACAGGCTAATACGCTTCCAAGGGACATGATCGGGCGCGGCGCTAGTCACAAGGGCCGTGCGCCGCAAGGGAAACGGAAAAACGCAATGCTGCAAGCAATCGTCGACATCCTCGGCATGGTGATCAGCACCGCCAACATGCTGCTGATCGTCTGGTTCATCATCGGGCTGCTGTTCGCCTTCAACGTGGTGAGCCCGAGCAACCAGTTCGCTTTCGCCGTGCATGATGCGCTGAGCCGCCTGTTCGAGCCGGCGCTGCGCCCGATCCGCAAGCTGATGCCCGATACCGGCGCGATCGATTTCTCGCCGATGGTGTTCATGATCCTGCTCGTCGCGGTGTCGCGCCTGCTTCAGGGTGTGGCGTACTGATGACCGAGGCGGCACGGATCGACGGCAAGGGGTTCGCCGCAGACCTGCGCGGGCGGATCGGCGCGGCGGCGGCGGAGTTTGCGCTGGCGGCGGGCCGGCGGCCGGGCCTGGCGGTGGTGCTGGTCGGCGATGATGCGGCCAGCCAGGTCTATGTCGGCGCCAAGGCGAAGGCCTGCGCCGAGGCCGGGATCGCCAGCTTCGAACACCGCCTGCCCGCCACCACCAGCGGCGCGGAACTGCTGACGCTGGTCGAGCGGCTGAACCGCGATCCGGAGGTGGATGGCATCCTTGTCCAGCTGCCCCTGCCCGATGGGCTGGACGAACAGGCCGTGATCGCCGCGATCGATCCGGACAAGGATGTGGACGGGTTCCACGTGATCAATGCGGGCCGCCTTGCCGTGGGGCAGGAAGGCTTTGTCCCCTGCACGCCTTTGGGCTGCCTGATGCTGCTCAAGGACCACCTCGGTGACCTCAGCGGGCTTGATGCGGTGGTGATCGGCCGCTCGAATATCGTGGGCAAGCCGATGGCGCAGCTTCTCACGGATGCCAACGCGACCGTGACCATCGCGCACAGCCGCACGAAGAATCTTGCCGACGTGGTGCGCCGCGCCGACATCGTGGTGGCGGCCGTGGGCCGTCCGGAAATGGTGCGGGGCGACTGGATCAAGCCGGGCGCGACCGTGATCGATGTCGGCATCAACCGGCTGCCGCCCGCCACCGAAGGCGCCAAGGGGCGCCTCGTGGGCGATGTCGCCTTTGACGAGGCGCTGGGCGTTGCCGGTGCAATTACCCCCGTGCCGGGCGGGGTCGGGCCGATGACCATCGCGGTGCTGCTGCGCAACACGCTGGTCGCGGCGCACCGCCACGCGGGGATGGACGCGCCCGAGGGGCTTTAAGCGGACGGAGAGAAAGATGCGCGTCGTTGCTCTGGTGCTGATTCTCGCCGCTCCCCTTACCCTCGCCGCCTGCGCGGGCGGGGGCGGGCCGCCCAAGCCGAACAAGCGCCAGATGGCGATCATCGACCGTGCGCTCGCCAATGCGCCGGGCGCCGCGCAGCCGAGCACGATTGTCGCCGCCGAAATCGCCTTTGCGCAGGCGGCGCAGGAAGTGGGGCAGTGGACGGCCTTTGCCCAGTTCGCCGCACCGGGCGCGCTGCTCCATGGCCGCAACGGGCCGTTCCCGATCGCGCCGTGGCTGGCGACCCAGACCAATCCGCCGCAGGCCGTCACGTGGAAGCCGCGCACCGTGGTGATGAGCTGTGACGGGGCGGTCGCGGTCAGTCAGGGGCGGATGCGCGAGCCCGATGGCACGGTCGGCAATTTCGTCACCGTGTGGGAACGCCAGCCCGACGGCGCTTATCGCTATGTCTTCGATGCGGGCGGGCCGGATGTGCCGCAGCCGCCGCAGCCGCCCAAGGTCGATGTCCGGCCGGGCGATATCGTCGTCACCGAACTCGACGCGATCCAGGGCCTTGTCGCCAGCTGCCCGCGCGGCGGCGTGCCGACCCCGCCGCCCCCCGCGATTCCCTTGGGAGAGGACGGCAAGACCGACGCAAAGCTTTCGAAGGACGGCACCCTGCGCTGGCGCTGGGAGCACCGCGAGGACGGCACGCGCTATGCCGCCGCCGAGTATTTCTATCAGGGCCGCTGGGTGACGGCGATCGAACAAAGCCTTGTGCCGACCGCTGATTGATGTGAGGGGGCGGCCACAATGGTCCTGACCGAACTCTTCCTGTCCGCCTTTGTCACCCTGTTCGTGGTGATCGACCCGCCGGGGTGCGCGCCGATCTATGCCGGGCTGACCAAGGGCGCGACGCCTCAGCAGGCACGCAGCATGGCGCTGCGGGCGACGTGGATTGCCTCGATCATCCTGCTGATCTTCGCGCTGTTCGGGCAGGAACTGCTGGGCGCGCTGCATATCGAGCTGAACTCGTTCCGCATCGCGGGCGGGCTGATGCTGTTCTTCATCGCCTTCGACATGGTCTTCGAAAAGCGCACCCAGCGCCGCGAGGAACGCGCCGAGAAGATCGCTGCCACCCCCGAGATCGAGGATGTCTCGGTCTTCCCGATGGCCATGCCGATGCTGGCCGGGCCGGGCGCCATTGCCGCGATCATGCTGCTGATGAACGAGGCCGAAGGCTGGCCCGAGATGTTCGAAGTGCTCGCCGCGCTCGCCGCGGTGCTGGCGATCACCGCGGCGGCTCTGGTCGCGGCGGGGCCGCTGATCCGGCTGCTGGGCGACAAGGTCGAGGCGGTCATCACCCGCCTGCTTGGCGTGCTGCTGGCCGCGCTGGCGGCGCAATATGTCATTGACGGGCTCAAGGGCAGCTTCGGGCTCTAGATCACGCCCGCGTGTCGCACTAAGACGACCGGGCCATTCAGACAGGAAACACGATGTTCAAGCATTTCGGCGGTTCGCTGCTGTTCACCCTTGCCGGGCTTGTCCTTGGCGGCTGGTACGGCTGGGAGCTGACCGGCACCATCGACGGGATGCTCGGCATCGTGTGGATCTGCGCGGTGCTGGCGGTGCTGGAAGTCTCGCTGTCGTTCGACAATGCGGCGGTCAACGCCTCGATCCTCAAGGACATGGACCCGGTCTGGCAGCGGCGCTTCCTGACATGGGGCATCGCCATCGCGGTGTTCGGGATGCGGATTGTTTTCCCGCTGGTGATCGTGATGGTCGCGGCCAGCCTCGGCCCCATCGAGGCAATGAAGCTCGCGCTCAATGAACCGGCCGAATATCAGCGCATCGTCAGCGAGGCCCATGTCGGCCTGATGGGCTTTGGCGGGGCATTCCTCGGGATGGTCGGCCTCAAGTACTTCTTCGATTCCGACAAGGAAGTGAACTGGATCGAGGCGATCGAACGCCCGCTTGCCAAGGTCGCCGATATCGAGGCGGTGGCGATCGGCGTGGTGCTGGCCGGGACCTGGGCGGTCTCCAGCGTGCTGCCGGAGGAAGAGGCACTCACCTTCCTGATTGCCGCCATCGCAGGCCTGCTGACCTATCTCGCGGTCGAGATCGTCAACCACGTGCTCGAACCGCCCACGCCCACCACCGGCGATGTGGCCAAGGCAGGCTTCGGGGCGTTCCTCTATCTCGAAGTTCTCGATGCGAGCTTCAGCTTCGACGGGGTGATCGGCGCCTTCGCGCTCACCAACAACCTCATCATCATCGCCATCGGCCTCGGCATCGGCGCGATGTTCGTGCGTTCGATGACGATCTTCCTCGTCAACAAGGGGACGATGAGCGAATACCGCTATCTTGAACACGGAGCGTTCTATGCGATCATCGCATTGGCCGTGATCATGTACCTCAACACCTTCGTCCACATCCCCGAAGTCATCACCGGGGTGATCGGCGCGGTGCTGATCGGGCTGGCGTTCTGGTCATCGGTGCGGTGGAACCGCAACAACCCGGCCCATGCGCAGGACGAGGTGGGGGCTTGAGGGTTACGGGGGCGGCTCTACTGGCGACGGCGGGGCGCGCGTCGGCGCTGATCCTTGGCCTGATGCTGGCGGTGTTGCTCGGACTGGCTTACCTGACGGGCGACTGCTGGGCGGCTAGCGACACCCCCGAGGCCATTCGTCAGTGCGAGATCGACAAGGGCAACGGGATGCTCGTCTTCATCGCATTGGCGGCTGCAATGTGGGCTGGCGGCGTGATGCGCGCCCGGCGCGGGGCACGTTTCGCGCGGCGGCTCACCTTGCTGAGCGGCCCCGTTGCCTTTCTCGTATCCAGCGTTCTTTTCTAGGCCCAGTCGCCCAGCAGCGGGGTGAACTCGTCCACCCGGATCAGCTGCCACACCCCGCCGGTGAGGTAGGGATCATCGGCAAGGATCGCGCGCGCGGCGGCTTCGTCTTCGGCCTTCACGATCAGCAATGATCCGATGATGAGGCCATCGGCGCGCTTCAGAGGCCCGACGATCACGAAATGATCGGCATTGGCGTGGATGAATTCGAGATGCGCGGGCCGGTGGATCGCGCGCAGCCGCCCGCCGTCTTCACCGTCACGGCAGTGGAAGCAGAACATGCGCATGATCGGAAAGGCCCCTTTTGCTCGTGGGGGCAAGGCTAAACGCGGGAGCCGAGGCGGGTCAAGGACGGTGGTTGCAAAGAGCGCGCTTGAAGCGCAGCCTTGGCGGGTTCAGAGGGCCGCTTTGCCCCTTCGAATCGTTTCAGGTGAAACCAGATGGCCGACTACTCGCCCGCTCCTTCCATCGACCGCACCGACCTGCGCCGCGCCTATCGCCAGGACGAGGAAGCCTGCATCGCCGAGCGGCTGGAGCAGGCCGCACCCGCCGCCAAGGTCCATCCCGAAGCGGCGCGGCTGGCGATCGACCTGATCGAAGGCGCGCGCGGCAAGAAGGCCAGCGGGATCGACGCTTTCCTCCAGCAATACGGCCTCGATACCGAAGAGGGCATCGCCCTCATGTGCCTTGCCGAGGCGCTGCTGCGCGTGCCCGATGCGGCGACCGCCGATGCGCTCATCAAGGACAAGATCGGCCAGATCGACTGGAGCGAGCATCTGGGCGAGAGCAATTCCACCTTCGTCAACGCGGCGACCTTTTCGCTGATGCTGACAGGCGAAGTGCTCGATCCACCAGATGCGCGGCAGAAGGGGCTGGGGAGCGCCTTCAAGCGGGCGATGAACCGGCTGGGCGAGCCGGTGATCCGCACGGCAACCGGTCAGGCGATGAAGATCCTCGGCGGCCAGTTCGTGTTTGGCCGCACCATCGACGAGGCGCTGAAGCGCGCTGCGCCGGAACGGGCGCGCGGGATCACGCACTCCTTCGACATGCTCGGCGAAGCGGCGATGACCTTTGCCGATGCCGAGAAATACCGGCAGGCTTACGAGAGCGCACTCGCGCGGCTGGCGCGTGAATCCGGCGCAGGCGTGGCGGGCTCGCCCGGGATTTCGGTGAAGCTGTCGGCGCTGCATCCCAAGTACAATTTCTTCCATGCGGACGAAGCCAAGGCGGCGATGATCCCGGTGATCCGCGACCTCGCCATCCGCGCGCGGGATGCCGACATCCACTTCACCATCGATGCCGAGGAAGCCGAACGGCTCGAACTCAGCATGGACATCATCGAGGAACTGGTCGCCGACGACGATCTGTTCCGCCGCCCGGATGGCTCGCGGTGGGAGGGCTTCGGCCTTGCCATCCAGGCCTACCAGAAGCGCGGGCTGTGGGTGTGCGACTGGGCGGGCAAACTGGCGCGGCGGCACGGGCGCAAACTGTTCGTGCGGCTGGTCAAGGGCGCTTACTGGGACAGCGAGGTGAAGCTTTCGCAGGTGGGCGGCTACACCGACTACCCGGTCTTCACCCGCAAGGTCGCGACCGACGTCAGCTACCTCGCCTGCGCCGCGCGGCTGTTCGAGCACGCTGACGTGATCCGCCCGGCCTTCGCGACGCACAACGCCTATACCATCGGGGCGATCAAGCACTTGGCTGCCGGGCGTCCGTTCGAGTTCCAGCGCCTCCACGGCATGGGCGAGGAGGTCTACGACGCGCTCCACGCTCTGGAAGGCAACCAGTGCACGCCGGTCAGGATTTACGCTCCGGTGGGCGGGCACAAGGAACTGCTCGCCTATCTGGTGCGCCGCCTGCTGGAGAACGGGGCCAACACCAGCTTCGTCAACCGCATGGGCGATGCCGACATTCCCGCCGAGGAGCTGGTCGGTGATCCGGTGGCGGAACTCGCCGCGCTGAGTCCGCGCCGCAATCCGGCGATCCCGCTGCCCAAGGACATCTTCGGCAAGCGCAACAACAGCGCAGGCGTCGATCTCAGCGACCCGCTGGTGCGCGAACCGCTGGTGGAACGTCTCGGCGCGCTGGCCAAGACCACATGGAGCGCGCAGCCGACATTCGCGCTGGACGGGGCCGCTCCCGCCACCGCCATCACCTCGCCGCAGGACCGCAGCCACACCGTCGGCACGGTGCGCGCCGCCACCGCAGCGGAAATCGCCCATGCCTTCGACACCGCCGCCGCAATCCAGCCCGGTTGGGACGCGCTTGGGGGCGAGGCGCGCGCGCTGCTGCTGGAAAGCGCGGCCGATCTGTTCGAGGCGCACACCGCCGAATTCCTCAGCCTGTGCCAGCGCGAGGCGGGCAAGACCCTGCTCGATTCCGTGCTCGAGCTGCGAGAGGCGGTCGATTTCCTGCGCTATTACGCGTCAGAGTCGCGGCGGCAGTTCACCGCGCCGGTGATCCTTCCGGGGCCGACGGGGGAGGAGAACACCCTCAGCCTCCACGGACGCGGGGTGTTCGTGACCATCGCGCCGTGGAACTTCCCGCTGGCAATCTTCATCGGCATGGCCGCGGCAGGGATTGCGGCGGGCAACACGGTGCTCGCCAAGCCCGCGCCGCAGACCCCGCTGATCGCCGCGCTGGCGGTGACGCTGTGCCATCAGGCCGGTATCCCGCCCGAGGTGCTCCAGCTGATCCCGGGCGGGGGCGAGGTGGGCGCGATGCTCACCGCCGATCCCCGCTGCGCCGGGGTCGCCTTCACCGGATCGACCGGGACGGCGCGCGCCATCAACCGCGCGCTCGCGAACCGCGACGGTCCGATCGCCACGCTGATCGCCGAGACCGGCGGGCAGAACGCGATGATCGTCGACAGTTCGGCGCTGCCCGAACAGGTGGTGCGCGATGTGGTCGGCAGCGCCTTCCAGAGTGCGGGGCAACGCTGTTCGGCGCTCAGGGTGCTGTATCTGCAAGAGGACGTGGCCGATTCCATGCTGGAGATGATCCGCGGCGGTTTCGAGGCGCTGCGTATCGGCGACCCCGCGCGACTTTCCACCGATGTCGGCCCGGTGATCGACGAGGCAGCGCAAGGGCGGCTTGAAGCGCACATCGCCGATTGCGCGGCCAAGGGCCTGCCCGTCGCCCGCCTGCCGCTGCCGGAGAGTGCCGCCAAGGGATGCTTCGTCGCCCCGACGATCATCGAGATTCCTTCCATCACCGCGCTGACCGATGAGCATTTCGGCCCGGTGCTGCATGTCGCACGCTTCCGGGCGGGCGAGCTGCCGCAGGTGGTGGCCGACATCAACGCGACCGGCTTCGGCCTCACCCTCGGCCTTCACAGCCGCATCGCCGAAACGCGGCGCTACGTGCAGGCCCATGCGCGGGTCGGCAACTTCTACGTCAACCGCAACCAGATCGGCGCGGTGGTCGAGAGCCAGCCCTTCGGCGGGGAGGGCCTGTCGGGCACCGGACCCAAGGCCGGCGGCCCGCACTACCTCGCCCGTTTCGCCACCGAGCGCGTGACCTGCATCGACACCACGGCCGCAGGGGGCAACGCAAGCCTGCTGGCGGCGGGGTAGAAGGGGGCGTGCCGGACAGCTTCCCAAGGATCTTCAAGGTCGCGAGCTACAACATCCACAAGGGTGTCGGCACCGACCGCAAGCGCGATCCGGCGCGAATCCTCAATGTCCTCAACGAGGTGGGCGCGGATATCGTCTGCCTTCAGGAAGCGGACCTGCGCTTCGGCACCCGGGCGAGCGTGCTGCCGCGCTTCCTGATCGAGGGGCACACGGATTACGTGCCTGTCCCGCTCGATGTGCAGCACGATTCGATGGGCTGGCACGGCAATGCGATCCTCGTGCGGCGAAGCATTGCGGTCGAGAGCCACGATATCCTCCACATCCCCTGCCTCGAGCCGCGGGGCGTGGTGACCGCCAGCCTCGACATTGGCGGGTCGCGGGTGAGCGTGTTCGGCATGCACCTCGACCTGTCGGGCCTGTGGCGGGTGCGGCAGGCCCGTGCCATCGCCACCCTCGCCGAGGCGGCGCGCGCGAGCGGTCCGGTGGTGCTGATGGGTGACCTGAATGAATGGCGCGCCGTGGCGGGGTGCTTCCGCGAGTTCGGCAAGCACTTCACCCTGCTGGATCCCGGCCCCAGCTTCCCGAGCCGCCGACCCCTGGGCCGGCTCGACCGGATCATGCATGATGAACGGCTGGCGGCGCAGGACTGCGGCGTGCACAGAAGCGCGCTGGCGACAGTCGCGTCCGATCACCTGCCGGTGTGGGCGGAGTTCATGCTGAAGTAATCTTTGCGGGCGGATGAGTGGGCGTGCATTCCCTCGTGGTGCAGGGGCGAGGCCCAAGGAGAGCGTTGATGAGATATCCGGTCGTCTGTGCGCTGCTCGCCGGTTTCGTATTGGCCACCACGGCACAGGCCGGAATCGCGCAGGTGACCGGCCGCACGCTCCCGCCAGCCGAAGCCGGTCAGCAATCCGGCGTGCCGGGTGCCGCCAACGAGCGGGCGATCCGTGCACGCGACAATCTCGAGGCGCTGGTTCAGGGTCGGCTGTCCACCTCCGACCTGTCACCGCAGGACCTTCAGGACGTGCTCGATTTCGAGCGGATGGTGCGCGGCGAAGCGATCGACAACCGCTCCCCTCGTCAGCAGTGCATTGATGCAGAAGTGCGTCGTAACGGCGACCGTCCGACCCCACTCGCATGGCAGGTGATCCGGCTGAAGTGCCGGTAGAACCCGGGGTCCGGGTGAGTCGGCGTTATCGGGCGGAGATCGAAGGGGATAGAATCGGCCCCACCCTTGCTCCGCCGCGCCGCATCGGGAATCCCTTCCCCATGGCGATTCTCTCCGACAAATGGATCCGCGCCCAGGCGCTCGAACACGGCATGATCGAGCCTTTCGTCGAAGCCCAGCGGCGCGACGGGGTGATCTCCTATGGCCTGTCGTCCTACGGCTATGACGCGCGGGTCGCGCCGGAGTTCAAGATTTTCACCAACGTCGACAGCTCGGTGGTCGATCCCAAGGCTTTCGATCCCAAAAGCTTCGTCGACCGCGAGACCGATGTCTGCATCATCCCGCCCAATTCCTTCGCGCTCGCCCGCACGGTCGAATATTTCCGTGTGCCGGAAGACGTGCTGGTGATCTGCCTCGGCAAGAGCACCTATGCGCGCTGCGGGATCATCGTGAACGTCACCCCGCTGGAGCCGGGCTGGGAGGGGCACGTGACGCTGGAGTTCAGCAACACCACCCCGCTGCCCGCCAAGATCTACGCCAACGAAGGCGTGTGCCAGTTCCTGTTCCTCAAGGGCAATGAACGCTGCGAAACCAGCTACAAGGACCGCGCGGGCAAATATATGGGCCAGCGCGGGGTGACGCTCCCGAGGCTTTAGCGCTGCGGCTTCAGGGCGCTTTCCTACAGCTTCGGCATCGCGGTAGGTTCCCCGGGCAGACCCCGTGGAGCCTTGCCCATGCTTTCTCTCCCGAAAACTTTTGTCCGTCCGGTCGGAGGTTCAAGCGCATCTGTTTGCATTAGCGTGGTAAATTCGCCTGTTGGGAAGTTGACGCGGTGTCATCCTTGTCACCTTCCCAACAGGCGCAGCGATGGGCTTTGACACCCGCGCCGCGCGATTGCATGGCTATGGCAAAGCCAAGGGAGACCAAGCATGAGCACCCGCGAATTCGATATCATCGTTTACGGCGCGACCGGTTACACCGGGCGGCTGGTGGCGGAATATCTCGCCAACCACTACGGCAGCCGCGAAGACGGGCCGAAGTGGGCGATGGCGGGCCGCAGCCTGGCCAAGCTGGAGGAAGTGCGCGACCTGATCGGTGCGCCGGCCTCGACCCCGCTGGTGGTCGCTAATGCCGATGACGATGCCGACCTCGAAGCCATGTGCGCGCGGACGAAGGTCGTCCTCACCACCGTCGGCCCCTACCAGCTCTATGGCGACAAGCTGGTCGCGGCCTGCGTCAAGACCGGCACCGACTATGCCGACCTGTGCGGCGAGCCCGCGTGGATGGCCGCCAAGATCGCCGAGCACCAGGCCGCGGCCGAGGCCTCCGGCGCGCGCATCTGCTTCTCCTCGGGCTTTGATTCGATCCCCTTCGATCTCGGCGTGATGATGACGCAGAAGGCCTGTGTGGAGAAGTTCGGCAAGCCTGCCCCGCGCATCCGCGGGCGCGTGCGGGCGATGCAGGGCACCTTCTCGGGCGGCACTGCGGCCAGCCTCGGGGCGACGATGAAGGCGGCGGCAAAGGACATGTCGGTGATCGCCACGCTGCGTAATCCCTTTGCGCTGTGCCCCGGTTTCGACGGGCCGGACCAGCCTTCGGGCATGATCCCTTCGTATGAGGACGACCTCGGCAAGTGGTCCGCGCCTTTCGTGATGGCGCCGATCAACACCAAGAATGTGCACCGCACCAACTTCCTGCTCGGCCACCCCTATGGCGCTGACTTCAGGTATGACGAGATGATGCTGACCAGCCCCGGTGATGCGGGCAAGGCGGCGGCCAATGCGGCGCTGGAATTCATGAAGAACCCCTTCGGCGCCAAGCCCCCCAAGCCGGGCGAGGGGCCCACGAAGGAAGAGCGTGAGAACGGCTTTTACGATGTCGTCTTCGTCGCCGACATGGCCGATGGCCAGCGCCTGCAATATGGTGTGAAGGGCCGGTATGATCCGGGTTACGGCTCGACCAGCCGGATGCTGTCGGAAACGGGCATCGCGCTGCTGTCCTGCACCAAGCCGGGCGGCATCGGCACGCCGGGCGCGTTCCTTGGCGAGGATCTGGTCAAGCGCCTTGAGGAGCACGCCGAACTGACCTTCGCAGTGGAAAGCTGACACGAAAAAGGGGCAGCCGGTTGATCCCGGCTGCCCCTGATTGCGACCCTCCTGTTGCAGGCCCGCCTGAGATACGGATCAGAAGCTCAAACGGACGCTCGCGCGGAAGTTGCGGCCCACCAGCGGGACGAAGTCCTTGGTAAAGCTCGCATGGCGGCGGCCGACCACATCGAAGAGGTTGTCGGCAGCCAGCTGCACGGTGACGTTCTGGTTATCCGCCAGCGGTCGCCACGCGATTAGCGCGTTGACCAGCGTGAAGCTGTCCGTCGGCGTCTCGAAGGACGTGACGCGGTCCTGACCGTCAAACCACTGCACCTCGCCGCGCACGTCGAAGGACCGGGTCTGCGCTTCCAGCGCGCCAAGCAGGCTGAGCGGCGGGATGCGCGGCACGGCGGTGCCATCGGCAAGCTCGGCCTCGACATAGGACGCGTTGAGATCGGTCAGCAGGCGGAAGCCTTCGGTATCGACCAGCGGGTAGCTGAGCTCCGCTTCCACGCCCCAGAAATCGGCATCCTGCTGGAGGTATTCGAAGACCGGCAGATCGTCTTCCTCGAGGCCCGTTTCCTCAAGGAAGATGTAGTTGTCGAACCACTGGCGATAGGCGGTGAGGTTGAAAGTGCCCTTGCCGATGCTGCCGCGGGCAAAGGCTTCAAGGCCCCAGGCGCGTTCGGTGGCGAGGTTGGCATCCCCGATCTCGAAGGCCTGCGTCGCGATGTGCGGACCATCGGAGAACAGCTCCTCGGCAGAGGGCGCACGTTCGGCGCGCGAACCGTTGATGCCGAAGCGCACACCCTCGATCCCTTGGTAGACAAGGCCGAGCGCACCCGAGAAGGTGTCATAATCCCGCTCGATCCCCAGCGTCTGGGCCTCGACATTGGTGAATTCGGCGCGGGCGGCAGCTTCGATCTGGATCGGGCCGGTGCCGAGTTCCTGAAGCGTGAACACCGCCAGCTGTTCGGTCAGGTTCGGCGGCACGTAGGCTTCCGCACCGACGGCGAAGAAATCGCGGTGGTTGTACTGGATGCCGCTCGACCCGCGCAGGCTTCCTTCGGTGTTCTGCACCAGTTCGGCGCGGGCTTCGACGCTCTTGGAATCGAAGGTGGTGCCGACCTCGGGCCCTTCGAATTCGGTGTGGGTGTAATCGGAATAGCCCGTGCGCAGCTTCAACCGTTCGAAGAAGCCTTCGCCCAGATAGATGTCGCCCTTGAAGTCGGCGCGGAACTGCTTGAGGCCGATGCGGACGATTTCCTCGCCTTCTTCCTCCTCCTCGGCACCGCCTTCCTCGCTGTGCTCGTGCTTAAGACCCGGGCGCTTGATGACGCCGTAGTTGGTATCGTACCAGCCCAGCGATGCGCCGAAGGTGCTCTCGCCGAGGATCAGGCCGAGGCCCGCATTCAGCGTCCAGCTTTCCATGTCGCTGTTGGGGATGAACCCGCGCTGGCCTGCCGCCTCGCGGAATTCGGCCGCTTCCTCGGGCTCGCCGTCGGCCTGCTTTTCGGCTGCTTCCTCAAGCAGTTCCTCGCGCAGTTCGGGCGAGAGCTGGAAGCCGCCGATCTCGGCATTGCCGGTCTTGCGCCACGAACCGTCGACATGGAACACGAGGTTCGATCCGATGCCGACATCAAGGCTGGCCGCCCCGGTGCGCAGGTTGGTCGCGCTGTCGACGCCCGCGAAGGCGTCGAGGTGGAAGGCTTCATCGGGCATGCGGGTCGGGATGCGCTTGTCGATCACGTTGACCGCGCCGCCGATCGCCTGGCTGCCGTATAGCAGCACTGCGGGGCCGCGCAGCACTTCGATCCGCTCGACCGTGATCGGCTCGATGGTGGTGGCGTGATCGACCGAGGTGTTGGAGACATCCGCCGTGCCCACGCCGTCAACCAGCACGCGCACACGCTCGCCCTGCTGGCCGCGCAGCACGGGGCGCGAGGAGCCGGGGGCGAAGCTGGTGGCGGAAACGCCGGGGATCTTGGTCAGCAGGTCGCCGATCTGGCCATTCACCGCATTGCGCTGGATATCGGCGATTTCGACGACGCTGGTGCCGGCGAGCAGATCGAGCTCCTTCAGGCCCGCCGCGCTGACGATGATCTCGCCGGTGGTCGCGGTCTGGCGGTTGTGGACGTCATCCTCGACCTGGGCTGCGGTCTGCGCGGTGGTTCCGGCGGCGGTTTCCGCAGGTGCCGCGGCATCGGCGAGTGCGGGGCTGGCGATGCCGCCCACACCGAGAGCTGCCACAAGGGCGAAGCGGGAGGAAGCAAGGGAGAGCTTGCGCATGGTGTTCGGGAGTCCCTGACAATTATGTGATAACGTATCATGCGCCTAGCGCCGCGCGTCCCGATTGCAAGCGCAAAATATCATGAGTGGCCGATGCCGGTCGATGAACTGCACGGGGCTTGGGACGGGATGCCGGACGGTGCAATCACGCGTCGCGACGACGTAAACCCGCAGTCCGTTCGCCGCATGGCACCTGCGGTGCCCGATCATCGATGTCGGTGAATAATGGAGCGGGCGAAGGGATTCGAACCCTCGACCCCAACCTTGGCAAGGTTGTGCTCTACCCCTGAGCTACGCCC
>JAIEOM010000233.1 GCA_019750455.1 Sphingomonadales bacterium | reverse complement strand
CGGAGGATCTCCAGACCATCGTCTACGAGATCGGCAAGATCGAGGCGTTCGGCTTCGAATCCTTGCGCGACTGGTTCAAGGCGCTCTACGAAACTCTTCTCGGCTCCGAACAGGGCCCGCGCATGGGTAGCTTCATCGCGCTCTACGGCATCGCGCCGACCCGCAAGCTGATTGCGGAGGCGTTGGCGAAGGCATGACCTGCATATGACCCACCGCCCCGCCGATCCGAAGAAGCTCGCTCGCGATTTGCTGGGCCGCGACTACGACGATCTGGAGGCGGACGAGCAGCGGGTGTTGAAGCATGTCGCGGCGGGCAGCTTCACCGGGCGCGATGCCGATGAACTGGCGCAGGCGCACGCCACCTGGGGTGACCGGCTCGCCGACCGGGTGGCGGCGGTGGGGGGCAGCTGGGGCTTCATCGTCGGTTTCGGCGTGGTGCTGGTGGTGTGGGCGGGACTGAATAGCGGGGTGTTGCAGGCGCTGGGGATGAAACCCTTCGATGCCTACCCGTTCATCTTCCTCAACCTGATGCTCTCGATGCTCGCAGCGGTGCAGGCGCCGATCATTCTGATGAGCCAGAACCGGCAGGCGATGAAGGACCGCATCACCGCGCGCCACGATTACGAGGTGAACCTGCGCACCCAGCTGGAAATCCTCCGCCTTGCACGCCGGATCGAGGCGCTTGCGGAAGATGTGCGGGCACTGGGGCGTAGTGAAAAGGACTAGATCCACAGGATGATTGGCCCATGCAGCTTTTACATCTTGCGCCCTTGCCCGCCTTCGCCGTGCTCGCCCTTTCGCTCGCGGGGCAGGCGCAGCCGATGGACATGCAGGGCAATCGTCCGGTGATGATCGGCAGCCCGGAAGAAGGGCTCGATCCGTGCAGCCTCGGCATGATCAACGATCCGCCGACCGGCCCCGATACCGGCGCCGTCATGGTGTTCCCGGGGAACTCCACCGAACTCGGCTATGTCGACACCTTGGTCCACGGCCAGCAGGTGTGGGTGTGCGATGCCTCGGGCGAGCCGGGCGATGAGGAGATGCTCGGCATCGTTTATTCCGGCAATCCCGAAGAGGATTGCGACCTTTCCAGCCCGGTGGAAGAACCGCGCCCCTATCTCGGCCCGTGCAACCGGGGCTGGGTGCGGGCGGAATGGGTGGAGATCATCGCCGGCTGATCAGCGCCAGGCGCGGGTGCGATACCACTTGGTGATCACGTATTTCGCCCCCGCCTCGACCGGCAGGCCGGCGTGGAGCGTGGCTTCGTTGGGGCGGCCATCGGGCAAAGCGTTATTCCACAGCAGCAGCACGCCCGGCTTGGGTTCGATCTCTAGCCCCAGCAGCGTGAAAGCGGTCGCGCCGCCCGCTTCTACCGCATTGAGGTAGGCCATCGCCGTCCAGCTGCGCTGCCCGCCGCGCGCCTCTTCCCCGGGCCAATAGCTTTCGGTGACATAGAACCAGTCATTGTGCGGCTTGAACTCCTGCCCCTGCAGGTAGCGCTGGCCCTGCACCGGTTCCCCGAACTCCTGCGGCACGCCGAGCAGCGCGTCGATCCGCGCGGAAATGCTGGCGACAAACGGATCGCGCGGGTCAAGGTCGCCGGAATAAGAGGTGCGAAAGCCGCTCGCATAGTCGAGTTCGTGGAGCGCGGATGGGCGTGCGACCGCGTCGATCATCGCGCACAGACGGGCGCATTCCTCACCAGTCAGGAAATCGCCGACAGCGAACAGCTCGATCCGCTCGTCTGCCACGCGGTAGAAATCGGGCATGGACGAAAGACGCGTGCGCACAGCATCGCCCAGAATCGCGAGGGCCGATTGATCGGGGACAAGGTCTTCTGAAGGCATCGGCAGCACAGCTAGCAAGCCGCCCTGATCCAGCAAAGCGGGAAGCACCGCTTGTTGCGCGGCGGGCACGCAATGCTAGGCTTTGCACCAAGGGTAACAGACCGGAGGGATATGGGATGAACCTTAACGCCAAAACGAAATATTCGGGCCTCGCCATGCTGCTGCATTGGCTGGTCTTCGTGGCTGTGATCGTCAGCTGGCGCATCGCCGAAGGGGCCGAGGAAGCCGCGACCCGCGAGGCGCGCGGGGAGATCATGGCCAATCACTTCGCCCTCGGCATCGTGATCTTCGCGCTTGTCGCGTTGCGGCTGGTGTGGCGGCAGATCAGCCCGCCGCCGCCTGTGCCTGAGGGCCATGCAGGGTGGGAGCGCACCCTTGCGAAGTCTGTCCACCTCGCCTTCTACGCTCTGCTGCTGATCATGCCGATCGCGGGCTGGATCGCGATGTCGAGTTATGGCGGCACGATCAGCGTATGGGGCCTGTTCGAACTGCCGCGCCTGCCGGTGCCTGCCAACGAAGCGCTGGGCGAACAGATCTTCGAGACCCATGCGCTGGCGGGCAAGGCATTGCTGATCCTGATCGTCGTGCACACGCTCGGCGCGCTCAAGCACACCATCTTCGACAAGGACGGGACGCTGTTCCGGATGCTGCCCTTCGGCACGGCGAAAGGCTGAACCGCACAGCGCCGCCGCCATGCAAAAAGCCCCGCCGGATCGCTCCGGCGGGGCTTCCCGTCTCTGGCGGAGACCTTACCAGAAGAAGTCGTGGATGACGTCTACGACCTCGCCGGTGTAGATATCGACCAGCAACACATCGTCATAATACCGGACCCACTGGTAAGGTCCGTAGACCGGGGGCAGGTGATAGGCCCACGGGTCGTTGATGAAGAAGCGCGGCTGGAAGAACAGGCTGTCGAGGAAGAACCCGGTCTGCAATCGGCTGTAGCGGTGGCTGCGGAACGGCGCGTAATAGGGGCCGGGCCGGAACACGAAGTGGTTACCGCGCCGGAAATCGAACCAGTCGTAGCGACGATTGTCGCGCCAGCCGCGGTTCCAGCGACGGAAATCGCGGTTGTCCCAGCCCGGACGGCCATTCCATCCGTGGCGCCAGTCGTCCCGCCGCCAGCCGCGCCGGTCGTCCCGCCAGTCATCGCGCCGCCCGTCGCGCCAATCATCGCGGCGTCCGTCGCGGGCGATGTCGCGAATACCGTCGCCCCAGCCATTGCCCCCGCGCGCCCGGATGTCGCCGACGCGGCCCTCGCGCCGGTCGCCATCCCGGCGCCCATCGGCACGATCGGCGCGGCGGTCACCGCGGCGTTCGACCTGTCCGGCACGGATATCGCCGCGGTTCTCGATGCGATCGGCCCGGCGATCACCGCGGTCCTCGATGCGGTCGGCGCGGCGGTCGGTGCGGGCATCGACGCGGTCGGCGGCGCCATTGCGGCCGCGCCAGTCGAGCCGGTCGGCGCGCTGGTCACCGCGCTGTTCGACAGCGGTGGCACGCTGCTGGCTGCGCCAGTCCACCTGATCGGCGCGGCGCTCGCTGCGGCGGTCGATCTGGGCGGCGCGCTGTTCGCTGCGGCGGTCGATACGCTCTGCGCGCGCCTCACCGCGACGCTCGGCCTGCTGTGCAGCCTGCGCCCGGGCGATCACATCACCGCCGAAGCCGCGCGGGGCGGGGCGGGCGGGTGCGTCCTGGACGACCGGCCGGGCTGCGCGTTCGGGACGCGGTCCCTCGAAACGCGGCGCCTGCACGCGTTCCGGGCGCGGGGCCCGCTCGGCGCGCGGCGGAGGAGCGGCGCGCATCCGCGGCGGCTCCGAGAAATCGGGCTGGCGCTCGATATCCTGTGCGGCAGCCGGGGCGGCCGGCACAGCCAATGCGAGGGCGGCGGCCATGGCGGCCAGCGATCCGCCTGCCTTGGCAAGGGGGGCAAAGGGGGCAAAGAGGGTCATCAGAGCAAGTGCCTCCAGTATCGCCAGCCCACCACAGGCTTGTTGAGATGCTGCCGGATTAGCGGCTGCAAGTTGTCGCAGGGATGAACCGGCTCATCGATGTTCAGAAAAATTGCGCTTCGCCTGAACATTCTTCAGGGCGCTTGACGCGGCGGTGGTTGCGGCCAAAGGCGCTGCACCATGTTCGACACGCTCGAGGCCTGCCTGACCGACTGCCGCGACCGGCTGATTCGCGCGCCTCGTGATCGCAAGTCACCGCTGCACACTCCGGTGATCGTCACCGCCGATGTCGATGCACGGGTGATGGTGCTGCGCGCCTTCGATGCGCAGAGCTGGCGGCTGCGGCTCCACACCGATACCCGCGCGCCAAAGGCGCAGGTGATCGCCGCCGATCCGCGCATGGCCGTGCTGTTCTACGACAAGGGCGCCAAGATCCAGATCCGTGCGCGAGGGACGGGAGAGATTGTTCGCGAGGGGGCCGAGATCGACGCGGCCTGGGCGGCAAGCACCCGCTTTGCGCGGCGATGCTATCTGGGGGAGGGGCCGGGCGCTGCCTCGGATACGCCGACTTCCGGTCTTCCATCCGAGTTCGAAGGCGTGGAGCCAGACGATACCCAGCTTGTTCCTGCCCGCGAGAATTTCGCGCTGCTGCGGATCACGCTGGACGCGCTTGACTGGCTTTACCTTGCACACACCGGCCACGTGCGCGCGCAGTTTACCCGTGCAGGCCAGGGTGCGGCATGGGAAGGACGCTGGGTCTCGCCCTAGCTCACGCCGCCGAGGCGCAGGGCGAAGGTGCCGGTGCGGGGAGGAGCATGATCTCCTCGATCTCGCTGGCCGGCACGACATGGTCGATCCCCCGCGCCATTGCTGCGTCAAGCGCATGGCGGGCGCGCAGGTCCAGTTCGCAGTCAGGATCGCCAGCGTGCCGTGCCGCGACGCCGAAGGTGGCGCTCAGCCGGGCCCCGACATCCAGCTGGGGCAGCACCAGCTGCGCAAGCTTGTGGCGCAGACGGTCGGCCACGCGGACGGCGGCACGCTCGTCGGCACCGGGGACGAGGATCGTGAAGTTGTCGCCCCTGATGGTGAATCGGTCATTGCGGCGCAGTCCGGCGCGCATCACCGCCGCCACATGTTCGCGCACTTCCTGCCGGGTCTCGCTGTTCCAGACGTGCGAGAGTGATGCGAACTGGTCGATCCGGCCAAAAAGCATGGCTTGCGATCCGGCGCGGGCCGCGTTGCGGCGGGCGGCCAGATCGATGGTCTGAGCGAAAACCTCGGGCTTGTGGATGCCGGCAAGGGGATCGTGAGCGCGCGGCCGGCCCGTGTTCGGCCTGAGCCAGGAACGAAGGCGTCCGCCCCATGCTCCAAAGGCCATGCTGCCTGCGCAAAGCAACGCCGCCAGTTCCAGCGGCACTTCAATTCCGGTGATCACGCCCGGCCCCCTTGCGATCATTCTTATCGCTATGGAGAATGACGTAAGGTTGATTAAGAGCGCGTTAAATTACGGTTTGGCCAGAGGCGGGCAGGGCGGCCATGCCCCGCCCGCCTCTGTCTGCCGGTCAGCGCGTCAGCTTCTTGTAGGCAAGCCGCGTCGGGCGGTCGGCCGCATCGCCCAGACGGCGGCGCTTGTCTTCTTCGTAAGCTTCGAAGTTGCCTTCGAACCATTCGACATGGCTGTTGCCTTCGAACGCCAGAATATGGGTGGCGAGGCGGTCGAGGAAGAAGCGGTCGTGGCTGATGACCACGGCGCAGCCCGCGAAGTTCTCGATCGCGTCTTCGAGGGCCGCCAGCGTCTCGACGTCGAGGTCGTTGGTCGGCTCGTCCAGCAGCAGCACGTTGCCGCCCTGCTTGAGCATCTTGGCCATGTGCACGCGGTTGCGTTCACCGCCCGAAAGCTTGCCGACGTTCTTCTGCTGGTCCGCTCCCTTGAAGTTGAACGCGCCGACATAGGCACGCGTGCTCATGTCCTGCCCGTTGACCTTCATGTAATCGAGCCCGTCGGAGATTTCCTGCCAGACGTTCTTCTTGGGGTCGAGGTGGTCGCGGCTCTGGTCGACATAGCCGAGGCGCACGGTCGAGCCGATCTCGATCGTGCCGCTGTCAGGCGTTTCCTTGCCGGTGAGGATCTTGAACAGCGTCGATTTGCCCGCGCCATTCGGGCCGATCACGCCAACGATGCCGCCCGGGGGCAGCATGAAGGAGAGGTTTTCGAACAGCAGCTTGTCGCCATACGCCTTGGTGATGTTCTTGGCCTCGATCACCTTGCCGCCTAGGCGCTCGGGCACCTGGATGACGATCTGGGCCTTGCCGACCTGACGACTGTCCTGGCTGTTCTGGAGTTCCTCGAACTTGCGGATACGCGCCTTGGACTTGGTCTGGCGCGCGGCCGGGGTCTGCCGGATCCACTCGAGTTCGCGCTGGAGCGCCTTCTGCTTGCCGCTTTCCTCGCGGCTTTCCTGCTCCATGCGCTTGGCCTTCTTCTCGAGGTAGGTCGAGTAGTTGCCTTCGTAGGGGTAGTAAGAGCCGCGATCGAGTTCGAGGATCCATTCGACCACGTTATCAAGGAAATAGCGGTCGTGGGTGATCATCAGCACCGCGCCGGCATAGTCCTTGAGGTGGTTTTCGAGCCACTGGACGCTTTCGGCATCGAGGTGGTTGGTCGGCTCGTCCAGCAGCAGGATCGAGGGCTTCTGGATCAACAGGCGGGTGAGCGCGACGCGGCGCTTTTCCCCGCCGGACAGATCCTTGACCGGCCAGTCGCCCGGCGGGCAGCGCAGGGCCTCCATCGCCACTTCGAGCTGGTTGTCGAGCGTCCAGCCATCGACCGCATCGATCTTGTCCTGAAGCTCGCCCATCTCCGCGCCGAGCGTGTCGAAATCGGCATCGGGCTCGCACATCAGCGCGCTGACTTCGTTGAAGCGGGCGACGAGGTCGGCGGTTTCCTTCGCGCCTTCACGCACGTTTTCGAGCACGGTCTTGGTCGGATCGAGTTCCGGCTCCTGCTCGAGATAGCCGACGGTGATGTTCTCGCCCGGCCATGCCTCGCCGGTGAAATCCTTGTCGATCCCGGCCATGATCTTGATCAGGGTCGACTTGCCCGCGCCGTTGGGGCCGACGATGCCGATCTTGGCACCCTGATAGAACTGGAGCGAGATGTTGTTCAGCACCGGCTTCTGCGCGCCGGGGAAGGTCTTCGTCATGCCCTTCATGACATAGGCGTATTGGGCGGCCATCGGATGGTCCTTCGGGTCGAGTGATCAGCGGGAATTTTGTGCGCCGCAGATAGGGAAGGGGACGGGCAAGGGCAAGCGGCTAGACTTGTGTGCGGCTCGCCGATAGCACCTTTGGCCATGAACCGTCTCACGCCCGCGCTTGCCGCGCTCTCGCTCGCCCTTTTGTCCACTACCGCCGCCGCGCAGGAGCCGGCGCTTGAGAAAGTCGCCGCTGCCGCGCTGGAAGGCGACACCCACGCATGGGACTTCGTCGAAGGGATCACCACCGAAGTCGGACCACGTCAGGCCGGGACCGAGGCGGAAGCGCGCGGGCGGGCGTGGGCAGTCCAGTGGCTCAAGGCGAAAGGTTTCGCCAATGTCGCGGATGAGCCGTTCATGATGGACACCTGGGTGCCCGGCGACATCGCCCGTGCCCGCGTAACCGCGCCATTCGCGCAGGATCTGGAAGTGCTGCCGCTCGGCAATTCGGCGGCGACGCCCGTAGGCGGGATCGAGGCCGAGATGGTGTTCTTCCGCACCGTCGAGGAATTGCGCGCCGCGCCCGAGGGCAGCCTCAAGGGCAAGATCGCGTATGTCAGCCACCAGATGCGCCCTGCGCAGGACGGTTCGCACTACGGCTTTGCAGGGCCGGCGCGCTGGGTGGGCCCGGGCATTGCATCGAGCAAGGGCGCGGTGGGCATCGTCATCAAGTCGATCGGCACCGATCACCACCGCAATCCCCACACCGGCGGCACCAGCTTCCCGGCGGGCGTGGCGGCAATTCCGGCGGGCGCGCTGAGCCTGCCCGATGCCGAAAACCTCGAACGCATGTTCGCCCGTGCCGGTGGCAAGCCGATCCGGCTCAAGCTGGAAATGAACCCGCGCCAGCTTGGCCAGACGCGGAGCGGCAATGTGGTGGGCGAGATCACCGGCGCCAATCCCATGCTGCCGCCGGTGCTGCTGGCCTGCCATATCGACAGCTGGTGGAATGCGCCGGGGGCCTTCGACGATGGCACGGGCTGCGCGATCATTTCGGCAGCGGCGCTCAATGTGAAGCAGGCAGGGCAGCCTTTGCGCACCATTCGCGTGCTGATGGCAGGTGCGGAGGAAACCGGGCTGTGGGGCAGCAAGGCCTATAGCGAGGCCCACCTCGACGAGGCGATCGCGGTCGGGATCGAGAGCGATTTTGGCGCGGACCGGGTATGGCGCTTCGATTCGAACTTCCGCGAGAGCAATCCGGCACTGCACAAGCGCATCGCTTCTGCTGTGGCGCGTTTCGGCGTGTCGAGCGGGACGGACGTTGCGACCGGCGGCGCGGACCTCAATATCGTGCGTGACCAGAAGGGCGCGCTAATCGACCTTCAGCAGGATGGCCTGCGCTATTTCGATCTCCACCACACGCCTGACGACACGCTCGACAAGATCGATCCGGTGCAACTGCGCCAGAATGTCGCGGTGTGGACGATGGTTGTGGGTATCCTCGCCAACGAGGCCAATTCGATCCTGACCGGCGGCCCAATCCGCTCGGCGCCGCCAATCATGCAGGGCCAATAGCTCACGCGGCGCGGCTCATCCGTGCGGGCGGCATGACCGTGCCGTTCCGCTGGAAGCGCGCGACCTGACCGCTCAGATGCTCGGCGCTGCGCAGCAGTTCGACCGACGCCGCGCTTGTCTGTTCGGCCATCGCAGCGTTCTGCTGCATCCCGCGATCGAGCATCGTCATCGCCGCGTTGATCTGGCGGATCGCCTCGAGCGTGCCGTCCGATCCCAGTGCGATCTGGTCGACCTGACCGGCAATGTCCGAGAAGCGTGCGACCAGCGATGCGAGCAAGGTGACCAGTTGCTGGACCCGCGCCACGCCGATGGCGACCTCCTCCTTCGAGACGGCGACGAGCTGTTTGATCGCGGTTGCCGATTGCGCGGATCGCTGTGCCAGTTCGCGCACCTCGCCGGCGACGACGGCAAAGCCCTTGCCCGCCTCGCCCGCGCGGGCCGCTTCGACCCCGGCGTTCAGTGCGAGCAGGTTGGTCTGGAAGGCGATGGTGTCGATGAAGCCGATCATCTCACCGATTTCGGCCGGTGATGCTTCGATGCGGGTGATGGCCTCTGCAGCGGCGGCGATTTCGCTGGCACCGCGGTCGGCATCGGCCTTGGCTTCCAGCGCGGTCGAGCGGGTTGTCGACCACAGGGTCGCCTGCGCCTCGATATCGCCAAGCAGGTCGCCCGCAGTGCGCGCGGCGCTTTCGATCGCGGCCGTCTGCTGCTCGGTCTTGCTCGCAAGATCGCCGGAAGCCTCGCGCAGTTCATGCGCGCCAGTCGCCACTCGGTCGGCGGTCAGGGCGACGGCACCGACCAGTTGATCGAGCTCCGCGCAGGATTCGTTGAGCAGCGTGCGGGCGCGGTCATATTCGCCGGGGAAGGGGGCGTCGAGCCGGCTCGACAGATCGCCCGCGGCCAGCGCGCGCAGCCGTTCGGACAGGCCGGCCAGCACCATTCGCTGCTCGTCCGCCTGCGCCTCGCGTTCGGCCACGCGCTCGGCATCGAGCGCGGCTTCGGCCTGGCGCACCTCCATGAGACTGCGGATCAGGGTTTCGAACTGACGGCACAGCACGATCAGCACCGCCGCCTCGACGAGAACGACCACCGCGTGGAACACCACGCGCGTCAGGTCTGCGCCGTCGGGGAACACGAGCGCAGGGGCAATGAAGTTCAGCGCGAGGTGGTGGAGAGCCGTGACCACGGTGCCGACGACGATCACCCGCCAGTCGGCAAGCGCCGCCAGCACTGCAAGGAAGGCGAAGAATACCATGTGCATGTCGATCAGCCAGCCCGTGCCGCTCGCCATCGCCAGCAGCAGCGCGGCGAGCAGCGGGTAGGTGACGGCCAGAACGATGCGCGCGACCGGATCGGAGCGGCGCTTGCGTGCGAACCACAGCGGCGCGGCGATCAGCAGCACGGCTGCGCAAGCCACCATCGGCGCGCCGGCGATAAGGCCCCATATCGCCAGCACGGCACCGATCAGGCCCGCGAGCATGCCGGTCACCCGGACCCCTGTTTCGCGCAGTGAGCGCATTTCATCGACATTCATCGGCTTGCCTCACGCTCATCCGTACGGCAGTCGGGTGCACGAGCCGCAACCGGCAGGATTCCCCGCTCCAGTGCGTGCAGCAGGCTGCGATTGTCGGTAACACGGGCGATCACGCGCCCCCGGGTGGTATCCAGTGCGAGCAGCGCCGCATCCTCGCGCATCGCCCAATCGATCGCGCTGCGCATATCGCCGGAGCCCAGCGGCACCATCAGCGCGGCCTGACCGGGCCGCGGCCACAGCAACGCGGCCGTCAGCGCCAGCGCAACGCCCGAGGCGTGCAGCCCCAGCAGCGGGGCGTCAGCACGCATCGATCTGTTCCAGCGCCAACCGCAGGTCGCCAAGCCGGATCGCTGCGACTGCGGCTCCGGGATCCCCGGCGCACAGCACGCTCGCCATTTCGCGCAGGGACTGGGCCAGTCGGTCGATCTGCTGCAGCTGCACCAGATAGCGCGCGGCGACGGCGCCATCGCTGCACAACACGATGCCGAACGCCTCGGCATCCTCGGCAAGGGTAGCAAGCTGCGTCGCGATACCGCCAAGCAGCGCCGGCGAATGCGGCGCACCGGCGACTTCGCACGCGGCGGGAAGGGGGTGCGACATCCTCAGGCTGCCAGTTCGACCGGCTCGTCGGCCATGAGGCGCGCCAGATCGAGCACCATGACCATGTCATCGCCCAGCGGGGCAATCCCTTCGAGGAAGTGGGTGACAGTCTCGTGGCCCATCGCATCGGGCTGCTGGAGCGTGCCAGCTTCGATCGAGACGATATCGGCGACATCATGGACGATCAGACCGCGCATCTGCCCTTCGTGCTCGATGACGATAATCGGATTGCGCGGGGTGGCCTCGGTCGGCGTCCAGCCGAGCCGCGCGGCGAGATCGATCACCGGCAGCACTGCACCGCGCAGGTTGACCACGCCCGCGACATAATCGGGCACCCGCGGCAGGCGGGTGACGGGCGACCAGGCGCGGATTTCGCGCACGGTCATGATGTCGATGCCGAAACGCTGGCTGGCGATGCCGAAGGTGATGAGTTCGTGGCGCATGGGGTCGTTACCTCGGGAGGTTTCAGTGGATCACGCGGCGCAGTGCTGCGGTCAGCTTGTCGGCATCGAAAGGTTTGACGATCCACCCCGTCGCCCCCGCATTGCGGGCACGCTGCTTCTTTTCTTCCGAGCTTTCGGTGGTCAGCACCAGAATCGGGCGTTCGGCGTGCAGCGCGCTGGTGCGCAGCTTCTCGATCAGGCCGAACCCGTCGAGGCGCGGCATGTTGATGTCGGTTATGATCACGTCGACTTCGTTCGACGCGAGCCATTCGAGCGCTTCCTGCCCGTCTTCGCACTGTTCGACGGCAAAGCCGCGCGAGGTGAGCGCGCCCAGCAGAAGCGCGCGCATGGAGGCACTGTCGTCGACCGTGAGCACACGGATGGGGGCTGAATCACTGGCTTGCATGATGGGCTCCGTTTGAAACTAGAATAGCTCGACCGTCCCAAGTGCCGATTGCGGCCGCCCCAGTGGTTTCTGCGTAGGAGCGGTCTCGGCCGGGACAAGCCGGGCGCGGACTTGGCCGCTGGCGGGCCGGAACTGGATGCGCCGCGCCTGCGTGCCCTCGAGATCTTCGAACACCTTGGGGATGTTCTCGCGCTCGAGGAACTGGCGGGCGAAGGCGGCATTGGCGGTGCCGATGGGCGAAAGATCGGGGTTGAGGTTCGCGCCGCCGTAAAGACGCGCGCGCATCCGGCCCTTGTGCGCGCCCAGGGCGAGCATCTCGTTGACCAGCAGTTCCATGAGGAACAGGCCGTAGTCGCTGTCAAAGGCCTGATTGCGCACATGGGCGGGCGGTTCGGCGAGAAGGAAGTGGTTCATGCCGCCGACCCGGGCGACAGGGTCGAACAGGCAGGTGGCAACGCAGCTGCCGAGGATCGTGCTCATCTCGACACGCGGATCGGTGCTGGCCTTGGCCTCGCCCTGAACGATGGTCATGCGCACGATCTCGGGCGCGGGGGCGCCAGCTGCGGGTAGAAAAGGGGGCATGTCGGTCATGGCTGGAAGGCCCTTGCCGGGGCGAAGATGGCAGATGCGATCTTGCCGAGCGGCAGCACCTCGCGCGCTGCACCCAGTTCGATCGCGGCGCGCGGCATGCCGAAGACGACGCAGCTGGCCTGATCCTGCGCGATGGTGCGCGCGCCGATGCTGGCGAGTTGCGCCATCCCCTGCGCCCCATCCTGACCCATGCCGGTCAACAACACCCCCAGAGCCCGTTCGCCTCCGCTCCCGCCGAGCGTTGACGCGAGCGAGGAAAACAGACGATCGACACTGGGGCGGTGGCCGGAAACCGGATCGCCCTCGCGCAGCACGCAGCGCAAGCCGCGCGCGCCGGCGGCGGCGACCTGCAAGTGGCGGTCATTGCCGGGCGCCAGCAGCACCATTCCGCGCTCCAGCGGCATGTCGCTTTCCGCCAGCATCACCCGCGGGCGCGCCGCCCGGTCGAAGGATTGGGCGATGGCTGCGGCGAAGCATCCGTTGATATGCTGGACGATCAGCGTGGGCGGGCAATCCTCGGGAAACTCCGAGAGCACGGTGCTGAGCGCCTCCACCCCGCCGGTTGACGCACCGATGACGATGATGTCGGGCAGTGCCGCGGGGGAAGGGGCGGACGGGACGGAAACAGGCCGGCGCGCGGCAGTGCCAGGCAGATGCGGGACAAGGTGCGATTTGGCCGCCTCGCGGACCATCTCGACCAGCGGGC
This sequence comes from Sphingomonadales bacterium, assembly GCA_019750455.1. Classification (GTDB taxonomy): domain Bacteria; phylum Pseudomonadota; class Alphaproteobacteria; order Sphingomonadales; family Sphingomonadaceae; genus Erythrobacter. Next base: position 5,742 of record JAIEOM010000233.1, on the reverse strand, counting down.
AAGCTTCGGTGGCGACGGATTGAACGCGCAGCTGCGATTTGGCAATGCACCCGACGGCGCCCAGTTGCAGCCCGCGCGCCGTCGCACTGGCACCGGCCTCGGTTGCGCCGGAAACGAGGATTACCGGCGTCGGGCGGAGCTGCATGATCTTCTCGAGGAAGCTCAGCCCATCCATCCCCGGCATCTCGATGTCGAGTGTCACCACATCGGGATCGAGCGCCTTGATCATCTGCCGCGCTTGTGCGGCATCGGCCGCCGTACCGACCACAGTGATGTCATGCTCGCGCGTCAGATGATGCTGAAGCAGCGCGCGCATCAGCGGCGAATCGTCCACGATCAGAACCCGGATAGTCATGCTGCCCCCTTGCGCCGGTAGATGGTCGGCCCCACGGGTTCGAGCAGCGCCGCAGCCGGGCCGCTGACACGCTCGGAATGGCCGATGTAGAGATAGCCGCCCGCCGCAAGCTGGCGCGCGAAGCGTTCGACCAGCCGTTCCTTGGTGGGAAGGTCGAAATAGATCATGACGTTGCGACAGAAGATCACGTCAAAGGTGCGCTGCATGGGCCAGTCACCCATCAGGTTGAGTTCGCGGAAACGCACCATCGCCTGCACTGCCGGGTCGATCGCGAGACGCGGTTCTCCGCTCCCCGGTGCGGCGCTGCACCAGGTGCGGCGCAGCGGCTCGGGCAGGGCATCCAATGCGCTCGCGGGGTAGCTAGCGGCCCGCGCTCCGGCGAGGGCGTTCACGGAGATGTCGCTAGCCAGCGCCAGCAGCTTGCTGCGCGAAAGTTTCATGCCCTCGGCACGGTCGGGGCCGAGCAACACCATCATCAGCGTCCAGATCTCCTCGCCGGTGGAACAGCCCGCCGACCAGATCCGTATCTCGTGGCCAGCTAGGGCGCGGCGCACCAGATCGGGCCGCAGCTCCGTCTCGAAATGGTCGAAGTGATGGGGTTCGCGGTGAAAATAGGTGTGGTTGGTGGTCAATGCAGCGACGACCTCGGTCATCACCCGGGCATCACCCGAGAGACTGTCGAGAAAAGCGCCGAAGTTCGCAAGGCCACTGCGCCGTACCAGCGGGGCAAGGCGCGAATAGGCGAGCATCTTCTTGCGCTCTGACAGCACGATCCCGGTTTCGGCATGGATCAAATCGGCGATACGGCGGAAGTCCGCCTCTCCGTAGATCGCCGGACTGATGCCGGGCACCATGCTTTCGCCTTCCGTCGCGGTCGAGAGCCCGTGCATGATCAGGCCGCCGCCGCCAGCACCGCGCTGCCATTGCTGCGCGCGGCCGTGCTGGCGATGAAGTCGACATCGACGATCAGAGCCACCTTGCCGTTACCCAGGATTGTCGCGCCCGCCACGCTATCGATCTGGCGGTAATGCGCATCCAGTGCCTTGATCACGAACTGGCGCTGGTCGGTGATGGCATCGACAAGCAGCGCGGCACGACCATGGCCTTCGGTCTCGACCAGCACCAGCACGCCTTCGCAAGGATTGCCGACCGCCTCGTTCGCGCCCGTCAGCGCGCCCAGCGGGACGATCGGCACGAAGGTGCCACGCGCATTGAGCATCTGCGCACGGGTGCCCATGCCCTTCACGTCGGCCGGAGTGGGACGCAGGCTCTCGATCACGTGGGTGAGCGGGATCACCAGCGACTGGTCTCCGACCTGCACGATCATCCCGTCCGAAATCGCCAGAGTCAGCGGCAGGGCGAGGCTGAAGGTCGTGCCCTTGCCGGGTACGCTCTCGATGGTGATGCGTCCGCCCAGTTCCTTCACGTTCTGCTTCACCACATCCATGCCCACGCCGCGGCCGGAAATGTTCGAGACCTGTGCGGCGGTGGAGAAGCCCGGCGCGAATATCAGCTGGTTGATGTCGTCATCGGTGAGCTGCGCGTCGGGCGCCACCAGGCCATTGGCGATGGCCTTGGCGAGCACCCGGTCGCGGTCGATCCCACGCCCGTCATCGGCGATTCGGATGATGATGCGTCCGGCCTTCTGTTCGGCTGACAGGGTCAGCGTGCCCTCCGGGTCCTTGCCCGCCGCGCGGCGTTCTTCCGGCGGCTCGATCCCGTGGTCCACAGCGTTGCGGATGAGGTGCGTCATCGGCTCCGAGAGACGCTCGATCACGGTCTTGTCGAGCTCGGTGGTCTCGCCCGCCACTTCCAGCTTCACATGCTTGCCGGTCGAGCTGCCGAGTTCGCGCAGCAGCCGGGGGACGCGCCCGAACACCGAGCTGATCGGCTGGGCGCGGAAGGCCATTGCGTGTTCCTGGATATCGCGCACCAGTGTCTCGATCAGCGCGAGTTCCTCGATATGGGCAAGGTTCTCGTTGGTGAGGCGCTGGGCCAGCATGGCTTGCGCGATAACCAGCTCGCCCACCCCGTCGATCAGCATATCGAGCTTTTTCAGATCGATACGCACCGACTGGTTGGCGGCCGCCCCGGCATGGGCGGTGGCGGCATTCGGTGTGGAGGGCGCGGCACTTGCGGTGCCGGGCGTTTTCGCGTGCGGCGGCGGCCCCTCGGCCACGGCGATGGTTCGCTGGGCAGGGGGCGCAGGCATCGTGGCGGCGGCGATCCGCGGCGGCGGCATCGGCTCGCTGTCATAGGCAAGCGAAACCTCGTCACCCACGAAGTCGAAGATTTCGGCCACCGTCTCGCGGGACACAGTTCCCGGCATGCGGAAGGTCCAGCCGAGATAGCCTTCCTCGACCGCAAGACGTTCGAAAGTGGGGATCGTAGCGATGTCGCACAGTTCGCAGATCCCGCCGAGATCAACAAGTTCGCGCAGCCACAGAAGCGGTTCGCTGCCTTTGGTCATCGCACCGGCATGGGGGCGGATGTGAACCAGCCATGTCGCAGAGGGCGCGGCAGGCGCGGCAAGTTCGTTGAGCAGCGCGTCGAGATCATCGAGCGGGTCAGGAGCTGCTGGTGCGGGTGCTGGTGCGGGCGCCGGCGAGGGGGCGATGCCGCTGCCGCCGGCCTGCGCCGCTTCCAGTTTTGCCAGAAGCTCGGCATCATCTGGTGGATTGCCGCCGCCGCGTGCGGCCTCGACATGATCGCGCAGGCAATCCAACGCGAGCAGCAGCAGGTCAACGAGCGCTGGCTCCAGTGGCACCTTGCCTTCCCGGATGTCGCCGAGCAGGTTTTCGAAGCCGTGGGTGTATGCCGCTAGTGCGGTGTGTCCAAAGGCCCCGGCACCGCCCTTGATCGAATGCACCGCGCGAAAGATCGCGTTGATGGTTTCCCCGTCGTGGGTCCCGTCGCGGCAGGCGGCAAGACCCGTCTCGGTCGCTTCGAGAGCCTCCTCGCATTCGACGAAGAAGATCTGCTGAATGTCGTCTTCAGTCATGCTGCGAGCCCCTCCATCACAACGTGATCAAGACGGGTGAGCAGGAGCGCGGCCGTCATCGCCGGGCTGGGCTGATGGATGGTAATCCCGCCTTCGGTTCGCGCCGCCGAAACAAGCAGTTGCAGCATCGCTTGGCCGATCCGCTCGACGCGTGCTGCGTCGATTGGGAGCGCTGCGGTGCCGAGTGATTCCGCGAATTCGGGGTACAGCGCCGCGGCGGCAGCGCGATCGCAGACGGGAGGGAGGGTGATCATTTTCGGTCACCTTTCGCGGTTTTGACGCGGGGTCTCGGGAAGACGTGCGGCGAGTTTGCGGAGAGGCTGCCGGACAACTGTCCTGAGCCGCGTCTTTGCTGGGATGATGGCGGGCGCACTGGAAGCAATCCCCTAGGCTGCGCGGCGGCTGTTTTCGGGCAAGCGCCGGGCGGGAGCCGTTGCCGACCCGCCACTGCTGCCCGCATCGCCGATCCGGAAGCCTGCAAAGGTGCTCGCGAGATGACGCGCCTCGTGGTTGAGGTTCTTCGTCGCCGCGTTGGTTTCTTCGACCATTGCCGCGTTCTGCTGGGTCATCTTGTCCATTGTGCCGATAGTCTCGGAGACATTGCGCAGGGCGACGCTCTGCTCGCTCACCGCATCGGCGATGCGGGTGACCGCTTCGGTCACTTCGCCCACCCGGGCGATAATCGTCTCCAGCGCTGACCCGGTTTCGTGGACCAGCGACACGCCGGTCTGGACATGGATGCCGACCGCCTCGACGCGCTTCTTGATCTCGCTTGCCGCTTCCGTGGCCCGCATCGAGAGCGCGCGGACTTCGGAGGCGACCACCGAGAATCCCTTGCCGGCCTCGCCCGCCCGCGCGGCTTCCACGCCCGCGTTCAGCGCCAGCAGATTGGTCTGGAAGGCGATATTGTCGATCATCGCGGTGATCTCGGAAATCTCGACGCTTGCCGTTTCGATCTTGCCCATGGCCTGGATCGCGCGTCCGACAACCTCGCCGCCGCTGGTAGCCTCCTCGCGTGCCTCGCGCATCGAACTGCTGACCCCGACCGCAAGGCTGGCATTGGCCTCGATGTTCGCCGAGAGGCTGATCATCGTAGTCGAGGACAGTTGCAGGCGCGCCGCTTGATCTTCGCTGCGGCTTGCCAGATCGGTCATCGCATGCTCGATTTCCGAGGAGGTCAGATTGATCGTGCCAATGCTTTCGTTGACCGCACCCATTGCGCCCGCCAACCGCTCCATCGCCACGTTGAAATCCTCCGCCAGCTGCTGGAAGGCAGGGGGCATGCCGTGCAGACGCACAGTGAGATCGGACTGGGCGACGGCGGCAAGTTGCTGGCCGATGCGGGCCATTGCTTCCTCGCGTTCGGCAACAGTGCGCTGACGCTCCTGCGCGGCATCGCGAAACACGAGCATCGCCTGCGCCATCGCGCCGAGTTCGTCGCCGCGCCCGGTGCCGGGAATGTCGATATCCGTTGTGCCACGCGACAGATCGGTGACGGCCCGCGTCAGATCGACGATCGGGCGGGCGATCGAGCGGGTCAGTCCGCGCGCCAGCACTAGCGCCAGACCGATCAGAATCGCAGCCCCCAGCCCGAGCGCGACCCACGCCATGGTGATGACGGTGGACTGCCGCTCGCTCTGCGCGGTGATGGCGGAGTGCTGGGCATCGCGGATATCGCGCAAGGGGTTGACGGCATCGCTGACCAGCACCTTCTTGCCTGCAGCGCGGATCGCCTCCTGCGCTGCGTCGCGGCCGCCGGCCTTGACCACAGCAACATATCGGTCGCCCCAGTCGCGTCGCCACTTTAGAGTTTCCGCGCGGCTGATGCGCACCTTTTCCTGAAGCGGCGAGCCTGCCAGCGCATCCTCAAGCTGCGCAGAGGCCTTGTCGTAATCGTCGCGGCCTTCGTAATAGGATTTCAGGTAGCTCTGGTCGGCGGTGACGAGGAAGCCGCGCAGCTGGCTGTTCTGGCGCAGCAGCGACGTTTCGAGCGCCAGCACATCGGCGAGGATTTGCTGGCTGGCAGTATTCTTCGCCGTAACCGAGGAGATCATCGCAAGGCTCACCCCGCAGGCGATCATCACCGCAGCGGCGACCACATTGAGCAGCACGAAGGAGACGCCGAGGCGGCGGGGGATGTTCATCCGGTCAAGCATGGCGAAGGGTCCTGTGGTCCGGGACGCCGGGATACGCGGCAGCAAAGCGACCGCAGACCTGTGAGCAGATGGTGTCAGTCAGGGCGGTCGGAAGACGCATGCCTCGGGAACTCCGGATCGATGGCAATGAAATCGGAGTGTGGCGATAGCTCCGCGCCGTTTAACCCGTCCGCTTTGGCAGGATCGGTAATGCTACGGGGCCGGGGCGGCCGAGCCGGGTAGGAAAGCTG
>JAIEOM010000096.1 GCA_019750455.1 Sphingomonadales bacterium | reverse complement strand
ACTCTCGATTTCCCCGATGAGCCGGGGGTCACGCTGGCCGGCAAGTTCGCCGCTGCCGATCCCACCAGTCGCGCGACTGCCGCGATGCTCGGCCTCTATGCCAAGGAAGTGCGCTTCTACCGCGATCTCGCGCCGCAATTGCCGATCCGCACGCCGCGCACCTTCGCTGCCGACATGGCGGAAGATGGCACGAGCTTCGTCTTGCTATTCGAGGATCTCGGCCCGGCGCGGGGCGGCAACCAGCTGGCGGGATGCACTATCGAGGATGCCCGGGCGGTGATCCGGCAGGCCGCCGCGCTGCATGCGCCAAGCTGGCACAATCCCGCGATCCTCGATCTGGCGTGGCTCCAGCCCGATCCCGCCGCCGCCGCGCAGGTCAAGGCGCTTTACCCGCGCGCGCAGGCCGTGTTCAGCGACCGTTACCGCGATGCTCTCGAGCCCGAATTCATGGCCCTGTGCGAGGCTCTGGCCGAACACACCGCCGCCACGGACCGCACGCCCGAGAAGGTCAGCCTCGTCCACGGCGATTTCCGGCTCGACAATGTGTTGTTCGATATCAAGGGCGGGACCGAAGGCGTGGCGGTGCTCGATTGGCAGACGCTGACCATCGGCAATGGCCTCACGGACATCGGCTATTTCCTCGGCTGCGGGATCGGCGACAGTCTGCGCCGCGAGGCAGAGCGCGAATTGCTCGAACTTTACTGCGCCGAAATGACCGCGCGGGGCGTGCCGCTGACGGTGGAGGCGATCTGGCGCGATTATGTGGTGGGCGCGCTCCACGGGGTTTCCACCGCCGTGTTCAGCAGCGCCTTCGTGGTGCAGACCGAGCGCGGCGATGCCAATTTCCTGTCGATGGCGCGCGGCGCCTGTGCGCTGTGCCTTGCGCACTGCAGCCTGGATCTTCTCAAGCAAGGATAGCGTGATGGCATTGAGCCGGGGCGATGATTACCCGATCCACCAGACCCCCGATCCGGTCGCCTTTTCCGGCACGGACCGCAATTTCTACGACCGCTATTTCTTCAACGGCTACGCGCCCGATGGCAGCAGCTTCTTTGCCGCGGCTTTCGGCGTCTATCCGCATCTTGATGTGGCGGACGCGCATTTCTGCGCGGTGCGGGACGGCGTGCAGCACTGTCTCCATGCGAGCCGCCGGCTCGGCATGGAGCGGATGGATCTGTCCTGCGGCCCGATCCGCATTGAAGTGGTGGAGCCGCTGCACGCGCTGCGGGTGATCGTCGATGGAGAGGGGATCGCCGCCGACCTTACCTTCACCGGCCGCGCCTTTCCGATCAGCGAGCCGCGCTTCACCTGGCGGGTGGGCCCGCGCACGGTGATGGATTACACCCGCCTCACCCAGAACGGCCATTATCAGGGCTGGATCGCGGTCGACGGCGCGCGCGAGACGCTGGCGGCGGGCAGCATGGGCACGCGCGACCGCAGCTGGGGGGTGCGGCCCATCGGCGCGGCCGATCCGCAATTCGCCGGGCGCACGGTGCCGCAGTTCTTCTGGCAGTGGACCCCGGTCAACCTGCCGGCCCGCAGCCTGTTCTTCCACTTGAACGCCCATGCCGATGGCAGCGCATGGAACACCCGCGCGGTGATCGCTCCGGACGGTGCGGGGGCGGATGGCTTCACCGAACACCACGATCCGCGCATGACGACGCGCCTTGCCGATGGCACCCGCTGGCCCGCGGCAAGCAAGCTGACGGTCGGCGGCGAAACCTTCACGATCGAGCCCGTCAGCCGCTTCCAGATGCGCGGGCTCGGCTACACCTCGCCCAAATGGGGCCACGGCCTCGATCACGGCACGCTGGAGGTGGAGCGCGAGGATATCGATCTTGCCGCCATTGATCCGGCACGACCTGACAACCTGCATGTGCAGATGCTCTCCCGCGTGACGGGGCCGGATGGCGAGACGGGGCTCGGGGTGTTCGAGCAGCTGGCGATCGGCGATTACGTGCCGCTCGGCCTTACGGGGCTGGCGGGGCGGGAGTAAGCGCCTTGCGGCCCGCTTCCTCCCGCGCGAAGGCCCGCTGGTAGGCAAGGCGCGCGGTCAGCCGCTCGCGATAAGCCTTGAGACTGTCGGGCACGCCGTCGTCCAGCCCCACGCTCTGCGCGAGGATCAGCGCATAGCCGACGCAGATATCGGCGACGGTGAAGCGGTCGGCGCACAGGAACTCGCGGCCCTGAAGGCGCTCCTCGACCTTGATCAGCCGCTTGTGGAACCACTTGGCATAGGCGTGGCCGGCCTCCTGAAGCCCCTTGTCCTTCTCGAACAGGCAGAAACGCATGTAGACCGTCTGCGGGAAGGTGATCGTCGCATCGGCGTGGTAACTGTAGTCGAGGTATTCGCCGTAATCGCGCTCCCCCGGCGCGACCGCGAGCGGGGTGTAGCCATCGCGGGTGGCGAGGTAATGGGCGATGGCGCAGCTCTCGGTCAGGCTCGTCTCGCCGTCCACCAGCATCGGCACCGTGCCGAGCGGGTTCACGGCCATGTATTCGGGCGCAAGATAGCGCGGCGGGAACGGGAGGATCTTGAGGTCGATATCGACCCCGGCTTCCTCCGCCGCCCACGTCGCGCGCAGGCCGCGCGAACGGGCGCAGGTATACAGGACAGGTTTGGTCATGGCACGTGGATCTAGTGCGCCTCGCCCTCGCCCACACCCAGCACTTTGTGCAGGACAAGAGCGATGATGGTGCCGAGGATCAGGCCGAAGATAGCCGAAAGCGTCGTCGCGGTCAGCCAGCCCGCCACGCCGCCTGCCACTTCGTGCACGGCATGTTCCGCGCCGTGGATCGGGGCGTAGAACCAGTCCAGACCCAGCTTGTGCAGGCTGTCGACCACGATGTGTCCGCCCACCCACAGCATTGCCACGGTGCCGATGATCGAGAGCGCGGTGAGCAGCTTGGGCACAAAGCGGAGCAGAAAGCGTCCGAAGGCCTGCGCGCCCGCGCTCGCCTTCTTGGTGAGGTGGAGCCCGATATCGTCAAGCTTCACGATCAGGCCGACCGCGCCATAGACCGCCACGGTCACCGCGACCGCCACCAGCGCCAGCACCGCGCCGCGCATCACCAGGCTCTCGTCCGCGACCTCGGCCAGCGCGATCGCCATGATTTCCGCCGAGAGGATGAAGTCAGTGCGGATCGCCCCGCCCACCCGCGCGTTTTCGAAGGCGACGGGATCGGTGATCTCGTCCTCCAGCGTCTCGCCATGCTTGGCGAAACCAAGCTTTTCCATCACCTTCTCCGCGCCTTCATAGCACAGGAAAGACCCGCCGATGATCAGCAGGTAGGTGATCGCCGCGGGCAGAAATTCGGACAGCAGCAGCGCGCCCGGCAGCAGGAAGATCAGCTTGTTCTTCAGACTGCCTTTGGTGATCTTCCAGATGATCGGCAATTCGCGCGCCGGGGAAAGGCCCGTGACATAGCTGGGCGTGACCGCCGCATCGTCGATCACCACGCCCGCCGTCTTCGTCCCCGCGCGGCCCGCGGCGACCGCCACATCGTCGATGGAGGCAGACGCCGCCTTGGCGATCACCGAAATATCATCCAGCAGCGCGACCAATCCTGACGGCACGGCAAATCCCCCTGTTGCGAATCGTTCAATGCAAACCCTGCGCCTGCCCGTCCGGTTCCCGCCGGACAAGACTTGCAATTGCCCCGGAAAGCTGTAAGGGTCGCCGCTTCGCATGGGAACCGCCCGGCGATGTATCGAAGAAAGCCGGAGGGGCCCCGCGTATCTGACGCGGATCAGCCAGCGATCGGCAGGAAGTGAAAGGACGCAAGATGGCGCTCTACGAGCACGTCTTTCTTGCGCGTCAGGATCTGAGCCAGGCTCAGGTTGACGCGCTGGCGGCGCAAGCCACCGAAATCGTCGAAGCCGGCAACGGCAAGGTCACCAAGACCGAAACCTGGGGACTCAAGTCGCTCGCCTACAAGATCGAGCGCAACCGCAAGGCGCACTTCGTGCTGCTGAACATCGATGCCCCGGGCAACGTTGTCGCAGAACTCGAGCGCCAGACCCGCATCAATGAAGACATCATCCGCTACATGACCATCCGCGTGGACGCCCACGAGGAAGGCCCGAGCGTCATGATGCGCAAGAACGAACGCGAGCGGAAGCGCCGCGAAACCCGTGAGGAGCGCGACTGATGGCCCGCCCGTTTTTCCGCCGCCGCAAGTCCTGCCCGTTCGCGGCCAAGGACGCCCCGAAGATCGATTACAAGGACGTGCGCCTGCTTCAGGGCTTCATGTCCGAGCGTGGCAAGATCGTGCCCAGCCGCATCACCGCCGTTTCGGCGAAGAAGCAGCGTGAACTGGCCCAGGCGATCAAGCGCGCCCGCCAGATCGGCCTTCTGCCCTTCATCGTGAAGTAAGAGGAGAAGGACACATGGACATCATTCTCCTTGAGCGCATCGAAAAGCTCGGTTCGATCGGTGACGTCGTCACCGTGAAGGACGGCTATGCGCGCAACTTCCTGCTGCCGCAGAAGAAGGCGCTCCGCGCCAACGAAGCCAACAAGAAGGTCTTCGAAGCCAACCGCGAGCGTCTGGTGGCCGAAAACGCCGCCCGCCGCTCGGACGCCGAAGCGCAGGGCCAGAAGGTTGCCGGTGCAGAAGTGGTGCTGATCCGCGCCGCTTCGAACGCCGGTCAGCTTTACGGTTCGGTCAGCGTGCGCGACATCGTGTCGGGCCTCGCCGATCAGGGCCACTCGGTCGACAAGCGCATGGTCATCATGGGCTCGCCGATCAAGACCATCGGCATGCACGACGTGACCATCGCCCTGCACCCCGAAGTGCGCGTGACCGTGAAGGCCAACGTGGCCCGTTCGGACGACGAAGCCAAGCTGCAGAGCGAAGGCGTCGACGTGCTGGCCGCGATGTTCGCCGACGAACAGCGCGAGATCGAGGAACAGGCCGAAGCCACCCGCATCGACACCAGCCTCGAGCCGGGTGAAATCCCCGCCGAACTGCTCGACGGCGGCGACGAAGCCTAAGCTTCCCGGCCTTCCGGCCAAGAAACACAGCAGGGCGCGAAGATCACCTCGATCTTCGCGCCCTTCTTGTAAACAGCGCCGTTCTTGCAAGAAGGACCGCCACGCGCAAAGGTGCTGTCACCCAACGATAACAACAAAGGAGCAGAGACAACTGCCATGATCGATATTCCCGCCATCCTCGACCAGCTTCAGCAGCATTATGACGAAGCGGTCCGCACCCTGCGTGACGATGTGATCGCCTTCGGGCGCGACGGCACGGTGCCCGCCCCCGCCAAGCGGGCCGACGGCAGCTACGCCTATCCGCAGATCACCCTGCGCTACAACGGCGTCGGCGCCCCGCGCGATCGCAGCCGCGCCTTCGGGCGGCTGGAGACGCCGGGCACCTACACCACCACCGTCACCCATCCCGAGCTGTTCACCCAGTATCTGACCGAACAGCTCCAGCTGATCGCCAGCGAATACGAGGTCGATGTCACGGTCAGCCGTTCGCGGCAGGAAATCCCTTTCCCCTACGTGCTCGATGGCGAGGCAGGGGCGGCGATGGTCGGCATCGCGCCGCAGGATATCGCCGCGCATTTCCCCTCGACCGACCTCGCGCTGATCGGTGACGAGCTGGCAGACGGGATCGAGGTCGACGGGATGAGCGAAATGCCGCTCTCGCTGTTCGATGGCCTGCGCACCGATTACTCGCTCGCCCGGCTGAAGCATTACACCGGAAGCGAAGTCAGCGATTTCCAAGACTTCATCCTGTTCACGAACTATCACCGCTATGTCGATGAATTCGTGAACTGGGGTGCGACGCAGATCGGCAAGGATGGCTATGTCGCGCTGACCGGCGCCGCGGGACTCGACATCCGCACCGCCACGCCGCACGCGCAGGACCAGCTCAACGACACCGCCTGGCGCCGCCACCAGATGCCCGCCTATCACCTGATCCGCGAGGACGGACGCGGGATCACGCTGGTCAACATCGGCGTCGGCCCGTCCAACGCCAAGACGATCTGCGATCACCTCGCCGTGCTGCGCCCCCATGCGTGGCTGATGATCGGCCACTGCGGCGGGCTGCGTTCCACCCAGAAGATCGGCGACTTCGTTCTCGCCCACGCCTATCTGCGTGACGACCACGTGCTCGATCCGGTCCTGCCGCCCGAAGTGCCGATCCCGCCGATTGCCGAAGTGCAGCAGGCGATGGCCGCCGCCGCGGAGGAGGTTGCGGGCGTTCAGGGCGCCAATCTCAAGCAGCGGATGCGCACCGGCACGGTCGTCACCACCGACGATCGCAACTGGGAACTGCGCTATTCCTCGTCAGCCAAGCGCTTCTCGCAAAGCCGCGCCATCGCCATCGACATGGAAAGCGCGACCATCGCCACGCAGGGCTACCGCTTCCGGGTGCCCTATGGCACGCTGCTGTGCGTCTCGGACAAGCCGCTCCACGGCGAGATCAAGCTGCCGGGGCAGGCCAACAAGTTCTACGAAGAGGCGATTGCCGCCCACCTCCAGATCGGCATCGTCGCCTGCGCCATGCTGCGCGACGAGGGCGACCGCCTGCACAGCCGCAAGCTGCGCGCGTTCAACGAACCGCCGTTCCGGTAAGCAGAAAGGGCGGCGGGCCCCCACGCCGCCCTTCCATCGACCCCGCTCCGGGGCCGGGACGCCTTACAGGTCGTCCCGGTCGCCCGACAGCTCGATTTCCTTGTCATCGGCGGTTTCGGCCGCGATGTCGAGCATGCCGGAAAGCTCTTTCGCGGTCGCATTGTCGAGCACCTTGATGACGAAATAGAGCACGTCGCCGCGGATTTCCCAGCTGCCCAGCTTCATCTGCGCCGAGCCTGCCATCAGTTCAAGCGCCTTGCTGCCATCGATCCCGTCCTTCTCGATCCGGGCGGCTGGCGAGAAGACTTCGCGGATCGTCATGCCGCCCACTTCCTGGGCAGTGCCGGACACGAACACCAGCTGGGTGCGGCCTTCCTTGGAATAGTTGAAGGTCAGCTTGTAATCGCCGTCACTGTCCACTTCGTACTTCAGCCCCTCGCTATCGAGGCGCCGGGCGACGCTGGCATCCTCGGCGGCGGCAGGGGCCGCAGTGGCAAAGGCCAGCCCGGCGAGAACAGACAGCGACAAGAAACGGCGTGTGGTCATGAAATTCCCTCCGTTGCAGACCCAATCCAGCCCATAGCCGATTCGCTGCCTGCATGGATTGGAATATTTGGTCATGACCGGATGACGCAATCCGGATGCGGCGCTAGCCTGCACGCCTGCCCATCCTTTCCGGAGACTGCCCGATGCCCAGCCCCACCCTCTCGCGCTCCATCGCCGGGCGCACTGCGATCATCACCGGTGCAGGCAGCGGCATGGGCCGGGCCACCGCGCTGCTGTTCTCTGCCGAGGGGGCTGCGGTTGCCGTGGTCGACCGCGATGCCGCAGCAGCAGCCGCCGTGGCCGCTGAGTGCGGCGGCGGGGCGCGGGCCTACGCGCTCGACGTGGCGGACGGGGAAGCAGTCGCGCGGGTCGTGGCGCAGATTGCCGCGGACTTGGGCGGGATCGACATTCTGGTGAACAATGCGGGGGTATCGAGCTTCTGCGCGCTCGACGATCCGGCCTACGAGGAGGTGTGGACCCGCGCGCTGGCGGTGATGCTGACCGCGCAGCAGCGCATGGTGCGCGCCTGCCTGCCGTTCCTCAGGCAGAGCGATGCCGCGCGGATCGTCAACATCGCCTCGACCGAGGGGCTCGGCGCGACCCTGGGGGACACGCCCTATGTCGCCGCCAAAACCGGCGTGATCGGGCTGACGCGCGGGCTGGCGGTCGATCTCGGGCCGGAGGGGATCACGGTCAATTGCATCTGCCCCGGCCCGATCCGCACCGCGATGACCGATGCCGTGGCCGAAGAGCACAAGGTGATCTTCGCGAAACGCCGCACGGCGCTGCGCCGTTATGGCGAGCCCGAGGAGGTGGCGCACATCACGCTTTCGCTGGTGCTGCCGGCGGCAAGCTACATCACCGGCGCGGCGATCCCGGTCGATGGCGGGCTGATGGCACGCAACGCCTGATGGGGTCCAGCCCCCCGTTAGACCCCACCCAGACCCCGGTCAGCCCCCCTCCAGCCCAGTTTTTCCCCCGCGTTTCACGTGAAACATCGGGGGCGGCGGGCGATTAACCCCGGCCCTTGGTCTTGGTGTTGCCGTTGACCGCATTGGCGACGAGAAAATCGATGATCTGGCCGGCAATGTCCTTGCCCGTCGCACTCTCGATCCCTTCGAGGCCGGGCGAGGAATTGACCTCCATGATGACCGGGCCGTGGTTGGACCGCAGCATGTCCACCCCGCACACGTTCAGCCCCATGCGCTTGGCCGCCCGCACCGCGGTGGAGCGTTCCTCGGGCGTGATCTTGATGACCTGCGCGCTGCCACCGCGGTGGAGGTTGGAGCGGAACTCGTCTGCCGCTCCGGTGCGCTTCATCGCCGCGACCACCTTGCCGCCCACCACCAGCGCGCGGATATCGGTGCCGCCGGCTTCCTTGATGAACTCCTGCACGAGGATGTTGACGTTGGCGCCCCGGAACGCCTCGATCACCGACTTGGCGCTGCTCATCGTCTCGGCCAGCACCACGCCGATGCCCTGCGTCCCCTCGATCAGCTTGATGACCACCGGCGGCCCCTTGACCGCCCGGATGATCTCTTCGGCCTGCTTAGGGTCGTTGGCATAGGCGGTAAGCGGCAGGCCGAGCCCGTGCTTGGCGAGGATTTGCAAGCTGCGCAGCTTGTCGCGGCTGCGCCCGATGGCGACGCTCTCGTTGAGGGACCAGATTCCCGCCATCTCGAATTGCCGAAGGATTGCAAGGCCATAATTGGTGATCGAGGCCCCGATCCTCGGGATCACCGCATCATAGGCCTGGATCGGCGCGCCGTTATAGAACACCTGCGGGCGATGGCTGGCGATGTGCACCGTGCAGCGCAGCGTGTTGAGGATGTCGAGCGTGTGCCCCCGCGCCTCGGCGGCCTCCTTCAGCCGCCTGTGCGAATAGAGGTTGGCGTTGCGCGCCAGCATCGCGATTTTCATGAAGACCCTTTCAAGACCGGTGCTTTACCGGCGGATGCGCCCCATATGCGCTATCTCGGGTGATTGCAGCCACGAATGTCCGCTATCCACCACCATCCTTCGCCGCAGCGCTGTTCGGCCGATCAGCATCGGGAACTGCATCTGGGATCGGTCCGCCAGGCTGATTTCCGCCCGGAAGGTGAGATTACCGATCGTCAGCGGCGTCTTTATGACAAAGCGCGTCTGCTGGTCGCCGTTGGAGGAGGTGATGCCGCGCACATCGACATGCACCGCCTCGCAGAAATGACGCGTCCCGCCCCAATCGACCGCAAAACGCACAAAGCGTTCGCCCCCGCGCTCGAAGTCCTCAAGCACGTGGGCATGCAGCGACGAGGTGCGCGCGCCGGTATCGATCTTGGCCGGAATGCCCGACAGGCCCAGTTCCGGCAGGCTCACCAGCTCGCGCCAGCCGACAATCGCAAGGGGGCGCGCCGCCTTCAAGGCAGGATCGCCATCCCGTCCCCGCCCTCACCCGCCTTGAGACGGCGCAGGACCGTGCCTCTGGCGAAATCCACCTCGGCGACTGTGTCTGTGCCGGTCTCGGCGACATAGATGCGCTCCCCGTCGGCGGACCACAGGATCGTGACCTGAAACCGGGTCTGCGCCTCGGCGGGACCGGAGACAGGAATGGTGCGGATCACCTTGGCCGTGGCGGTGTCGATGACGCTAAGGCTGCCGTCCTGAAGATCGCTGGTGACCGCGACATCGCCTTGCGGACGCACGGCGATGCGCAACGGGAAGCGCCCGGTGGCGACAGTATCGCGCACCTCCATCGTCTGCGGATCGAGCGCAAAGGCCTGATTGGAGCCGCGCGCGGAGACCCACAGGGTTTTCCCGTCAGGCGAGAGAGATATGCCCTCGGGCTCCTCGCCAACCGTCACCGACAGCGGCGCGCGGCGGGTGCGAAGATCAACCCGCGTAACAGTGCGCGAGCCAAGGTCGGTGGTCCAGGCCGTGCGCTCGTCGGGGCTGACGGCGAGCATGTGGCTGCCTTCCTTGCCCGTCGCGAATTCGAAGGTAACCGGCGCGCTGGTCATCGGCCCGACGATCTGGAAGATCGAACGGCGCCCCTCGGCGGTCGTGTAGATATTGCCGCTGGCGTGCCAGACGATCCCGTGCGGCCGGGCATTCGAGCCAAGGTCGATGCTCTTGACCCGTTCGAGGCTGTCGGTGCGGAACACATCGACGCTCGTCCCGCCATAGCAGGCCAGCGCGACATGCTGGCCATCGGGCGAGGTCGCCAGCTCGTGCGGGTTGGTGCAGCTCGGCAGGCGCAGCACCTCCCTGCCCGTGGCCAGATCGACCTTGGACAAAGTGTTGCCGCGCTTGGCCGCCACGAACAGTGTGGGCGGCATCGCTGCCGCCACGCCCTCGCCCGGCGTTTCGACCGGCGCGCAGGCGGCAAGCGCCAGCAGCGCCGCCGCCCCTGTTACGATACCGCCCCCGCGTATTGTCACCAGCCTGCCTTCTCGCCCTTGTTCTGCTCGTCCAACCAACGCTTCAGCGGAGCGAAATATTCCGCCATCGCCTTGCCGCTCATCTGCCGCTCGCCGGTGAAGGCCTCCAGCGCATCGGGCCACGGCTTGGATGCGCCCATCTCCAGCATCGCGTTCAGCTTCGTGCCGACCTCCTTGTTGCCGTAGAACGAGCAGCGGTGCAGCGGCCCCTTCCACCCGGCAGTGTCGCAGGCGGCCTTGTAGAACTGGAACTGGAGCAGACGCGCCAGAAAGTAGCGGGTGTAAGAGACGTTGCCGGGGATGTGGTACTTGCCCCCCGCATCGAAGCCCGCCGGGTCACGCGGCACCGGCGGCACCACGCCCTGATAATCGCGGCGCAGCTGGTTCCACCCGGTGTTCATCGCGGCTTCCGGGATCGAACCGTCGTAAAGCCCCCAGCGATAGCGATCGAGCAGCAGGCCGAAAGGCAGGAACGCGACCTTGTCCATCGCCTGCCGCAGCAAGAGACCGATATCCTTGTCGGCGCTCGGCACGTCCTTGGGATCGAGCATGTCGATCTGCACTAGATATTCGGGCGTGATCGACAGCGCGATCATGTCACCGATCGCCTCGTGGAAGCCGTCATTCGCGCCGTTCAGGTGCAGTGGATCCTGCTTGTTATAGGCGCGCTGGTAGTAGTTGTGGCCAAGCTCGTGGTGGATGGTGATGAAGTCATCGCCATTGGGCTTGATGCACATCTTGATGCGCAGGTCATCGACATTGTCGATGTTCCAGGCCGAGGCATGGCACACCACTTCGCGGTCGGCCGGCTTGGTGAACTGGCTGCGCTCCCAGAAGGTCGCGGGCAACGGTTCGAAACCGAGCGAGGAGAAGAACTGCTCGCCGACCTTGACCATGCCGACGGCATCGAGGTTCTTCTTGGCGATCAGGTCGGTGAGGTCATAGCCGATATCGCCCGCACCTGCGGGGGCAACCAGCGGGTAAATATTGCCCCATTCCTGCGCCCACATGTTGCCGAGCAGGTCGGCGCGGATCGGCCCGGTGCGGGGCTGCACGGCATCGCCGTATTTCTCGTTGAGCTTGCGGCGCACATAGGTGTGGAGCGCGATGTAAAGCGGCTTCACCTCCTGCCACATCCGCTCGGTCTCGGCGGCGAACTGTTCGGGCGGCATGTCATAGCCCGAACGCCACATCGCGCCGTAATCGACAAAACCGAGCTCCTTGGCGCCTTCATTGGCGAGCGCGGTCATGCGCGCATAATCCTTGCGCATCGGCGCGCCGACATTGTCGTGCCAGCTCGCCCACATTTCCTTGAGCTCGTCAGGCGTGCGTTCGAGGTTGCCCATTTCGGCCTCGATGTCGCTGCCGTTGATGGGCTGGCCATTGAGCGTGCCCTTGCCGCGCCCGTAGGCCGAGCCGAGGCTGGTGGCGATTGCGTTCAGCTCCTCGGCGGCGCCGGGGCGGTTGGGTGCGGGCAGGCCGATGCCGTTCCGCAGCATGTCAAGCTTGCGGACAGTCTCCGCATCCAGCCCCGCAACCCGGGCATAGCGCGCCGCTTCGTTGGCATAGCCGACCTGCTTGAGCGTCAGCTCTGCGCCGTACTTGGCTGCCAGCGTATCGCTGTCGTGGTTGATATAGGTCGCATTGAGCCACGAGACATGGCCATATTCGACCGAGAAGGCCGCCAGATCGGCTTCGACTGCGGCGATCCATGCCTTCGCGCCCTCGGGCGTTTCGGGATAGGTCGTAGCGGAAGCGGCCGGCGCGGGCGCTGCGTCCTGCGCGGCAAGCGGCGCGGCAACGGCGATGGCGAGCGCGGCGGCGCCCTTGAGGAAGGGGGCGGCGAGTTTCATGAGGCAAGTTTCCCGTCAGGCATGTGACAACGCCGCAGGGTTTGAACCCCTCGCCCGCCGGAATCAAGCCGCCAAGAAGCCTGCTATCGCCAGACCGAGTTCGGGCTTCGTCACACTGTTGAGATGCCCGCCGGGCACCTCGATGTAGCGCGCATCCGGGAGCAGCGCGGCGAGATCTTCGGCAGAGCCGTTGTCCTGATCCTCGTCGCCGCAGATTACCGCCGTCGGCATGGTGATGTTCGCCAGCATCGCGAGGTCAAAATCGTCCATCGCATCCAGCAGCAGTCGCGCCGCGACGCGGTCGACACCCTGTGACTTCAGGAAAGTGCGCGCCGTATAGGCCGGATCGCCGGGCTTGATGGTGTCGAATTCGTCGATCACCCGCTTGAAGTGGTTCGCCCGCCGCTCCCACCCGGCGAGGCCCTCCACGCCCATCCCGCACACGCACAACCGGCGCGGCTCCAGGATGCCGTGGGCGACTGTGTGGATCGCGGTGCGCGCGCCCAGCGAAAAGCCGACAAGATCGAAGCCGCCCGGCTCAAGCGCGAGGTGTTCAGCCAGCGCCGCCACATCGCGCACCAGCACGCCGGGGGGATAGGCCTGCGGATCGCGCGGCGCCTGGCTCTGCCCGTGGACGCGGAAATCGAGCATGATCGCCCGCATCCCCGCCGCTGCCAGCCGTTCGCCATGTCCCCACTTGATCCAGTTCATCTGGGCGCTGGAGAACAGCCCGTGGAGGAGCACCACAGGGCGCCCTTCGCCGATTGTGTGAACGGCCAGACGGGTACCGTCGAAGCTGGCGAATTGTTCGGTCATATGGGTCATGGCCCGCCTGCTAGCGCGCTTCGCCGCGCGCCGCCAGCACGGTTGAATATAGTAAGCCCGCTTATTATAAGGGCACGCATGAGCATCGAAACGGGCTACCGACTCGCCGACAACTCACGCCAATTGCGCCGCCTGTTCGATGACCGGGTGCGCTCCTTGGGTTTGACGGGGCCGCAGGCACGACTGCTGCTGTCGCTCGAACGCGCGCCCGGTCAGAACCAGGCCTTCTATGCGGAACGGCTGGAAATCGAGCCGATCACCCTCACCCGCATAGTCGACCGGCTGGAGGATGCCGGTTGGGTCGAGCGCCAGGCAGATCCCGCCGACCGCCGCGCGCGCATCCTGCACCTCACCGACAAAAGCCGCGGCATTGTCACGCGGCTGCGGACCAGTGTCGAAGCCCTGTTCGAAGACATGCTCCAAGGCTTCGCCCCGGCCGAGCGCGAACTGTTCGCCCGCATGCTTGATCGCATCGCCGCCAATCTTGTCGCCGCCCGCCAACCCGAGGCCGCCCATGGCTGAAGCCGATCCCGCCCGCGCAACCGAAGCGGCCGCTGTCACCCTGCCGCCCTCGCCAGAGGCGCAGCAGCCCGATCGCTCATGGGGACGCTGGGCGCTGATGCTGGTCGTCCCGCTGGCGCTGATGCTGGGTGGCTGGCTCTACTGGCAGAGCCTTCAGGGCAAGGTTTCGACCGACAATGCCTATATCAAGCAGGACATGGTCTCGGTCAGCGCGGAAGTCGGCGGGGCGATCACCGAGGTGCTGGCGAAGGACGGGGACAAGGTGCAGGCGGGGCAACTGCTGTTCCGGATCGATCCCGAGCCGTTCCGTCTCCAGATCGCGGAAGCCAACGCCGCCATCGCCGGCGCGCAGGCCAATGTCATCGCCCTGCGCAATGATGCCGACCTCACCGGCACCGACATCGCAGCCGCCCGCAGCGACGTGGGTTTTGCCGAGGCACGCTTCGAGCGGGTGCGGGCGCTGCGCGAGAAAGGCTTTTCGACCAAGGCCGATTATGAGGCTGCCGAACAGGCAGTGATACAGGCGCGCGAACGGGTGCGGCAGGCGGAGGACCGCCAGCGCGAAGCCCGAGCGCGGCTGGCGACCGGCCCGGCGGTCCCCGGCGTCAACCCGCAGGTCGCCGCTGCCGAGGCGCGGCGTGCCAACGCCGAACTCTCGCTGCGCCGCACCGAAGTGCGCGCCCCTGTCGCAGGCCGCGTCGCACAGGCCGACCGCCTGCAACCGGGCCAGCAGGTTGTACCGAGCCTGCCGGTGCTGACGCTTGTGCGTGAAGGATCGACCTACGTGGAAGCCAACTTCAAGGAGACCGACCTTGCCGAGATGGCGGTGGGCCAGCGTGCCGAGATCCGCTTCGATGCCTACCCCGACCTTGTCCTCAAGGGCCGTGTCGCCAGCATCGGCGCGGGAACGGGTGCGGAGTTCTCGGTGCTGCCGGCACAGAATGCGACCGGGAACTGGGTGAAGGTCACCCAACGGGTCCCGGTCCGGATCGCGATCGAAGGCAACAGTCCGCGCCGTCTGATCGCCGGGCTTTCCTCCGAAGTCACCGTGTTTACCGGCAAAAAGCGGCAAAATTGACGTGGCAAGCGGGGCCAAGGCCACCCCTGACGCCGGTCAAGCGGAGGCTGGCCCGCCGCAAGACGGGGCTGGAGGGGGTCTGGATTTTCCGGAACTGGAAAGCAGCAACTACCCGCTGATGATTGTCGGCGTGATGGCCGCGTCGCTCCTCCAGATCCTCGACACCACCATCGCTAATGTCGCCCTGCCCCACATGCAGTCCTCGCTGGGGGCGACGGTCGACACGATCACATGGGTGCTGACGAGCTATATCATCGCCTCGGCCGTGGCTCTGCCGCTCACCGGGTGGCTGGCGGACCGGATCGGCGCACGCACCTTGTTCATCGGCTCGGTCGCCGGTTTCATCCTCGCCTCGATGCTGTGCGGGCTGGCGCAGAACCTTGAGGAGATGGTTGCCTTCCGCGCATTGCAAGGCGTGGCCGGAGCCTTCATCGCGCCGCTCAGCCAGTCCTTCATGCTCGATGCCACCCGCCCCTCCCGCCATCCGCAGATCATGGCGGTGTGGGGGATGGGAATCATGATCGGCCCGATCCTCGGCCCGATCCTTGGCGGCTGGCTGACCGAGACCGCGAACTGGCGCTGGGTGTTCTTCGTGAACCTTCCCGTGGGCCTTGCCTCGCTGGCGATCCTGATCGCCTGCCTGCCCAAGCGCCCGCGCCGCAAGCGGCGCTTCGACATCACGGGGTTCCTGCTGCTCGCCGTGGCCCTGACCGCCTTCCAGCTGATGCTGGATCGCGGCGCGCACCTCGATTGGCTCGCTTCGGCGGAAATCTGGATCTACCTCCTGCTCACCCTATCGGCGACGTGGATGGTGGTCATCCACTTCGCCGCCGCCCCCGCCCCGATGTTCGACCGCGCGCTGTTTGCCGATCGCAACTTTGCCATCGCGCTCGCCTTCATGGTGGTGATCGGGATCGTGATGTTCGCAACCATGGCGCTGCTGCCGCCTATGCTCCAGAACCTGTTCGGCTACGGCGTGATCGACACCGGCATCGTGCTGATGCCGCGCGGCGTAGGAATTCTCGTCTCGATGCAGCTATCCGGCCTGCTGATGCGCCGCGGGATCGACGCGCGTCCGGTGGTGGCGAGCGGCTTTCTGATCTGCGCCTTTTCGCTGTGGCAGATGGCGCATTGGTCGTTGGAGGTGGACGAGATGCACGTGATCGTCAGCGGCCTGCTGCAAGGCCTTGGCATGGGGCTGGTCTTCATCCCCTTGCAGGTCAGCGCCTTTGCCACGCTTAGCCCGGCGCTCCGCACGGACGGGTCGAGCCTGCTCAACCTGCTGCGTTCGCTTGGTGCATCGGCGGGGATCGCGTGGATGACCGTGCTGCTGTCCCGCAACATCCAGACCGCCCACGCTGACCTTGGCACCCACATCACGGCAGCGACCGGCAGCATGGTCGATTTCTCCACCATCGACCGCTTCCAGGCGCTCGGTGACACGGCGATGACGATCATCGATGCCGAGGTGAACCGGCAGGCGGCGATGATCGCCTATATCGACGATTTCTGGGCGATGATGTGGATCACGCTCGCCGCTGCTCCGCTGGCGCTGCTGATGCGCGGCAACCGCGGGCCGGCCGGACCGGTTGCGCTGTCGGAGTAGGCCTCAGCGGAAGAAGCACTGCGTTCCGGCGTAGAGCATCTCGACCTTGTCGCCGGCGATGAACCCGCCGATCTTCTGGCCCAGCGCGAATTCCTCACCCAGCGTGCTGCCCTGAATCGGCGCGAAACCGGGCGCGGCCTCCAGCACGGCGCGGGCCGTTCCGACCTGCACCTTGCCGGGCAGGCTGACAGTGCCGCCGGCCTTGGCATCACCGTCCTGCGGCAAGTGCCAGTTCCACCCCACCAGCCGGTCTTCCTGGAAATGAGCCGTCAGCCCGCCCGCAAAATCGGTGAAGGTGATCGGCCCCGCCCCGCATTCGGGGTTCTCGCCAGAGCGCAGCTTGGCCCCCAGCGCCTTCGTAAGTGCAGCTTCCACCTCGGCCCGTCCGGCGGCGAAATAGAAGCTCTCCGCGCCTGCGCTCAGCCCGTCGGAGCGCAGCTCGACCGCGTTGGCGGCAACCGGCGCAGGGGCGGCTTCGCTCTGCTGGCGTTCAGCGGGGCTGGGCACGTCACCGCTGTCACATCCCGCCAACGCAGCCGCGCCTGCCAGCGCGAGAAGACCCATCCGCATCGCGCTCAGCCCTTCTTGAGGTGGCGGCGGCCGAGCAGTTCGGCGATCTGCACCGCGTTCAGCGCAGCGCCCTTGCGCAGGTTGTCAGAGACCACCCACATGGTGAGGCCGTTCTCAACCGTCGGATCCTCGCGCACGCGGCTGACGAAGGTTGCCGCATCGCCGACGCATTCGATCGGAGTGATGTAGCCACCGTCCTCGCGCTTATCGATCAGCATCACGCCGGGCGCCTCGCGCAGGATGTCCATTGCGGCCTCGGCGGAAAGCTCGTTCTCGAACTCGATGTTGACCGATTCCGAGTGGCCCACGAACACCGGCACGCGCACGCAGGTCGCGGTCAGCTTGATCTTGGGATCGAGGATCTTCTTGGTCTCGACCACCATCTTCCATTCTTCCTTGGTCGAACCATCGTCGAGGAAGACGTCGATATGCGGGATGACGTTGAAGGCGATCTGCTTGGTGAACTTCTGCGGCTCCACCGGATCGCCGACGAAGATCGCGCGGCTCTGGGCGAACAGCTCGTCCATCCCGGCCTTCCCCGCGCCCGAGGTCGACTGGTAGGTCGAGACCACCACGCGCTTGATCGTTGCGGCGTCGTGCAGCGGCTTCAGCGCCACCACCAGCTGCGCGGTAGAGCAGTTGGGGTTGGCGATGATGTTGCGCGCGGTGTAGCCGTCGATCGCGTCAGGGTTCACCTCGGGCACGATCAGCGGCACATCGGGGTCCATGCGGTAGAGCGAGGAATTGTCGATCACGATGCACCCGGCGGCGGCCGCCTTGGGGGCATATTCCTTGGCCGGGCCCGAGCCTGCG
>JAIEOM010000047.1 GCA_019750455.1 Sphingomonadales bacterium | reverse complement strand
AAGCAAAGCCCGCTGATCCGCCAGATTTACACCGGCAAGCTGATCCTCAATTCGGATTACACCGCCGAGCAGGCGGAAGCCGACGTTACCAGCGGCAAGTGCGACGCGGTGAGCTTTGGCCGCCCCTATATCTCCAACCCCGATCTCGAAAAGCGGATCGCGGCCGGCGCGCACTGGAACCCCAACAAGGACGTTCCCAAGAGCTGGTACTTCCCGATCCCCGAAGGCTATGTCGATTACCCGACCCTCGCAGAGGAGCAGGCGCAGGCGGCCGAGTAAGCCGCCCGCCTTACTGGACGGGAGCGGGGGCCGGAGCAGCAGGGGCTGTTCCGGCCCCTTCGCTTGCCGGAGGTGCGTCGATCCCCGGCACCGGCTCGACATCCGGCTGCTCGGCATCGACATCGCCGACCGGCGCTGCCTGACGCGGCGCGAGCGGGGCCTGCGAATCGAGCTGTTCAAGCGGGATCATCGCATCGCTGACCGATCCGGGCAGCACCTCTCCAGAGGCGGCGCGGCCTTGCTCGGCAGGCGCAGTGGCCTGCTGCTCGCACGCAGCGAGCGCCAGAGGCAGGGCGAGGAGTGCTGCGCGTTTCATCGGCACGCTCTTTTCGCCGCTGCGTCCAAGGCGTCAAGGAAATCCGCGCCGCACGCGATCAGCGCGTCGTCCCATTCCTGCGCCGAAACCTGCAATCCCAGCCGCGCGAGGCTGGTGACGCCGTATTCGGCAATCCCGCAGGGGACAATGCCGCCGAAGTGGCTGAGGTCCGGGTCGAGATTCACCGAAAAGCCGTGCATCGTCACCCAGCGCCGGACCCTGACGCCGATCGCGCCGATCTTGGCCTCGCTGCCGTCAATGTCGCGGGTCCAGATGCCGACGCGGCCTTCGGCGCGCCAGCTTTCGACCCCGAACGTCTTGAGCGTGGCGATCACCCAGCCCTCGATCGCGTGGACGAAGCAGCGCACGTCCTTGCCCCGCTTTGCCAGATCGAGCACCAGATAGCCGACCCGCTGGCCGGGGCCGTGATAGGTGTAGCGCCCGCCGCGTCCAGCCTCGACCACCTCGAAACGCGGATCGACCAGTTCGGCCGGATCGGCGCTGGTGCCGGCGGTGTAGACCGGCGGGTGTTCGAGCAGCCATACCAGTTCCGCCGCGTCGCCCGCATGCACCGCCGCGTTCCTCGCGTCCATTTCCGCGAGCGCGACAGCATAGGGCACCTGTGCGACGTCGCGCCGCCATTCTATGGGAAATGCAGGGGTCTCGCCCGGAGCAGTGCTTGCCATGGCGCACCGGTGGGGGCATTGAGCGGCGAGATCAAGAGGCGATTGCGCCTTACGCCAGCCGCGCGAGAAAGGGATCCGCGATGCAACTCCGCAAGCTCGACATGGGCAAGGCCTGGACGCAGGCGACCGGCCTGATCGGCGCCAACCGCGATCTGGTGGGTGTGCTGGCGGGCGTGTTCCTGTTCCTGCCGGTGTTTGTGCTGATGATGGCGCTGCTGAGCAGCGGCATCGATTTCAGCCCCCAAGGCGGGGAGCCGAACCCCGAACGCATCGCTGCGCAGATCAACGCGCTGCTGGTCGCCAACTGGTGGTCACTGCTGCTGGTCCTGATCGGCCAGCTGTGCGCGAGTATCGCGATCCTCTCGCTGCTCGGCGATCCGGGGCGGCCGACAGTGCGCGAGGTGCTGCAAAACCTGCCCCGCCTGCTGCTGCCGGTGCTGGGCGCGCAATTGCTGATCGGGCTGATCACCCAGCTGCCCTCGCTGCTTGCGGGCCTGCTGCCCGAACTCGCCGAGGCGCTGGTCAGCTTTCTCCTGCTGCCGGTGACCCTGTACCTGACGATCAAGTTCTCCCTCGCGATCGCGGTGATCGTGCTGGGTTCGCAGCGCAATCCCATCGAGGCGCTGCGCCGGTCGTGGCAACTGACCAAGGCGAATTCGTTCCGCCTGTTCGGCTTCTTCCTGATGCTCACCCTGCTGTTCATGGTGATCGCGCTGATTCTGCTGCTGGTCGTGGGCCTGGTGTTCGCTGCGCTGGGCGACAGGGTCGCGCTGTTCGGCAATGCAGCCTTCTTCGCGCTGATGCTGACGGTGTTCTACACCATCTCCTACGCGCTGACCGTGGCGATCTACCGCCAGCTCTCGCAGCCCGTCCCCGACGGGGACGCCGACCTGTTCGAATAGAGGCGCCGCGCCTCCCATGGCCGAGACCGATCCCCATGTGACCCGCCCGGCCCCGACAGGCGCAATCCCGCCATCGCGCATGGCGCTGCTGTTCATGGTCATGCTGGTGACGGCGGCGGGCAACACCGCGATGCAATCGGTGATGCCCTCGATAGGGACGGCGCTGAAGGTCGATGATGTGTGGATCAGCCTCGCCTATTCGTGGTCGGCGCTGTTGTGGGTGGTGTGCGCGCCGTTCTGGGCGCGGCGGTCCGACAAGCGCGGGCGCAAGGCGATGATGGCGCTGGGGTTGGCGGGTTTCATCACCTCTTTCGTGCTGTGCGGAGTCGCTCTGTGGGCGGGCCTTTCGGGTTTGATGGGCGCGTTCTGGACGCTGATCGCCTTTGCGCTGGCGCGCAGCCTGTACGGCGGGTTCGGCAGTGCGGCGCCGCCGGCAGTGCAGGCCTATGTCGCCTCGCGCACCCCGCGTGCCGAACGCACGCAGGCGCTCTCGCTGATCGCGTCGAGCTTTGGTCTCGGCACGGTGATCGGTCCGGCGCTGGCGCCGCTGATGGTGGTGCCGTTCCTCGGGCTGGGCCTCACCGGGCCGTTCCTGTGCTTTGCCGCGATCGGCGTGGTCGCGCTGGTGCTGCTGCGTCTGCGACTGCCGGATGACGAGCCGCAATATGCCGCGCGTGGCCAAGCCGCGCCCTATGCCAGCGCATCGGGAGCCCCTGCCGATCCGGGAGAGGCCGACGAAAGCATGGCCGATCCCCCGCGCCTCACCTGGCGGGACGAGCGGCTGCGCCCGTGGGTGTTTGCCGGGCTGGTCGGCGGCCATGCGCAGGCGATGGTGCAGGGGATCGCGGGCTTCCTCGTGCTCGACCGGTTGGGCCTGCGCGAGAACCCCGATGCAGGGGCGGGCCCCATCGGCCTCGTCTTGATGAGCGGGGCGATTGCCACGCTGCTTGCGCAATGGGGCCTGATCCCGCGTTTCGATCTCGGCCCGCGTGCGGCGACGCTGTGGGGTATCACCGCGGCGGCGCTTGGCACAGTCCTGCTCGCGGTAGCGGGCGACCTGCACCTGATCGCGCTCGGCTACGCCATCGCCTCACTGGGTTTCGGCCTGTTCCGCCCGGGGACGACCGCTGGCACCTCGCTCGCCGTCACGCGGGCCGAGCAAGGGCAGGCCTCGGGGATTGTGGCCTCACTGGCAGGCGCCAGCTACATCTATGCCCCGGCGCTCGGCGTGTGGCTCTACGGCCATTCCGACTGGCTGGGCTTCGGTCTGATCGTGGCGCTGTGCGCCGTGGTGCTGGTGCACGGATGGGTGAAGCTTCAGGCCGACCGGGAGCTTACGCGTTCCTGATTGCGGGGTCGCCTCCGCGGCCCCGTCCTCGGCGAGTTTCAGGCCCAGCGGGCCTGATCGCCTGCGGCTCGCGCGCGTGCGTTCGCGGTCGCTGCGCAACCGTTCCAGCGCCCGACGCTAGAGAATATCCAAGACTACATCCTGCGGTCGGCACAGCCTCACGCCCTTGTCGGTTTCCACCAGCGGACGTTCGATCAGGATCGGATCGGCGGCCATCGCGGCCAGCACGGTCGCATCGTCCGCCTCGGGCAGGCCGCGCTCCGCCGCATCCGTGCCGCGCAGGCGAAGGCCCTGCTGGGGCGTGATCCCGGCATCGCGATAGAGCTGGGCGAGCTTTTCGGCGGTGGGCGGGGTCTTCAGATACTCCACCACCGTCACCTCGACCTTGCTCAGGTTCTCGAGGATCGCCAGCGTCTTCCTCGAAGTCCCGCAAGCCGGATTGTGCCAGATCGTCGCTTTCATCTTTCCCATGCTCATTCGCTTTCCGGCACCCGCAGCGCAGGGACCGCCTTGGCTGCATCCTCGGGGCTGATCCCCGGCGCAGGCGCGGCGCTGACCCGTTCCTGCCGCTGCGCCACACGGGCGGCCTGTTCAACCACCTTCACCAGCCGTGGATAGACCCCGCAGCGGCAGATATTGGGAATCGCGCCCACGATATCCTCGGATGTCGGCGCGGTGTTGCGCATGAGCAGCGCGGCGGCCGAGATGACGATCCCGGGGGTGCAATACCCGCACTGGATCGCGCCCTGCGCCACCATTGCCTGCTGCACCGGGTGAGACCGGTCACGGCTGAGCCCCTCGATCGTGGTGATCAGCCGCCCCTCCGCCTCGGCAAGTGTGATCGCACAGGACCTGAGCGCCACTCCGTCGACCAGCACCATGCAGGACCCCGAACAATCGGTCCCGCCCCCGCAGGCCTTGGTGCCCGTGAGGTTCATCGCCTCGCGCAGCGCGTAAAGCAGCGGCATGCGCGGATCGAGGTCGAACTGGACCGGCCGCTCGTTGACGGTCATGCGCGACATTGCGGCCCCCTTTAACGGCTTACTGACGCCAGCTGTCGTCGATCTTGTCGATCTTGCGCTTCCACGCCTCGAAATCGAACAGCCCCGCGCCGCCCTGCCCGCTCATCACGGCAAGATCGCGCTGGTGGACATCGATTACGTCCTGCGAAATCAGGATTGGCTCGCCCATGCCCAGCGTTGCCACCTGGATCTCGCAGGCGCGCTGCAAGGCCCACATCTTGACGAACATGCCCTGAATGGTGCGGTCCATCACCACCGGGCCGTGGTTGCGCAGCATCAGGATGGTGTGATTGCCGAGGTTCTTGACCAGCCGCTCGCCTTCTTCGGCGCGGACGGTGACGCCCTCGAAATCGTGATAGCCGATCTGGCCCTGGAAGTTGCAGGCGTAGAAATTGGTCGGCAGCAACCCGTCCTTGTGGCTCGCCACGGCCATGGTCGCGGTGGTGTGGACATGGCAGATCGCATCCGCACGTCCGCCGAGGTGCTTGTGGAAGTAGGCGTGCTGGGTGAAGCCCGCCTTGTTCACCATGTAGGGCGAACCGCCGACATTGTTCCCCTCGACATCGATCTTCACGAGGTTGCTGGCGGTCACCTCGCTATACAGCAGGCCGAAGGGGTTGATGAGGAAGGTATCCTTCTCCCCCGGCACCTTCAGCGAGATGTGGTTGTAGATCGATTCCGACCAGCCGAGGTGATCGAAGATGCGGTAGCACGCCGCCAGATCGAGCCGCGCCTGCCACTCTTCCTTGCTGCATTCAATTGTCGGCTTGAGCTGGGTCGCCATGGCGCATTCCTCTCCGTCTGTCCTTGGGGCCCGCTATCGCACGCCGAGGGAATGCTTTGCAAGCCGGAGCCCGCCCCGCTAGGCCATGGCCAAGCATGTCCTCGCCCTCCCCATCCGCCGCCCGCCTGGTCACCGGAAGCATCCCCGGCCACCTCGTCAGCCAGACGCTGCCGGCGGTGATCGGCGTTGCCGCGATCATGTCGGTCGGCATCATTGACGCCTATTTCATCGGCCGGCTGGGCAGCGCGCCGCTGGCGGCGATCAGCTTCATCTTCCCTGTCACCGTGGCGAGCACATCGCTGGGCGTGGGCGTGATGGTCGGCATCAACTCGGTGGTCGCCCGTGCGCTGGGCGAAGGCGATTTCGCCAAGACCGCAAGGCGCGCCAATTTCGGGATCGTGTTCGCCTGTCTGTGCGGCCTGGTGATGGGCCTTGCCCTGTGGTTGCTGATCGACCCGATCTTCGCGCTTATGAATGCGCCCGCGCATCTCATGCCGCTGATCCGGGCGTATATGACACCTTATGCGATGGCCTTTCCGCTCAGCCTTGCAATCATGGGCTTCAACGGCGTGCTGCGCGGTCAGGGCGAGGCGAAGCGGACCAGCACGGTCAGCATCACCTTTGCCGCGGCCAACTGGGTGCTGAACCCCGTTCTGATCACCGGGGCTTTGGGGTTCGAGGGGTTCGGGATTGCCGGATCGGCCTATGCCACGGGGATCGGCTGGGGGATCGGCCTGTGTACCGCCGTGTGGCTGCTCAAGGGCACGCCGCTGCCCCTGAACCTCGGCCTGCTGCGCGATTGCGACCTGATGGATTCCGCGAAATCGATCATCCGCGTCGGGCTTCCGGCGGCTTTCTCCAATGCAATCAACCCGTTCGGCCTTGCGATCCTGACGGCCCTGATCGCCCGCGAGGGGGAGGCGGCGGTGGCGGGCTTCGGCGCGGCGGGACGCTTGCAAAGCTTCGTGATCGTCCCCCTGCTCGGGCTGTCGGGCGCAATCGGAGCCATCGTCGGCCAGAATTGGGGTGCGGGCCGGCAGGACAGGGCGCGCGAAGCGGTGCGCTATGCCTTCGGGTTCTGCATCGTCTGGGGGCTCGCCGTCGCCATCGCGATGATGGCCGCAGGCGAAACCTTCGCGCAGGTTTTCACCGATGACCCCAGGGTCGTCGCCGAATTCGACCTGTACCTCAAGATCGCCGCCTGGGGCTATGCGGGCTTCGGGCTGCTGATCGTCGGCAACGGGATTATGAACGCGGTCGACCGGGCGGGCTATGCGCTGGGGCAATCGGTGGTGCGGGTGTTCCTCGTCATGCTGCCGGTCGCGCTGCTGCTGCGCCCGTCGATGGGCTCTGCCGCGATCTACTCGGCGGAGCTCGCCGCCAACCTGTTCGGCGCGCTCTCCGCAGTGGTGCTGGTGCGCTACGTCCTTGCCAGCCATACCCCGTCCCGCGCAGCTGCGCGCTAGGCGCTTGTTAACCAACCCTGCCGCATAGCCTCTTTCCGAAAGGGCAAGAGGGCGCGCTCCTGATGGACGATCTGCTGGCGGAATTCATCGCCGAGACCCGCGAAATGCTGGAGGCTTCCGGCGGCGAACTCGTCGCGTGGGAGGCCGATCCGGCTGATCGCGCGCGGCTCGATACGATCTTCCGCTTCGTTCACACGGTGAAGGGCAATTGCGGGTTCTTCGACTTCCCCCGCCTCGCCAGCCTGTCCCACGCTGCCGAGGATGCGCTGGCCGATTGCCGCGCCGGACGCCGTGATCCCGACCAGCACCTCGTTTCCGGCGTGCTCGCCATCATCGACCGCATTGCCCAGATGATCGATGCCATCGAGGCTGGCGAAGATCTGGCCGCCTTTGGTCCCGAAGGCGGGGACGAAGACCTCATCGCCTTGCTCGATGTTTCACATGAAACATCGTTCAGCGCCGGTCTGGAGGGGGTCAAGGAGGGGTCTGGAGGGGGTCTGGCCGCCGCAAGCGAGGACCAAGGCACCTCCACGGCACGCCGCGCCGACCCTGCCGCCCAGCGCACCATCCGCCTGCCCGTGGAACTGCTCGACCGGGTGATGAGCGGCGTTTCCGACATGGTGCTGGCCCGCAACGATTTGGCCCACCGCCTGCGGCAGGCCGGGACCCAGCCGACCATCGACGGCCCCTTCGAACGCCTCACCACCATCCTTTCCGACGTCCGCGACGCGATCACGCGGATGCGGATGCAGCGCATCGAAACGCTGTTCTCCGCCCTCCCCCGCCTTGTCCGCGATGTCAGCGCGGAATGCGGCAAGCAGGTGATGATCGATCTCGACGGCGGCGATGTGGAGCTGGACCGCGAGATGATCGAGACCATCCGCGATCCGCTTACCCACATCATCCGCAACGCCATCGACCACGGGATCGAGGCCCCCTCCACCCGCCTCCAGCACGGCAAGCGCGAGATCGGGCTGCTCGCGATCGCCGCCCGCCAATCGGGCAACACGATCAGCATCGCCATTGCCGATGACGGGCGCGGGCTGGACGAGGAGCGCATCGCCGCCAAGGCGGTCGCCACCGGCCTCGTTACCGCACAGGACCGCGCCGCCATGCCGCGCGACAAGGTGCTGAACCTGATCTTCGAACCCGGCTTCTCCACCGCCGAGACGGTCAGCAATGTCTCGGGCCGGGGCGTCGGCCTCGATGTGGTGCGCCAGAATCTCGAAAAGGTCGGCGGTTCGATCAAGGTCGCATCCGCCCCCGGCCACGGCACCACCTTCACGCTCCAGATCCCGCTCACGCTCAGCATCATCGCCGGCCTCACCGTGGAAGTCGCCGGGCACCGCTTCGCCATCCCGCAGAGCTATGTCGAGGAAATCGTGCAGGCGTCTTCGCGCGCGCTCGATTTCACCCGCATGGGCGAAACCGCGCTGGTCACCTTCCGCGGCAAGCGCGTGCCCTGCCTGATGCTGGGCGAGGTGCTCGGTCTTGCCGAAGACGAAGCGACCGCGACCGAACCGACCCTCGTCATGCTGCGCCTTGCCAGTGGAGACCTGTTCGCGCTGGCAGTGGAGGGCATCCACAATCACGGCGATCTGGTGGTCAAGCCGCTGGCACCGGCGGTGATGAAATCCGGGCTCTATGCCGGATCGACCCTGCTCGATGACGGCACGCCCGTGCTGCTGCTCGATGTCGCCAATATCGCTGCGCAGCATGCGCTGGTGTCCGATACCCGTGCCCGCGTGCTGGGGGCGGAGGAGGATGCTGCCGGGGCATCCGCCGACACCGCCCCGCGCGCCATGCTGTTCACCGATTTTGCCGGGCGGCGTTCGGCCGTGCGGCTCGAACTGGTGCAGCGCATCGAAACCGCACCGGCCAGCGCGATCGACCGTTCCGCCGCGCGCCCGCGCGTGGTGATCGATGGGCTGATCCTGCCGCTGCTCGGCCTGCCCGATGCGCCGCTCACCCAGAACCGCGTGCGCCTGCTGCGTCTGTCCGACGGTACCTGCGAACTGCTTTATGCCGTGCGCGAGGTGGAGGACGCGGTCGAACTCACCGGCGCGCTCAGCCCGGTGCCCGAAGACCCGCTGGTCGAAGCGATCACCCTGATCGGCGGCACGCCTGCCACCCTGATCGACGCGCACGAACTCTTCGCCCGCCATGGCGAACCGCCGCTCGCTGCCGAACGTCTGCGCTGCACCTTGCCCGAAGGCGAATGGGCACGTGCGATCCTTGCCCCGCTGGTCGCTGCTGCGGGCTACGACATTGTCGGGGCGGATGAAGCGGATGACGGCACGGTCGGCATCCTGTTCGAGGATGTCTACGAGGTTGCCGAGGCGCTGGGCCGGCCCATCCCGCCCCGGGTGATCCGCCTGCGCGACCAGCCCGAGGCCCCGGCGGGGAGCGAGACGATCTACCGCTACGACCGCGAGGCGCTGCTCGCCGCCCTCGCCGCAGTGGCTTCCGCACGCACCGGAGAGGCCGCATGACCGGAGACCTGCTCGTCATCCTCCAGATCGCCGGGCGCCGCTGCGCGCTTTCCGCGCTGGAGGTGAAATCGGTGATCGAGACCGGCACGATCACGCCCATCCCCCGCGCTCCGGCATGGATCGCGGGCATCACCGCGCTGCGCAGTCAGGCGCTGACCGTGATCGATTGCCGCCGCGCGATCGGCCTTGTCAGCGATGCGGCGGACGGCGAATGGCCGACCGACCACCGCGCTGCCGTGGTCGCGGAAGGCGGCCATTCCTATGCCCTGCTGGTCGACGGGATCGAGGATATCACCACCGCCGCCGGAGAAGTGGGTCAGATTCCGGGCGGATTCGGCGCCGAATGGTCACGTGTGGCGCGCGGCATGATCGAAACGATGGCCGGCCCCGCGCTGCTCGTCGATCTTGGCGCACTGCTCGCCGGACCGGAGGCGGTGCGCGGTGAAATCGAGGCCGCAGCTTAATCCAATCCTTACCAAATCCCCGCTAGGTTGGCCTTTGCAACCGCAGGACGACCCATGAAAACTTGCCTCATCGTCGATGATTCCCGCGTCATCCGGAAGGTTTCGAGACATATTCTCGAAACGCTCGGGTTCGCCGTGGAAGAGGCGGAAAACGGCAAGCTGGCGCTTGATGCCTGCGATGCGGCGATGCCCGATGTCGTGCTGCTTGACTGGAACATGCCGGTGATGACGGGGATCGAATTCCTCGTTCACCTGCGCCAGCGCCCCGGCGGCGACAAGCCCAAGGTTGTGTTCTGCACCACCGAGAACGATGTTGCCCACATCCGCCAGGCAATTTCCGCAGGCGCAGACGAATATGTCATGAAGCCCTTCGATCACGAGACGTTGCAGATCAAACTGCAACTCGTCGGGTTTGCGTGAACCGCCCCGCCTCCCTGCCGAGCAGCCCCCGCGCCGATAGCGCGGGGCGCGCCTTTGCCCGTTCCGGAGCTGCTGCTGCGATCCGGGTGATGATCGTCGATGATTCGCTGACGGTCCGCACGATCTTCAAGCGGATGGTCGAAAGCGATCCCGCGCTGGTCATCACCGGCACCGCCTCCAGCGCCGAAGGCGCGATTGCCCAGCTCGCCGATTCGCCCGCCGATGTGGTGCTGCTCGATCTGGAGATGCCGGGGATTGGCGGTCTGGACGCGCTGCCCGCGATTCTCGCCACGCCCGGCAGGCCGCAGGTGCTGGTGGTCTCCTCGCTGACGGTCGACGGGGCCGAACACACCCTGTCCGCCTTGCAGATGGGCGCTGCCGACACGCTGCTGAAACCGCGCCCGGGGGGCTTTACCGAGGATTACCGCGCGCAGCTGCTCGGCAAGATCCGCGCGCTCGGCTCGCGCCCGGCCGATCCCTCGGTGCAGAGCGCCGCGCCCGCCCGCCCGCCCGCGCCTGCCGAACCTTCCTTCGCCCGCCCCGCCCTGTCGCGCCGCGTACGCAGGCCCGAGGTCGTGGCTATCGGTGCCTCGACCGGCGGGATCCATGCGCTCGGGTTGATGCTGCGCCGGCTGGCACCCGATTTCGATGTGCCGCTGCTCATCACCCAGCACCTTCCCGCCAGCTTCATGCCGGTTTTCGCCCGGCAGATCGAAACCGCCTGCGGGCGGCCTGCGGACATCGCCGCCGATGGCTTCGCGCTGACACCGGGCCGCATCCTCATCGCCCCCGGGCACGGGCATATCGTGGTGCGCCGCACTGCGGCGGGCCTCATCACCCGGATCAGCAGCGAACCGGCGGCGAGCGGCTGCATGCCCTCGGTCGATCCGATGCTGGCGAGCCTGGCCGACGCCTGCGAGGGCCGCGCGCTTGGCGTGATCCTCTCCGGCATGGGCCGCGACGGGGTGATCGGGGCCAAGGCGCTGGTCGATGCGGGCGGTGCGATCTACGCGCAGGACGCTGATAGCTGCGCGGTGTGGGGCATGCCCGGCGCCGTGTCGCGCGCGGGCCTGGCCAGCATGGTTGCCCCGCCCGACCGGTTGGGCGATGCGGTGATGGCCGGGGCCGCTGCTCCGGCGATACGGTAAGCATCGCGATGGAAGCGAGCGAAGCCTCCCACCAGATCATCGCCGACCTGCTCGAAGCGCGCACCGGCCAGCACCTGACCGAAAGCCGCCGCTGGCGGGTCAATTCGGCGCTGGCGGGGATTTTCCGCCAGCACGGCATCAGCAATGTCGACCAGCTCGTCTGCCTGCTCGCCGATCCCGTTTCCGGCGATCTGGCGCAGGAAGTGGTTGAGGCGCTGCTCAACAACGAGACCTATTTCTTCCGCGACAAGCCGACCTTCGACCAGCTGCCGGGCGAAATCCTCCCCGAACTTGCCAGCCGTCGCAAGGATGTGCGCCGCCTGTCGATCTGGTCGGCGGGCTGTTCGACGGGGCAGGAGGTCTATTCGCTCGCCATGCTGTTCGCCGAACAGGCTGAACGCTGGCAGGGCTGGACGATCGACATCATCGGCACCGATGTCTCGCACCGCGCCATCGCCACCGCGCGCTCGGGCCTTTACAGTCAGTTCGAGGTGCAGCGCGGGCTGGGCGTCACCCAGATGCTGCGCCATTTCGACGAAACCCCGCGCGGCTGGCTGGTGCGCGATGACGTGCGGCGCATGGTGCGGTTTGCGCAGGGCAACCTGCTCACCGGTCAGCATCCCGGGCGCATCCCCTTCGATCTGGTGCTGTGCCGCAACGTGCTGCTCTATTTCGACCGGCAGGTGCGCGGCACCGCCTTTGCCCGCCTGTCGGGCGCCGTCATGCCGGACGGCTTCCTGATGCTTGGCGCGGGCGAGACCGTGGTCGGCCAGACCGATCGCTTCGTGCCCACCTCGCGCCGCGCCAGCTTCTTCGAGCCGGTCACCCCGCCCCTGCCTGCCGCCTTGCAGAAAATCGCCTGACGCCCGCATCTTGCCGCGTGCTGCGAGGGTGCGGCTTTACCCTTCCTTAGCCGCTCCTCTTTAGGACGATTCCTGAACAGCGCGGACGTGTCACGCGCCAATAGGAACCCGGATCGTGTCCACGGCGAAGCAACCCCTGCACCTCACGTCGGTGGGACTGGTGGTCATCCCTATCGCAGTGGCGAGCGTGATGACGGGCATTCTGGGCTTTTTCGTCGGCCTTTCGGGCCGGGCCGAGCTGTCATCGCGCGGGGCGCTGCTGATTGTCGGGGTGCTGATTTACGCGGCCACGCTCTACTTCCTCGGCCGCAGCGGCATCGCCACGATCCGCGGGCTTGAACAGCTTGCCCATATCGATCCACTCACCCGCCTGCCCAACCGCCACGCTCTGCACGAGGACGTGCAGTTCCATTCGCGCGGGGACGAGGAAGTGGCGCTGGCGATCATCGATCTCGACAGCTTCAAGCAGGTCAACGACCACTATGGCCACGCCGTCGGCG
Source organism: Sphingomonadales bacterium (assembly GCA_019750455.1). Lineage (GTDB taxonomy): Bacteria > Pseudomonadota > Alphaproteobacteria > Sphingomonadales > Sphingomonadaceae > Erythrobacter. The sequence continues at coordinate 4,992 of JAIEOM010000047.1, read as the reverse complement.
ACCAGCTGATCGAACTCTGCGCGCAGCAGATCCGCGCGGTGTGCGGGAAGGAAGCCCGCTGCTACCGGCTCGGCGGCGATGAATTTGCGGCTGTCATGTCCGGCAAGGTCGCCGGCACCATCCTCGAAGGTATCTGCCGCACCCTGATCGAACGGCTGGGCACGCCGCGGACGCTGGGCGATCGCCAGATCGCGGTCGGCGCCAGTATCGGCCTTGCCCGCTCCACCGCCGACATGCGCATCCCTTCATCGGAGATGCTGCGGCGCGCGGATGTGGCGATGGACATGTCCAAGCGTGGCGGCAAGATGCGCTGCACCTGGTTCAACGAAAGCTTCGACCGCCGCCGCGAACGCGTGCGCGAGATCGAGGACGAGATCCGCACCGGGATCGCGGCGGGCGAATTCCACCTCGCCTACCAGCCGCTGGTGAATGCGGAGGACAAGCGCATCGTCGCGGTCGAAGCACTGCTGCGCTGGAACCGCGGGGACCGCGATCCGCTCGGCCCCAATATCTTCATCCCCGTTGCCGAGGATTCGGGGCTCATCAACCCGCTCGGGCAGTGGGTGCTGCGCCAGGCCGTGTGCGATGCCGGCCGCTGGGGCGATATCACCCTGTCGGTCAACATCTCGGCCGCCCAGCTGCGCAATGCCGAATTCCCGATCAAGCTGGGCGAGGTGCTGGAGGAAACCGGTTTCCCCCCGCACCGGCTGGAACTGGAAGTGACCGAGACCTGTCTGGTGCTCGATCCGGTGGTTGCCGAACGCACGCTGGATGTGATCCGCAGCTTCGGCGTGCGCATCGTGCTCGACGATTTCGGCACCGGCTACGCCTCGATCGGCTTCCTGCGCCGCTTCCGGTTTGAAAAGCTGAAGCTGGATCGCTCGCTGGTCGAACTGGCGGGCGTGGATGACGGCAGCCGCGCGATGATGCTGTCGTCGATCGCGCTCGCCCGGGCGCTGGACATGGGCGTGACGGCAGAGGGCGTGGAGACCGAGGAACAGGCCGAACTCGTCCGCCTTGCCGGATGCGACCAGATTCAGGGCTGGCTTTACCACCGCGCGGTCCCGGCCGGGGAAATCGACCGGCTGATCGCCGAACAGGACAGCACGCCGGTTCCGGACCGGGACGGGAAAGCGGCATGAGCGCGCTTCAGGACATTGCGCTGGATCTCGAAGCGGAAGCGGCTGAACACCGCGCCGCTGCCCCGCACCCCATGCCTACGGCCACCCCCGCCGGCACGCTGGCGCGCTGGCGCCACTGGTTCGCGCAGCTTCCCGTGGGTGGCAAGATCACCCTGTTCTTCACCGGCAACCTCGCCTTTGCTCTGCTGGCCGGGCTGTTCGTGGTGGTGGGCTATGTCGAACTCGGCCAGCGGGCCGCGCATATCCGCTCCACCCATGACGCCGCATTGAAGGCCGAACGGCTGCTGGTGCAATTGAGCGAAGGCCAGCGCCATGCCGAAATGCTCGTTGCCGATGGCGATGCCGCCCGCAGCCGCGCCGCGCGCGAGGCGCTGGACTGGGCTGCCGCCAGCGCCGCCGCGCTTTCCGGGACCGAAGCGACTTCCGACCGCATCATCCGGCTGCGTGCGGGTATCGCGGACCTGTCCCGTCAGATCACCGCCTTCGACGCCGGTTCTTCCGCCAGCCGCGCTCAGGCCGCCGCGATCAACGCCTCCGGCGCTGCCGTGCTCGAAACCGCGCGCCGCCTCACCGAGACGCTCGGGCAGGAAGCCGACACCATGGCCGATGACGGCGCGGCGCTGATCACGCGGCTGCTGGCGATGTGGATCGCGCTCGCCACGGTGCTGACCTTCATCACTCTGTTCGCCCAGCGCTATTTCAACCGCACAGTCGGCGCGACCCTGTCCGCCATGGCGCACCAGATGACCGCGATTGCCGCGGGCGAGCGCAATGTGGCGATCAGCGGCAAGGACCGTCTCGACGAAATCGGGGAAATGGCGCGCGCCACCGAAGTGTTCCACCGCGCCGGATTGCGGCTCGAAAAGCTTGGCCGCGAACGCGCTGAACGCGCCCGGGCAGAGCTTGACGAACAGGCCCGCCAGCAGGTGCTGCGCGAGGAGGCCCGGCTGGAACGCGAGCGTGCGATCCACGCCATCGCCGAACAGTTCGAACGCACCGTCGGCGAAGTTGTCACCGGAGTGGTCGCCGCCTCCAGCCAGCTGCAATCGACCGCATCGCTGATGGCCAACACCGCCGAAGACGCCTCATCGCGCACCGGCGAGGCCGCCATCGCGATGCAGGAAGCCAATCTCGGCGCGACGGCGGCAGCGGCCGCGAGCGATGAATTCGCCATGTCGATCGGCGAGATCAGCCGGCAGGCCGCCTCTTCCGCCGAACTGGCGCGCGAGGCGAGCCTTACGGCGCGGCAGGCGGACAGCACCATCGGCGCGCTGGCCGCATCGGCGCAGGAAGTCGGCCAGATCGTCGAACTGATCCAGACCATCGCCAAGCGCACCAACCTGCTTGCCCTCAACGCCTCGATCGAAGCCGCCCGCGGGGGCGAGGCAGGTCGCGGCTTTGCGGTCGTGGCGAGCGAGGTCAAGGAACTCGCCAACCAGACCGCCCGCGCCACCGAACAGGTGGCCGAGCAGATCCGCGCGATGCAATCGACCACCGGCGCCAGCGTCACCGCGCTGCGGAGCATCGCCGCGCAGATCGAAAGCCTCGAAACCACCGCTGTCTCGATCGCCACCGCCGTCGACCAGCAATCGGTCGCCGGACACGATCTGGCCCGCAGCATCGATCTTGCCGCGCGCGGGACCGAGAAGGTCGCGGGCCATGTCGATACCGTGCGCGAGCTTTCGCTCTCCACCGGGGCGGCTGCGGCGCAGGTGCTGTCCAGCGCCACCAGCCTCGAATCCCAGGCTGCCACCCTGCGCACCCAGGTGCACTCCTTCCTCTCGCGGGTGCGGGCCGGCTGACCCCGCAGAGGCGCTACGCGCTTGCCCTGATCAAGCATTTGGAAATCATTTTCCTTCATCAATGCTTGAAACTCAGCCCCGGGGGACAAGCGAGATGAACATGATGAGCTTGCAGGAGCGTCGCGAGGAACAGGCCGTTCCCGACTTCGTGCGCGATCTCAGAAGCGATTTCGCCATCGAGGATGCTGCCGTCCCGTCGCCCCCTGCCGGGGACGCGGCGCACGTCTCGCTGCTGGAACGCATGGCGTGGTTCCGCAACCTTTCCCTGTCGCGCAAGATCAACACCGTGTTCGGCACCTTCTTCGGCGTGGGCGTGGTGATGATGCTGGTGCTGGGGCTGGGCCTCGGCGAATTGTGGAACCGCTACAATGCCTCGGCCCGCGTGCAGGAAACGCTGGTCGCCGCCGGGCAGCTGCGATCGACGGCAGGCGAGCTGCGTTATCATTCGGTCCGCGCGCTCTATGACCGCGGCAGCAAGGTGCGCGAAGCCCAGCGGGCAAGCGCCAGCGCGCTGCTCTCGCAGGTCACCGCGATCGAGGCAGCGGTGGACAGCGAAGCCCCCGAACTCGCCCCGCGCGTGGCCGCGATCCGCACCGAGATCAGCCGCTTCGAAACGGCGTTCGACACTGCGGGTGATCGTGTCCGCAGCGGCGGCGATGTCAATGCAGCGGCTGGCGAAGTGGCCGGGCAAGGCGATGCGGTGATGGCCGCCAGCGGCGCGCTCGCCGCCGATATTGCCCAACGCGGGGCCGAACGCGAAGCCAGCGGCATCGCCTATTTCTTCAACATGATCCTGATTCTCGCCGGCCTTGCTGTGGTCGGTGGGGCGGTGCTGCTACTCGGCCTAGGCTATCTGTCGCGCGATTTCTCGCGCAAGCTGGCCGAGATCACCGGCGCGATGACCCGGCTGGCCGATGGCGACCGGAATTTCGATATTCAGGGGGCCGAACGCCAGGACGAGATCGGGGCGATGGTCCGCGCGCTCGACCTGTTCAAGCGGGCGAGCAAGCGGCTGGAGATGTGGGCGCGCGAGCGTTCGGAGAAGGCCGAACAGGAATTGCAGCTCCAGCAGGAGCGCGAGCGTGAAAGGCTGGAGGCCGAAGCGAAGAAGGCCGCGCTGCTCGATGAAGTCGCGCGCCAGTTCGAACGCACCGTCGGCGACGTGGTGAGCGGCGTGGCGGCGGCATCAAGCCAGCTGCACACCACCGCCACCCGCATGGCCCAGAGCGCCGAGGAAGCGAGCCGCCGCACCGGCGAAGTCGCCGCCTCGATGGAGGAAGCCAACGCCGGCGCCACGGCGGCCGCCGCTGCAAGCGACGAATTCGCGCTCTCGATCAGCGAGATCAGCCGGCAGGCGGCCTCCTCCAGCGAACTGGCGCGCCTCGCCACGGTCGCCACGGGAGAGGCGGACGAGACCATTTCGGCCCTCGCCGCTTCCGCCGAGGAAGTCGGGCAGATCGTCGAGCTGATCCAGACCATTGCGCAACGCACCAACCTTCTGGCGCTCAATGCCTCGATCGAGGCCGCGCGCGGCGGCGAAGCGGGCCGCGGCTTCGCGGTGGTCGCCAGCGAGGTCAAGGAACTCGCGATGCAGACCAGCCGCGCCACCGAAAAGGTCGCCGAGCAAATCCGCGCGATGCAGACCACCACCGGCGCCAGCGTCAAGGCGCTGCGGGCGATTGCGGGGCAGGTTCAGGATCTGGAGAGCACCGCCGTGTCGATCGCCACCGCGGTCGACCAGCAGTCCGTCGCGGGCCGCGATCTAGCGCAAAGCATCGACCTCGCTGCACGGGGGACCGAGAAGGTTTCTGCGCATATCGAGGACGTGCGGCAATTGTCGCTCTCGACCGGTGCTGCGGCCTCACAGGTGCTGCTGAGCGCCAACGAGCTCGAGGCGCAGGCATCGCATCTGGGCGATCAGGTGCGCGGGTTCTTGCGGACGGTGCGGGCGGGGTAGGCGCGCCGGCTTAGCGTTGCTGGGCCGGTGGCACGCGCACGCGGTAGTCTCGCTGCGCAGCTTCGTCAAAATGCATCCAGCCCTTGCGCCA
>JAIEOM010000036.1 GCA_019750455.1 Sphingomonadales bacterium | reverse complement strand
CACCAGCGGATTTCCCCGCGGGCGATCTCGTTGAGGAAGCGCTGCTTCTGCCCCTCGGTGCCGAAGTGGAGCAGCGCCGGGCCAAGCATCCAGATGCCGAAGGAGCTGAGCGGCGGGCGCGCATTGATGCGGCCCATTTCTTCGCGCAGCACCTTGGCTTCCGGCGCGCTGAGGCCCGCGCCGCCATATTCCTTGGGCCACATCGGCACGGTGTAGCCCTTGGCGATGCAGGCTTCGAGCCACGCCTTCTGGGCATCGTTCTTGAAGGTCGCGCGGCGGCCGCCCCAGTAGATATCATCTTCCCCGCGCACCGGCTCGCGCATTTCGGGCGGGCAGTTCGCTTCCAGCCAGGCGCGGGTTTCGGTGCGGAATTGCTCAAGATCGGCCATGCCGACTCTCCTCTCTCGTGTCTCTCACTTGACGCTTACGTTAGTGGCATTTTGCGACTGGCTGCAAGCGTCCATCGCGCGGCCCAAGCATTGGGCACGATGCCGTAGCGTCAGATGCGCGGGCGTTGACGGGGGTCGCAATAGGTCTAGGTTCGCAACTGAAAAGGGAGAGAGCAGTGACGGGATTCGCGCAGGCGGACTCATACCGGGTGGTATGCCGCGGGATGGGCAGCGCATGAGCGAAGCGCCTGCGAAGGTCCCCTATCGCATGAAGCTGGCCTATGGTGCCGGGTCCATCGCCTACGGGATCAAGGACAACGGCTTCGCTGTCTTCTTGCTGATCTTCTACAATCAGGTGATGGGCCTGCCCGCCAATCTGGTGGGCCTTGCCGTCATGGTGGCGCTGGTCATCGATGCTTTTGTCGATCCGGTGATCGGGCACCTCAGCGACCGCACCAACAGCCGTTGGGGGCGGCGGCATCCGTGGCTCTATGTCTCGATCCTGCCGGTGGGGCTGTCGTGGTTCATGCTGTGGCATCCACCCGCATGGGGCCAGACCGGGATGCTGTTCTATCTCATCGGCTCGGCGATTCTGGTGCGTACCGCGATCGCGCTGAACGAGGTGCCCTCGCTGGCGATGCTGCCCGAGATCACGCAGGACTATCACGAACGCACCGACGTGATCCGCTACCGCTTCCTGTTCGGCTGGCTCGGCGGGCTGCTGCTGCTGTTCCTTGCCTATGCGGTGTTCCTTGCCCCCACGCCCGAACAGCCCGCAGGCCTGCTGCGGCGGGAGGGCTATGATTCCTATGCCTGGTCGGGTGTAATCCTGATGACCTTCTCGATCCTGACTGTCGCGCTGGGCACGCACCGCGCGCTGGCCAAGCCTCCCGTCAAGCTCCCCCCGCGCCTGCCGCTGGGCGAGGAGTTGCAGGCGATGGGCCGCACTCTGCGCAACCCCGCTTTCCTGACGCTGATGGCCGCGGGCGTCTTCGCCTATGCCAATCAGGGCCTCAACTTCGCGATGAGCACCTACATGCAGACCTATGTCTGGGAGTTTCCGCGCTGGGCGCTGGCGGTCTGGCCTGTCACTCTGCTGGCGGGCGTGGTGATGGCCTTCGTCATCACCCCGATCGTCTCGCGCCGCATGGGCAAGAAACGGGCCGCGGCCCTGCTGGCGCTGGTTGCGGTGATCTGCGGGCTGCTGCCCTATGTGCTGCGGCTTGCCGGGCTGTTTCCGGAAAACGGCGATCCGGTCACGCTGCCGCTGTTCCTGCTGCTGACGACCCTGGCGACCGGTTTCAGCGTGTGCCCGATGATGCTGACCGGATCGATGCTGGCCGATGTGGTGGAGGATTCCGAGCTGAAAACCGGCCACCGCGAAGAGGGACTGTTCTTCGCCGGCAACCTGTTCATGCAGAAATGCGTCACCGGGATCGGCACCTTCGCCGCCGGCACCCTGATCAGCGCGGTCGGCTTTCCCGATAGCGCGGTGCCGGGCGCGGTCGATGCGGTGGTGATCGACCGGCTGATGCTGCTCTACACCATCCTGACTGCGGCCTTCGTGACCTTCGCCGTGCTGGTTTTCATTCGCTTTCCGCTGGGCGAGGATGATCACGCACAACGCATCGCCAAGCTGCGCGAGACTGCCCCCTGAACCACAAATGAGAGCTTGGCGCGTGGCAAACGCTCTGCCACGGTCACCCTCAGATTCGATTGCATTCAAGGACGAGAGAGGAACCCCATGGATTTCGAACCCACCGAACGGCAGGCCTATTGGCGCGATCGCGTGCGCGATTTCATCGAGCAGCACGTGCGCCCCAACATGGATGTCTACAAGGCGCAGGATGCCGAGGGCGATCGCTGGAAGGTGATCCAGATCATCGAGGACAAGAAGAAGCTCGCCAAGGAAGCGGGCATCTGGAACCTGTTCATGCCGCCGCGCAATGACAGCCACCACCATGTCGACGAAACCTTCGAGTTCGACGGGCCGGGCCTCACTAACCTCGAATACGCCCTGTGCGCCGAGGAAATGGGCCGCATCGGCTGGGCTTCGGAAGTGTTCAACTGCTCCGCGCCCGATACCGGCAACATGGAGGTGTTCCACCGTTACGGCACCCGCGAACAGAAGGAAGAATGGCTCCGCCCGCTGATGAACGGCGAGATCCGTTCCGCCTTCCTGATGACCGAGCCCTATACCGCTTCCTCGGACGCCACGAACATCGAGACCCGCATCGAGCGTGACGGCGATCACTACGTGATCAACGGGCGCAAGTGGTGGTCGAGCGGCCTCGGCGATCCGCGCTGCAAGGTCGCGATCGTGATGGGCAAGACCGATTTCTCGGCCCAGCGTCACGCGCAGCAATCGATGGTGCTGATGCCGATCGACAGCCCCGGCGTGAACATCATCCGCCACCTGCCCGTGTTCGGCTATGACGATGCCCCGCACGGCCACATGGAAGTCGAGATGGTCAACGTGCGCGTTCCCGTCACCAACATGCTGCTGGGCGAAGGGCGCGGCTTCGAGATCGCGCAGGGGCGCCTCGGGCCGGGCCGCATCCACCACTGCATGCGCACCATCGGCGTCGCGGAAGAAGCGCTCGCCAAGATGTGCCGCCGCCTTCAGGAGCGCGAGGCGTTCGGCAAGCCGGTCTACAAGCACTCGGTTTGGGAAGAGCGCGTGGCGCGTGCCCGCATCGACATCGACATGACCCGGCTCCTGTGTCTCAAGGCCGCCGACATGATGGACAAGGTCGGCAACAAGGCGGCGAAGCAGGAAATCGCGATGATCAAGGTGCAGGCGCCCAACATGGCGCTGAAGATCATCGACGATGCCATCCAGGCGCATGGCGGCGGCGGGGTGTCGGAAGACTACGGCCTCGCCTCGGCCTATGCCCACCAGCGCACCCTGCGTCTGGCGGACGGGCCGGACGAAGTCCACGCCCGCTCGATCGCGCACATGGAGTTCGCCAAGCACGCACCCGTCCCGGGGCCGAGCGCGAACGCCCTGCGCGGCAACCACGGGCGCGCGGCCAATGACGGGCAGAGCTTCAGCTCGGGCGACATGGGCGTGGCGCGCTGACACTTAACTCCCCTCCCGCTTGCGGGAGGGGGCGGGGGTGGGCACGGGCCAACCGCGAGGAAGGCCCACCCCGCTGCGACTAGGACTTGCGAGGCAAGCCCAAGCCTCGCTCCCCTCCCGCAAGCGGGAGGGGTGAGGAATTATCATGGCAAAAGCCGCCATTCTCGAAACCCCCGGCCAGGGCCTCACCATTGCCGAGGTCACCTATGCCGAGCCCGGCCCGCATGAAGTCCTGATCGACACCAAGGCCTGTGGCCTGTGCCATTCGGACCTGCACTTCATCGACGGGCATTACCCCCACGCCCTGCCCGCCATTCCCGGGCACGAGGCTGCGGGGATCGTTCGCGCGGTCGGCTCCGAAGTGCGCACCGTGAAGCCGGGCGACCACGTCGTCTCGTGCCTCTCGGCCTTTTGCGGACATTGCGAGTTCTGCGTGACGGGCCGTATGGCGCTGTGCCTTGGCGGGGACACCCGCCGCCAGAAGGGCGATGCCTCGCGCATCGCCTTCGGTGACGGAACGCCGGTCAACCAGATGCTCAATCTTTCCGCCCTGTCCGAGCAGATGCTGATCCACGAACACGCCTGTGTCGCGATCGACAAGGCCATGCCCTTCGACCGCGCTGCGCTGCTGGGCTGCGCGGTGACGACCGGGGCGGGGACGATCTTCAACGCCTGCAAGGTGACCCCGGGCGAAACCGTACTGGTGGTCGGCTGCGGCGGGGTGGGCCTTGCCGCGATCAACGCTGCGAAAATCGCCGGCGCGGGCAAGATCATCGCCGCCGACCCCCTGCCTGAAAAGCGCGCGCTCGCCGAAGTGCTGGGTGCGACCCATACCGTCGATGCGCTCGCCGAAGACGCTGCCAAGCAGATCATCGCCATCTCCGGCGGCGGTGTGCATTGGGGGATCGAGGCAGTGGGCCGGCAGGCTTCCGCCGATCTCGCCGTCGCCTCGCTGCGGCGCGGGGGCACTGCGGTGATCCTCGGCATGATGCCTTTGGATTGCAAGGTCGGCCTCGGCGCGATGGACCTCCTCGGGGGGAAGAAGCTGATGGGCGCGATCATGGGGATGAACCACTTCCCCGTCGATCTGCCGCGTCTGGTGGACTTCTACCTGCGCGGTCTGCTCGATCTCGACACGATCATCGCCGAGCGCATCCCGCTCGAAGCGGTGAACGAAGGCTTCAATACCATGCGCGCCGGACATTCGGCCCGCACCGTCGTGGTGTTCGACTGATGGATATTGATTTTGACAAGGAAATGGTCGGCACGGTCGAAGTGACCGAGAAGGACGCGCTCGACCTCGCCAGCCTCACCGCGTGGTTCGAAGCCCACGTCGAAGGCTTCGCAGGCCCGATCAGCTACACCAAGTTCAAGGGCGGCCAGTCGAACCCGACCTACCGGATCGACACGCCGGGGACCAGCTATGTGCTGCGCCGCCAGCCCTTCGGCAAGCTGCTGCCATCCGCCCACGCGGTTGATCGCGAATATGCGGCGATGACCGGCCTCTACCCCACCGGATTCCCCGTCCCGCGCACCTACGGCCTGTGCGAGGACCCGGAGGTGATCGGATCGAAGTTCTTCGTGATGAGCATGGCCGATGGCCGCTCGCTGTGGAACGGCGCGCTGCCCGGCCTCACGCCCGAAGAACGCCGCGCGCATTACAACGCGCTGATCGACACGATGGCGGACCTGCACCTCAACCAGCCCGAGGCGATCGGCATGGGCGACTACGGCAAGCCGACCGATTACTGCGCGCGCCAGATCGCCCGCTGGACCAAGCAATACAAGCTGTCCGAAACCGAGCTGATGCCCGAGATGGAGCGGCTGATCGAATGGCTGCCCCAGACCATCCCGCCGCAGCATGGCTCCAGCGTGGTCCACGGCGACTACCGGCTCGACAACGTCATCTTCCACAAGACCGAACCGCGCATCATCGCCGTGCTGGACTGGGAGCTTTCGACGCTTGGCGATCCGATTGCCGACTTCAGCTACCTGATGCTCAACTGGCACAATCCTGCTGACGGGCGTGCGGGGCTGCTCGGCCTTGATCTGGAGGCGCTCGGCATCCCGTCGCAGCAGGAGGCGGTCGACCGCTACGTGGCGCGCACGGGCTATCCGGTTCCGCCGATGGACTGGTACTTCGCCTATAACCTGTTCCGCCTCGCCGGGATCATGCAGGGGATCAAGAAGCGCGTGATCGACGGGACCGCCTCCAGCGCCCATGCGCAGGCGATGAGCGAACGGGTGCGCCCCTTGGCAGAGCGGGCTTACCAGTTCGCCATTGCTGCGGGCATGCCGGCGTAAAGCGCCAGGCCAACGGCCACAGCTTACGTATGCCGCGCCCGCGCAGGCAGCGCATGCTTGCCGCGGGGGCGCGGCGCGGCTAGGCGCGCGGAACGCTATTCTGCCCGCCGGAGAACCTGCATGAGTGCTGACCTGATCGCCGCCATCGAAGCCGCCTGGGAAAACCGCACCGAAGTCGGCCCCGGGCACGAGGTGCGCCATGCCGTCGCCGATGCCCTCGCCCTGCTCGATTCGGGCGAGGCGCGGGTTGCCCAGCCCGATGGCAACGGCGGCTGGCAGGTCAACCAGTGGCTCAAGAAGGCGGTGCTGCTCAGCTTCCGCCTCAACGACAACCGGGTGATGGATGGCGGCGCAGCTGGCGCGCCGGCCTTCGACAAGGTGCCGCTCAAGTTCGCCGGCTGGGGCGAGGACCGCTTCCGCGCAGGCGGCTTCCGGGTCGTGCCCGGCGCAGTCGTGCGCCGCGGCGCGCATATCTCCAAGGGCGTCGTGCTGATGCCGAGCTTCGTCAATATCGGCGCTTACGTTGGCGAGAATTCCATGATCGACACCTGGGCCACGGTCGGTTCCTGCGCGCAGATCGGCGCCAACGTCCACATCTCGGGCGGGGCGGGGATCGGCGGCGTGCTCGAACCGCTGCAGGCCGAACCCGTGATCATCGGTGACGGGGCCTTTATCGGCGCCCGCGCCGAAGTGGCCGAAGGCGTGCGCGTGGGCGAGGGTGCGGTGCTTTCGATGGGCGTCTACCTCGGCGCATCGACCAAGATCGTCGACCGTGCCACCGGCAAGGTCTACATGGGCGAAGTGCCGCCCTATGCGGTGGTCGTGCCCGGTTCGATGCCCGGCAAGCCCCTGCCCGATGGCTCGACGGGGCCGAGCCTCTACTGCGCGGTGATCGTCAAGACGGTGGATGCGCAGACCCGCTCCAAGACCGGCATCAACGAACTGCTGCGCGACTGATCGGAGCGCGGGCGCGGTTCGCCGCGTTTCCGCCCCGTCCCGCCTGCCAGCTCTGAAACACCCGCGCCCCCGTGCGGGTAGTCCCCTGTTCACCCCAACAGGAGACCCCCATGCCCGATCCCGACCGCCGCCCCACTCGCGTCGACGAAACCGATGCCAAGGCCGGCAGCAATGAAGGCGTGGTGCGCTGGGTGCTGCTCATCAGCCTTGGTGCAGCGATCATCGCGTTGACCTTCATCTGGGTGACGGGCGCACTGACCCAGGGGCCTGTCGAAAGCCAGATGAACGTGGAGCGCAAGGTCGAGGCGCAGCGCGATGAAGCGCAAGGCGAGGACGGTCTGGCCGAACAGGCAGATCTCGTCGCGCCGAACACCAGGGAGGAGACGCGCACCCCCAGCCCGCCCGCTGGCGTCGCCCCCAACGCCGACTGACCGGGAACCGAAAGCTCCCTCTTGCTTTGATTGACGTTACGGAACATCTTTCCGTAACGTCAATCAATAACACGGGGAGAGCGACATGGCCGATTCCAACGAGTCCATCCGCATCAATGACGAAGCTGCGCGCGGTGCAGTGAGCAACACCGGCCTGCGTTATGTTCTGGCCTTCAGCCTCGGTTTCGCGGTGATCGCGATGAGTTTGGTCTGGATCATCCCCGCGCTCGCCCGCGCGGCGCACTGATCACTGCGGAGCGGCGGGTGCGCTGATCAGGGTTTCGATCGGCGGCTCGCCCGCGACGCTCGCGGCATAGGCTTCCGCCGCGCGCATGACGCGCAGGATGTTGCGGCTCGCGATCATCTCCAGCTCGGCCTGCGAATAGCCGCGCTTGGCCAGTTCGGCGAAGAGCAGCGGATAGCCGCGCACATCCTCGAAGCCGACCGGGCCGGACGGCATGCCGTCAAAATCCCCGCCGATGCCGATATGCTCCACACCTGCCACCTTGCGGATGTGGTCGATATGGTCGGCCATGTCGGCAATGGTCGCCTTGGGTTCGGAATTGGCCTGACCCCATGCGGCAAGACCCTCGGTCACTTTCGTCGGCTGGCCAAGCCACAGCGCCTTCAACCGCGCCTCTTCCGCCGCGCGGCGTGCCCCCCACTGGCGCAGGTCCTCGTTGATGAAGCGCGGGAGCGCGACCACCATGACCACCCCGCCATTGGCGGGCAGGCGCTCGAGCACGCTGTCAGGCACATTGCGCGGATGGCCGGTGACAGCCCGCGCGCCCGAATGGCTGAAGATCACCGGAGCCTTGGCCACATCCAGCGCGTCCATCATCGTGGCCTCGCTCACATGGCTGAGATCGACCAGCATCCCCAAGCGGTTCATCTCGCGCACAACGTCCATGCCGAACGGGGACAGCCCGTCAAACTTGGGATTGTCGGTCGCCGCATCGGCCCAGGGGATGTTGCTGTTGTGGGTAAGCGTCATGTAGCGCGCGCCCAGCGCATGGAGCTGGCGCAGCACAGCAAGGCTCGATCCGATCGAATGGCCGCCCTCCATCCCCAGCAATGATGCGATGCGTCCGTCCGCGATGGCGCGTTCCACCTGATCGGCAGTGGTCACGAAGCGCAGGCCATCGGGATTGCGCGCAATCAGGCGCTTGGTGACATCGATCTGCTCAATCACCTCCTGCACGGCCTCGGCCTCGTCGGGGTTGGACGGGACGTAGACCGACCAGAACTGCGCGCCCACCTTGCCCTGCCGCAGCCGCGCCAGATCGGTCTGCATCACGGCGCCTTGCGGGTGGGCCTCGCCGGTGTGGGTGGTGTCCTCGAAATCGAAGGCGTTGATCTGGTTGGCGACCCGCGCGCGCAGCTGGTTGGGGACGTCATTGTGCCCGTCGAACACCGGCGCAGCCTCTAGCGCGGCATTGGCCGTAGCGGTGGCGGTGGCTTCGTCGATGGCGGGGACCTTCTGTGCCTTCTGGGCGGCAAGCGGACTGGCAAGAACAAGGGCGGCGGCCAGAGCGAGACGCGAGGGAGTGGACAGTTGCATGAGGAAGGCTCCCGAAGCTAGAGCGCGCGAGGATGCGGGCAAGGAATGGACAATGGATAGCGCAGGGCAGTTGATCGAACAATTGGGCCTTGCCGCCCACCCCGAGGGCGGGTGGTATCGCGAAACGTGGAGAGGCGCGCCCGGCACGGATGGCCGCGCTCAGGGCACGGCCATTATCTTCCTGCTGCGCACCGGCGAAGCTTCGCACTGGCACACGGTCGATGCGGCGGAGCTGTGGATCTGGCAGGCGGGCGATCCGGTGGAGCTGCGGCTGTCGGCCAGCGACGATGGCCCGGCGCGTTCGGTGATCCTCGGCACCGATGTAGCGGCAGGCCAGCAGTTGCAGGGCCTTGTCACGCCCGGCGAATGGCAGGCGGCGCGGCCTTTCGGCGCGCCGATGCATGGCTACAGCCTCGTTTCCTGCGTGGTGGTGCCGGGCTTCGACTTTGCGGGCTTCCGGCTTGCCGAACCGGGCTGGGAACCGGGGACTTGATCCGCACCGGTCTTCGCTGGGTGCTGGCGGTGTTCTATTTCACCGCCGGGGTGATCCACCTTGTGCGGCCAGCGCCCTTCCTCACCATTATGCCGGCGTGGGTGCCCGCACCCGAGGCGGTGGTGCTGTGGACGGGGGTGGCGGAGATCCTCGGAAGCGTCGGGCTGGTGCAGCCCTTTTCGAGGCCGATACGACAGGCCGCGGGATGGGGGCTGGCGCTCTATGCGCTGTGCGTGTGGCCGGCCAACATCAACCATTTCGCGCTCGACATGGCGAAGGCGGATGGCGGTCTGGGCCTCGGTTATCATGTGCCGCGCATGTTTGCGCAGCCGGTCATCATCTGGCTGGCCCTGTGGGTGGGCGAGTGCCTGCCCTTGCGACGGCGCAACGCTTGACTCCGCAGGAGGCGATCCTGTCGCTGCTCGCGCAACGCCGCGAGGGCGCAACCATCTGCCCGAGCGAGGCCGCGCGTCTGGTGGCAGGCCCGCATGGCGACTGGCGGGCAGAGATGGAAAGGGTCCACGCCGCAACCGATGCGCTGATGGCGGAAGGTGCCATTGCGCTATCGTGGAAGGGCGAGGCAAAACAAAAGCGGCGCGGACCCTACCGGATCGCGCGCCGCTGATGTTGCAGTCCGAAGGCCGCCCGAAAGCGGCCCGCCGGCTCAGCTGAGGTGCTTCGAAACCGCAGCGGTCATCTTGAACATCGAGATCTGGTCCTTGCCGATCACGGCGCCAAGCTTGGCGTCGGGATTGATCTGACGCTTGTCCTTGGTGTCCTGAAGACCGTTGGCCTTGATGTATTCCCACACCTTCGAGGTCACTTCGGCGCGGGTCATCGGGCCCTTGCCGATCACCGCTTCGAGATCGCCCGAAAGCGTCACCGGCTTCTGAAGTGCATTGTTCGATCCAGCCATCATCTACTCCCTTATGTCTGTGGCAGGTTGATCAGAAATCATCGTCTTCCCAGCCCGCATCATCATCATCTCCCCCACCGGTGAAGGTGGCGTGGAGCACTGCGCAGGCCGTGACCGACCCTTGCAATGATGCGAGCAGTTCCGCCCGTCCGGCCCCGGGCATCAGCACCAGCGGCAGTTCGGTCGCGAAAAGTTGAAACAGGTAGTGGCGCGTCTCACCCTCGGGCGGGGCGGGCAGCAGCCATTCGGAATTTCCGACGGCGTTCTTGCCGGTGCGCGGGGGCACTTCGCCTTCGAGCAGCTTGCCGCGCTGCCCGGCGAGGCCCCAGACCAGCCAGTGACACGCCGGATCGCCGCTGGCGGGAGAGGAGGCATCCTCGACCACAAGCACCAGTTCGCCGGAGCCGGGGGGCGGAGCGCTCCATTCCAGCGGCGGGGCGACAGCATCTTCTTCCGCCGCGGTGAAGCTCGCGTCGAGCTCCTCGCCGCCGCGGAACGCCGGACTGGTCAGTGCAAATCCCCCGCGCGCAAGCGTCTGCGCCGAGCCCAGCTTCGCCACAGCGAGGCCGGGATGACGCGCGGGTGCGGGCACATGGGGTGCGAGCCAATCGGGAAATTCAGTCATGATTCTGTCGGTTCCAAGCCCTCGTGCTAGTCCGTTCGGATGCGCCTTGCGAGACTTGGCAAGGCGGTTTTCGGCGGTTTCTGAGGAAAACCCTGCAAATGCAGACAAAAAGGTCACGCTTTTCCGCCGAGTGACAGGGAATCTGCAGCCTGAGCCTTGCTCTCGGGGGCGCAGCATTGCATCCCTGCGCCATCGGGCCGTGCAGTCGGTCCGCTTCAGATTCGTCGGAATTGGTCGCCCCCATGAAGCTCGCCCGCACTGCCTTAAGCCTTGTTCTTGCCGTCCAGCTGGCCGCCTGCGGTGGTGGCGGCTCGTCATCCTCCGCCCCGCCCACCGGCGGTGGAGGCGGCGGCGGCGGCGGTGGCGGCACGCCCACTCCCACGGCCTGTTCGCTGACCGCGCAGCAGGACTTCGCCGATCGGGTGCTGAACGAGTGGTATCTCTTCCCCGATCTGCTCGCGACCCCCAACCCGGCATCCTTTGCCAACCTCGACGACTATCTGGATGCCCGCGTCGCCCCGGCCCGCGCCCAGAATCGCGACCGCTTCTTCACCTTCGCGACCTCGATTTCGGAAGAGAACGCGCTGATCAATTCGGGATCCTCGGCAGGCTTCGGGATCCGCCTCGCCTATGACACCGCCAACCGCCGCCTGTTCGTGACGGAAGCCTATGAAGGCGCGAACGGTCTTGCCGCCGGGCTGGATCGCGGGGCAGAGATCACCGCCATCGGCACCTCCTCCGCCGATCTCCAGAGCGTGTCGAACCTGTTCGCCAGCGGCGGCGCGCAGGCGGTGGCCAATGCGCTCGGCCCCTCGACCGCGGGCCTGACCCGGGTGCTGCGCTTTACCCAGCCGGGCGGCACGGTGGTCGAACGGTCGATCACCAAGACGGAATTCTCGCTCGATCCGGTGTCGGACCGCTACGGCGCGGTAGTGCTGACCGAGGGCGCGCGGCGCATCGGCTACATCAATCTGCGCACTTTCATCATCTCGGATGCGGCCAACCAGCTGCGCGCCGCCTTCGGCCAGTTCGCCGCGCAAGGCGTGACCGAGCTGATCATCGACCTGCGCTACAATGGCGGCGGGCTGGTCAGCGTGGCCGATATCTTCGGCGACCTGATGGGGCAGGGCCGCGTCGGCCAGGTGTGGAGCCGCGAGGTGTTTCGCCCGTCGAAGGCCGCCGAGAACATCACCCGGCTGTTCCGGACCGAACCCAACGCCATCGCCCCCGCCAAGGTCGCGGTGATCACCACCGGCGCTAGCGCATCGGCAAGCGAGCTGGTGACCAACTCGCTGATCCCCTATCTCGGCAACAATCTGGCGCTGGTCGGGGCCAATTCCTTCGGCAAACCGGTGGGGCAGGCGGGCTTCGATCTGGCCGCCTGCGATCTGCGTGTCCGCCCGGTCACCTTCCAGACGGTCAACGCCAACAACCAGGGCGAATATTATACCGGCCTTGCCAGCGTGGTGCCCAACACCTGCCGCGCAGGCGACGATATCACCCGCCCGCTGGGCGATCCGCGCGAAGCATCGATCGCGGCAGCGCTCGATTTCCTCGCCGGGCGCGCCTGCACCTCGATCACGGCGACCGCCAGTGGCAGCATCGCGGGTGGCATCGACCAGAGCCAGTCGGCGCGTCAGGGCCTCGACCTGCCCGAACGCGAACCGCTCCAGCCGCGCCGCCGCTCACCGGCGCAGCACGAGGTGCCGGGGCTGTTCTAGAGACCTTCGGGCACCGTCTCGAAGGCTGGTGTATCGCCGAGATCGACCCAGTCCTGCTTGCTCTTGGCGTAGCAGTGGAAGGCGGGCTTGAGGATGCTGGTATCGTCCAGCGTCCCGGCCTTGATGAACATCATCCCCGGCGGGCTATCGACACGGGTGAAGACCGGCGATCCGCATTCCGGGCAAAACTGCCGCCGCACCGTCGCGCCGCTATCGCCTGTATCGTTGTAGGTCTTCAGAGTGCCCTCGAAGGCCACCGCATCTTCGGGCACGCCGACGATGACTGACAACGCGCTGCCCGCCTGCCGCTGGCAGTTCTTGCAATGACAGGTCACGCACAGAAGTGGCTCGGAGTGGCAGGTATAGCGCACGGCGCCGCACAGGCAGCCTCCGGTAAGGGTCATGACATCTCTCTCCCCCTGTTGACGCGCAGCCTAGGGCGCTGCGGGGCCGGTGAACGGCTGACTGTCAGTATAGCCGCAGCCCTCGAATGTCTCACCGCCCAAAGCGATAGTGGCCACGAAGGGGAAGCGCCGGTCACTCATCCCGTCGCTGCAATCGCCGGGGGTGAGCGTGGCGGTAAGCGCCTTGCCGTCCAGCGTGCCGGAAAAGCCCAGCCCGCCGTTGCCCGCGAACCGGGTCAGCGTCACCGCGGTGCCGGGCTGGTTTTGGGGGGTGGTCCACAGGCCTGCCGTGCCTTCGACCCTGAGGTTCCAGAAGGGCTCGGTGCCCAGCAGGGTCACGACCTCTTCCGGGGCGACCGCATCAAAGGCCTTGCCTTCGGGATCGATGCCATCGGTCTTGGCGGGGGTGCAGGCGGTCGCCGCAAGCAGCGCGGCGAACGGCAGAAAGCGGGGTTGCATGGGCTGTCTCCTCACTTGCAAGAATAGGCCGGAACCGCGGGCACGCCAAGGCATTGCCCGCCCATGGACTTCACCCCCACCCGCGCGCGCGGACAGCAGCGCCTCGCCGAATTTCTCCCCTCCGCCGGCCGCCACTATGCCGAGACCCGCAATGGCGATGATGGGCCTGCGGAAGGCGGGCGCGCCAATGTCAGCCAGCTTTCGCCGTGGCTGCACGCCGGGCTGCTGGGCGAGACAGAGGTGCTGGAAGCGGTGCTTTCAGTGCACTCCCCCCGCGCCGCCGAGAAGTTCATCGCCGAGGTGTTCTGGCGGATCTACTTCAAGGGCTACCTCGAACAGCGCCCGGCCATCTGGACGGATTTCGCCAAGGGCCGCGACGGTGCCCTCGCCGCGCTCGATGCCAATGCCGGCTTGCGCAAAGCCTATGCCGAGGCCGTGGAAGGCCGCACCGGCATCGCGGCTTTCGACGTATGGGCAAAGGAGCTGGTGGAGACCGGCTACCTCCACAACCACGCGCGGATGTGGTTTGCGAGCATCTGGATATTCACGCTGAAGCTCGACTGGCGGCTCGGCGCGGATTTCTTCCTGCGGCACCTGATGGACGCAGATGCGGCATCGAACACGCTGTCGTGGCGGTGGGTGGCGGGCCTGCACACCAAGGGCAAGCACTACCTTGCGCGCGCGGACAATATCGCCCGCTACACGGCAGGGCGGCCCGGGGGCGTATTGGACGCTTCAGGCCTCGCGGGCGATGAAGCCCGGCCGCTCACCGAACCGCAGGAATATGCGCGGCAAAAGCTCGATCTGCCCACCCCCGTGTCTGCTGCCGATCTGGCTGCGCCTTTCGCCCTGCTGCTGCATGACGAGGCCGCGCATCACGCACCGCTTGCCATCCCCGCCGCGCCTGCGCTGGTGATCGGGGCGGACCGCCACGACGCGCGCTCTCCGGGCGAGGTCGGCGCGCATGCGCAAGCCTTCGCCCGGGGCGCGCTTGCCAGCGGCATGGCCGAGGCCGCTGCAACCTTCGCCTGCCCTGCGACCGAGTGGCGCGCGGGCGAACCGCTGGCACCGCTGCTCGCTGCGGGGGGACTGGAGCGGATTGCCCTGCCCTACCTGCCCGCGGGCTGGACGCGCGATGCGCTGTGGCCCGATCTTGCCCCGCTGATGGCGCAAGGACGGGTGGTCACGCTGCTCCCCGATGTCGATCGCGCAACCTGGCCGCTGGCCAAGGCGGGTTTCTTCGGGGTTGCCAAGGGGATCGAGGGGATCCTTGCCGAATGCGGCATCAGTGGGATTGGCTGGTGATCGCAACGCAGGGTTAACCCGGAGGCGCTACGCCTGTCGGCTCCCTTTCATATCGGGTTGCTCTGCCTGTCATGCTCTACCCCAACCGTATCCAGGCCGCGCTGCTGTTCGACCGGCCGATCGCCGATCTCGAGGCGATCATGCGCGACTTCACCCGGATCGAGGGTATGCGCAGCGGCGCGCAGTTCAACCTGCCCGAGGTCAACCCGGGCCGCTTCTACCGCCTGTTCGAGGGGACGGAGGAGCTGATGGTGACCTTCGAATACCTTGACCGTCCCGCCGATGCCGGGCTGTTCCGCCCCGCGCTGTCATCCGCCTTCACCGGTATCGCCACGCCTGACATCCGCGACCGGATCACGCGCCATGGCAGCCACATCCTGCTCGAAGTCACTCAAGGGGTGCTCGGGGGCGTAGAGGAAAACCCCGAAATCGCCTCGTTCTTCGAGACGATCGGCCGGGAGAGATCGGGGGCGACCAAGGCGCAGTTCGAACGGCGGCTGGCCGTGCTGGCGCTGATGGGGCGGATCGCCACCGAGCACGCCATGCCGCTTGCCGTGCACTGGACGCAGTCGGACATGCTGCTGCGCGGCGAAATTTTCGACAGCCTTGCCGCGCCGGACGAATTTCCCGGGCCGCTTCATATCCACCCCTTCCTTTATGGTCCGCGCGCCGCGCCGGGCGATCAGGCGCTGGTCGGCATCCGCACCTTCGGCGTGCGGCACTGGCTGGGGCGCGAGGTGATCATCCAGCCGCATGTCCTGCCGTGGGCCGCCAATCTGGAAACGATCTTCGCGTTCCTCAGAGTCGCGACAATGCCGAATGGCTATGTCATCCCCGACGGCGACACCTTCGGGCCGGAAGACCGCAGCCTCTCCTATCGCGTGCTGCACCATGATGCGGGCGCGGATATCGGCGACGGCGAACCGCTCGATGTGCCGTTCTACGAGCTGCTGCCCCTGAAGCACCTCGCCCACAGCTTCGTTGCGCCCGATCATGTCCCCGAGGGCAATGTCTTCGATGATCGCGCATTCCCGGCATCGATCATGCCGCAGGAGCAGGAGGCCAAGATGGCGCTCGCCAACGAATGGGCGGACAAACGCCGGCTGGCGGAAGGGATCGGAGGGCGGTTCGAGGTGCGCAAGGAGGGGCTTGTCCCGCCCGCTCCTGCGCCGTCCCCCGCGCCCGCCCCGCGCCCGCCGCTGCGCGGTCCGGGTGGGCGGGTGTTCGGACGCAAGGGGCTTTAGGATCCCGTTCTAGATCTGCTTGTCCGGGGATGGATCGCGGCGGTGCCGCTCGGCCTTGCCGAGGACCCGTTCGAGCCGCTCGGCCATGGTGCTCGCCGCGATGCGCGCCGCTGCGTCCACATCGGCCGCCTTGCCGGTCACTCCGATCGGACGACCGCCACGCGGGCGCGCCTCGATCATGCAGTGCTTGTCATCGGCACCATGCTTGCGCCCGTTGACGTCCGAGACATGCACCTCGATCCGCGTCAGCCGGTCGGCAAAGCGGTCGAGCCGCTGGCGCACCTGCGTCTCGATCCGCTGGGCGACCTCCTGCGTGCCCATCACCGAACTATCGGTGTTGAACTGGAACTGCATGGTGCTCATGGATTTTCTCCTTTGGCTTCAGTGACCTGTTGCCCAAGGAGAATATGGGGCCGGAGCCTGCGACTTTCCAGTCCTTTACGGCGATCCGTTCAGGACGAAAGGCTCTCCGCCGCCCGCCGCTCGGCCCGCACCAGATCCGCCTTCTCGCGCTCTTCGGCGGTCTTGCGCGCATGTTCGGCGAGGCCGCGCCAGGTTTTCTCGGAACGCAGCTCGCGATCGCGGACATTCTCGAGCGTCGCCTTGGCGGCAAGGATCGCGGCTTCATCGGCGCGCTCGACGTAGAATTCGTAGGTCTGGGCCATCGGGGGTGTCCTGCCATGGGAGGGGGGTAGGCGGGATTCGTATAGGACGAGGGCGGGGCGCGCCGTTGCGCACCCCGCCCTCGCGATCAGGGCCTTACGCGGCCGAGAGGTTGACGGCGCTTTCCTTGCCGTTGCGACCGCGCTCGAGTTCGTAGTTGAGGCGCTGGTCCTTATCGAGCGAGTGCATGCCGGCGGCCTGCACAGCCGTGATGTGGACGAAGCTGTCCGACGAACCATCGTCAGGCTGGATGAAGCCGTAGCCCTTGTCGGTGTTGAAGAACTTCACGGTTCCGGTCTTGGTCATGGTTGTTCCTTTCAAGAACAATAGGTTGCCCGCAGGCAACAGGCCCGCGGGTTATGCGTCGTATCGTCCGATGAAAGGAAGTCGTCGTCTGGTTTACGCCGGGGCCGGTGGGTTGAACCCGTGGCAAGCGGCGGAGCGCAAATTTCGAAGTCCGTCGCAAATTTCGACGTCAGCG
>JAIEOM010000207.1 GCA_019750455.1 Sphingomonadales bacterium | reverse complement strand
GCCACCGTCACCGATCCATCGAGCAGGTGGTAGCCGGCAAAATCGTTGCGCGGATCGCCGCCGTCGAAGCGCCGTTCGAAATGGGTGCGCGATTGCAGGCGCAGATTGACCGGACCGTTGGTGTAATCGGCGGAGAGGTTCAGGCGGTCAGGCCCGATATTCGCACCGTCCAGATCGGCATTGACGATCCCGTCGCCATTGGTGTCGACCCGCCCATTGAGGTGCGCATAGCCCACGCCAATCTTGAGGCCGGGGACGGGGGTTTGCGTGACGAGGTTCAGCTCCAGCCCCTCGATCTCGATGCGCTGGCGCTGCACCTCGAAAACGTCGCCGACCAGCACGAGCAATTGGCCCTCGTCGCTGTCCGACCAGTAGTAAGTTGCTCTGGCTTCGATGGGGCCGCGGTTCACCTCGAACCCGATCTCGCGGTTGTCGGCCACGACCGGCGCGATATCGAGGAAGCGGTCGAGATCGACATTGGGCGTGCGGATGGCGCGGGTGATGCGGCCCACATCCGGCACGGTGTAGCCCTGCGCATAGCTGGCATAGGCGCGGATGCCGGGGGAGGGCTCGATCACGATGCCGCCATTGGGCAGCACCCGGTCAAAGCTGGGCGAACCGCCGCCGACGGCTTGCGGGCCGTAGAACCACAGGGTCTGGTAGTCGTCGATGGTGATCTCGACATTCTCCCAGCGAACCCCGCCCGCAAGGCGCACCTTGCCGTCCCACAGCGCGAGGTTCGCCTGCGTGAAGGGCGCGATGCTCCGGTAGTCGGTCGGCGGCACCCAGGCCCGGCCGGTCTGGGCGAGGACCTGCACGGTGTGATCGTTGAGCAGATCGACCCCCGCCACGATGTTCAGCGGGCCGAAGCCGCGCTCCCAGCTGGCATTGATGCCCCACTTGCGGCTGATGTTCTGCGACTGGTCGAACAGCGTGCCCACCGGGGCGATCGCCGGGTCCTGAAAGTCCGCGAAGGTGCCGCCGCCATAGATATCGGCGGTCCGGTTCCAGAAGCCGCGCACGCGCAGGGCCCCGCCTGCCAGATCATCGGCGGTGAGGGTGAGGGCAAGGCTCTCGGCAAGGTTTTCGGGCGCGTCGCCCGGCACTACGCCCGCGATGGCGGTGGAGGGCAGGCCGGTCAGGCGGTTGCCGTTCACCGGGACGAGATCGCCGTCGCCCTGAAGGTGGAAGCGCTGTCCCATCGCTTCGATCCTGACGCCGCCGCCCAGTTCCACGCCGGCCTTGGCGAAGAAGGAGAGGCTGTCCGAATCCATCAGGTCGCCCTGCGTGCCATCGGGGGCGATGCGGCGCTGCTCACCATCGCGGAACACGCCGCGGCGTTCGTAAGCCGCGCCGACGACGACATCGAAGGCGCCCGAGCGGTTGGCCAGCAATGCGCCGGCCTTGCCGCCGAAGCCGTCATTGCGAAAACCGCTTTCGGCGGTGCCTTGCAGGATGGTGCGCGCGCTCCAGCCGTCTTCGGCAGGCGCGCTGACCGTTACCTGATTGATCACGCCCCCGGTGCCGCCGATGCCTTGCAGCGCGTTGGAGCCGAGGATCAGTTCCACCCGGTCGATGAAGAAGGGATCTATGGTGAAACCGTCACGCGAGCCGTCACGCAAGGGGGCGGTCTGGGGGATGCCGTCGATCGCGAACAGCGGCGAGCGGCCCCGCAGCGTCTCGCCCTGTCCGGTGAGCTTCTGGCGCGCGGGGCTGAAGGACGGGGTGAGCGCGGCGACAGCATCGACCACCGAGCCCGAAATCTGGAGCTGGCGTTCGAGCGTCTCGCGGTCGATCACCTCGGCGGTCAGCGGCAGGGCGGTGACGGGCAGGGCGGTGCGCGCGGCGGTGACGATGATCGGTTCGGCGGAGGTGGCATCATCCTCGACCGGGGCGGCGGCCTCTTCAGCCTGCGCGGGTGCGGCGAGCGGGAGGAGTGCGGCGGAGAGGAGGAGAGAGAATCGCATTATGAACCGTTCCTGATAATCATTCGCAGAAGCGCCTTTAAGAACGATTCTCATTAACGCAAGTGGATTTATGCAGCTTTTGCGAGATAGTGACGAGGGCGCACGAAATCCCGCCCCGGACCACGTCCGGCGCGCGGGCAGCGTCAATTCCGGTCCTCAGGCCGTTTCGCGCAGCACCAGTTCGGGGGGCAGGACGAGGCTTTCGGTGCTCTCGCCCGCCAGCCGCCGCAGCAGCAGATCGACGAGGCCATGCGCGCCCGCGGCGATATCCTGCCGCACCGTGGTGAGCGCGGGCACCGTCTGGCGGGCGATGGGCAGGTCGTCAAAGCCGACCACCCTTACGTCACCCGGCACCGCAAGGCCCTGCGCGCGCAGTTCGGTAAGGCACAGCGCGGCGAGGGTGTCGGTCGCGGCGAAGATCCCGTCCAGTTCGCGGCCATGCTGCGCAAGGTGGGCGGCGATCTCCTCGCTCGCGCGGTCGGGGGAGAGGTGAGTGACCAGCGGCAGCACCGGCGGCAGGCCCATGCGCGCGGCGACATCTTGCGCCCCGGCAAAGCGCGCGGCGAATTCCATCGGACCGGTATCGCCGAGGAAGGCAATCCGCTGCGCGCCCGCCGCGATCAGCCGCTCTGCCGCCATCCTGCCGCCCAACCGGTTGTCGGTCCCGACCACGCAGTGCCGTTGGCCTTCGGTGTGGTTTCCCCACACGACCATGGGGCGGTAGCCGTCGGCCACTTCCTCGATGCGTTCGAACTGGTCGGACTGGCCGATCACGATCACCCCGTCGATCATCCCCGAGCCTATGAAGCGGTCGAGCCAGTCCGGATCCGTGTCCGGCACTACGCGGCGCAGCATCAGGTCATAGCCGTTGGTGGTCAGCTCGTCGGCGAGGAAACCGAGCAGGGTCATAAAGAAGCTGTCGGAAATCTGTTGGCGGATATCGTGGCCGAGCGGAATGACCACCCCGATCACCCCGGTCTTCTGGCGGCGCAATCCGCTCGCCATCTGGTTGGGACGGAAGCCGTGTTCGCGGGCCAGCGCCTCGATTTTCTGGCGGGTCTGGGTGTTGACGAGGCTCTTGCCGGCAAGCGCGCGGGAAACGGTGCCGGGGGAAACCCCCGCCAGCCGCGCCAGATCGGTAATGGTGCGCACCGTGGTGCGCGTCAGCTTGTCCTCTCGGTCAGGCATCGGGTTCCCCTAGCCGGGGACCAGCCCCTGTTCGCGGGGGCGGCGATGACCGGCATCCACCAGCAGTGTAGCGAGCGCGCCCGCCAGCATCAAGGCTCCGCCCAGCATCAGCACATGCCGCGGATCGCTCCCCAGCACCGGTTCGTAGATCAGCGGCATGGTGAGGGTCTGGATCAGCATCGGGATGACGATGAACAGGTTGAAGATGCCCATGTAGATGCCGTTGCGTTCCGGCGGGATGCAATCGGCCAGCATCACATAGGTGTTGCCCATCATCCCCGCCCAGCCGATGCCGATGCCGAGCATCAGCACAAACAGTGCGGCAGGCGTCGATGCACCGGGGATCAGCAGCATCGCGGCACCCGATGCGGCAAGGCACACCGCATGGGTGGGCCGCGCGCCGAAGCGCTTCACCACCGGAATCAGCGCCAGCGCCCCGAGAAAGGCGATGAAATTGTAGAGCGCGCCCGCCTGCTGGGTGGTCAGCGTCGCCTCGCGGAACAGCGCGCTGGCGGGATCGCTGGTGCCGTAGATCGATCGGCCCACGGCAAAGGTGATGTACTGCCAATAGGCGAACATCGCATACCACTGGCAGAACATCGCGGCGGCCAGCTGGCGCATCGGGCGCGGCATTTCCGCGATGGCCTGGCCGATCTCGGCGAAGGTGGAGCGCACGGTCAGCGGACGTTCCGCCAGCGCGGCCTGCTCGGCCTCGTCCAGCGGCAGTTCGCGCACCCGCAGCACCGACCACAGGATCGTCGAGATCGACAGGATCGCCCCGATTACGAAGGCGATGCGCACGATCACGGGAATGCCGTTATCATCCAGCACATCGCGCGCGACAAAGGCTGTCAGCAACGAAGGCGCGAGGTAGGACAGCGTCTGGGCAAGGCCGGTGAAGGCGCTCTGGGTAAGGAAGCCGATCGACCGCTGATCGGGGGCAAGCCGGTCGGCGACATAGGCGCGGTAGGGCTCCATGGTGATGTTGTTGCCCGCATCGAGGATCCACAGCAGGCTCGCCGCCATCCACAGCGCGCTGGAATAGGGCATGGCAAACAGGCTGAGCGAACAGATCACCGCGCCGATCAGGAAATAGGGCGTGCGCCGCCCCAGACGGCTGTTGGTCCGGTCGCTCATCGCGCCGACAATCGGCTGGATGATGAGGCCGGTCATCGGACCCGCCAGCCACAGCAGCGGCATCTTCGCCTCGTCCGCGCCGAGGAAGCCGTAGATCGGTCCCATATTGGCCTGTTGCAGCCCGAAGCTGAACTGGAGGCCGAAAAAGCCGATGTTCATTTCGATGATTCTGAGCAGCGAAAGCCGCGGCTTTTCCGACATGTGGCGCCTCATCCCATTTGCTCGTCATACGTCTTATAAGCGACGCTGTGGCCAAGAGGTGACAGAATTCCGAGTCTTTTGCAAACGATTGCAAGATTCCTGTTGCAAACGTTTGCAGGATGGCTAGGCATCACGTCGTCAGCGCCCGAAGATGCGCGCCCTGAGAGGAGACCAACCATGAATTTGCGTTACGCGCTTTATGCCGGTGCCGCCGCTTCGGCCCTGCTCGCCAGCCCCGCCTTCGCACAGGACAATGCCGATGAAGGCGTTGCCGAGGGCGAAGAAATCATCGTCACCGCTGTTGCCCGCGGCCAGAACCGCATCGAAAGCTCGGTCTCGGTCAGCGCCATCGGTGCCGAAGCCATCGCCAATCTCGGCGCGCCCTCTTCGGCTGACCTCATCCGCCAGATCCCGGGCATCCGTTCGGAAGCTTCGGGCGGTGAAGGCAACGCCAACATCGCGGTGCGCGGCATCCCCGTCTCGACCGGCGGTGCGCGCTACATCCAGCTTCAGGAAGATGGCCTGCCGATCCTCGAATTCGGCGACATCATCTTCGGCAATGCCGACAACTTCCTGCGCGCCGACCGTTCGGTCGCCCGCGTGGAAGCGGTGCGCGGCGGTTCGGCTTCGACCTTCGCTTCGAACGCGCCGGGCGCGGTGATCAACTTCATCTCCAAGACCGGCAAGCAGGAAGGCGGCGCCATCCAGGCGAGCGTCGGCCTCGACTTCGAAAGCTACCGTCTCGATTTCGATTACGGTTCGGCGCTGGCGGACGATCTCTACTTCCACGTCGGCGGCTTCTACCGCACCGGGGAAGGCCCGCGCGATATCGGCTACAACGGCTATGACGGCGGCCAGATCAAGGCCAACATCACCAAGGAATTCGACGGCGGCTACATCCGCTTCTCGGCCAAGTATCTCGACGATACCACGCCGACCATCCTGCCCCAGCCGGTGCGTGTGACCGGAACGGGCGGCAACCCGGATTATCAGGCGGTCGCCGGCTTCGATCCGCGCCGTGACAGCCTCTACAGCCCGTTCCTCACCCCCGCGGTGACGCTGGACGGCAACAACAATCCGGCCACCTATGATTTCCGTGACGGGCTTTCGGTGCAGAGCCTCGCCTTCGGGATCGAGAGCGAGATCGACGTGGGCGGCGGCTGGACCCTGACCAACCGGTTCCGCTTCGCCGACAATTCGGGCGGCTTCATGTCGCCCTTCCCGGCCGGCGCGGGCGCGGCGCAGGGCATTGCCAACTCGGTCGGCGGTGCAGGTTCCACGCTTGTCTTCGCCACCGGCCCCAACGCCGGGCAGAACGCCAACGCGGCCACCATCGGCGGCAACGGCCTGCTGACCAACGTGGTGGTGTTCAACACCCGCCTCAACAGCCTCGACAACATCACCAATGATTTCCGCGTCAACAAGGCGTTCGAATTCGGCGGTGGCACGGCCAACTTCACCACCGGCTTCTATCTGTCGCGCCAGACCATCGATACCGACTGGCTGTGGACCTCGCACCTCCAGACCGTGCAGGGTGACGGGCAGGCTGTGCTGGTGGATGTCCGCAATGCGGGCGGCCAGCTGGTCACGCAGAACGGCACCGTCGGCTTCGGCGCAAACTTCTTCGGCAATTGCTGCCGCCGCAATTACGATGTCGATTACAGCACCTATGCGCCCTTCGCGTCGCTTTCGCTGGAACTCGACCGCCTGACCATCGACGCTTCGGTGCGTTATGACTTCGGCGATGCCAGCGGCACCATCACCGGGGCCGACAGCGGCTTCGGCGTGGGCGTGGGCAGCTTCGACTTCAACCGCAACGGCACGATCAGCCCGGCTGAAGCCCAGACCAGCATCCTGCCGCTCGGCAATGCGCGTCCGGTGAACTACAACTTCGATTACTTCAGCTACTCGCTGGGTGCGAACTACCTCGTCAGCGACGATCTGGGCATCTTCGCGCGGATCAGCCGCGGCGGTCGCCACACCGCCGACCGTTCGCTGTTCTCGCCGGCGGTCAGCACCACCGATGGCAGCCTGCCGGGCGGCGATGCCGGCGTCGTGGCGCGGGTCGACCAGATCGAAGCGGGCGTGAAGTACCAGTCCGGCGGGCTGGCGCTCTATGCCACCGGCTTCTACGCCGAAACCTCGGAAACCAATGTCGACATCGCCCCGCTGGTGCTGTTCGACACCACCTTCGAGGCCTTCGGTCTGGAACTGGAAGGCAGCTATCGCAGCGGGCCGTTCAGCCTGACGGCTGGCGCGACCTGGACCGATGCGGAGATCAAGGACGCGCTGAACACCGCCACCATCGGCAACACGCCGCGGCGGCAGGCGGACCTCGTCTATCAAGCCACCGCCCAGTACGACAGCGACATGTTCACCGTGGGGGCCAACATCGTCGGCACCACCGAAAGCTTCACGCAGGACAATAATGACCTGATCCTGCCCGCCTTCGCGCAGGTGAACGCCTTCCTCGCGGTGCGTCCGATCGACCGGATCGAAATCGGGCTGAACGCCCAGAACCTCTTCAACGCCACCGGCTTCACCGAGGCGGAAGAAGGCTCGATCCCGGCCAATGGTCTGGTGCGGGCGCGCTCGATCGCCGGACGCACGGTGCTTGCCTCGGTGCGGTTCGATTTCTGAGAACCGCCGCTGAGGCACAGGGGCTGGCCGCCACTCTCTCCCCCCCCGGCGGCCAGCCCTCTTCGTTGGAATGATGTGACGTGACGGGAAGATGTCTGCGATGACAAGCGCCACTACGGCCCCGGAGGCGAGCGTCTGGACAGCCGAGCATGTCCGCGCCATTGCGTTGCCATCGCCGGCGGCGCTGATCCCGGCGGTGGACAAGGCTGACCGTTCGGGCGTCGATCCGGCGCGCCTCTATTGGGACATGTGGCCGGTGCAGGACGCATCCGGCGCGCGGGCGGTGATTGCCGGTCGCCAGTTGTGGATGGCGCTGACCGCGCCCGATCGCGGGGATCCCGGCCTGCGGCATTTCGAGGCCAAGATCCATTGGCTCGAACGGCTGGGCGGACAATGGATCGATCGCGGGCCGGTGCTGCCCGACATGCCGGTTTCCTATGAACGGGAATGGGCCGGGTCTGCGCTGTATGATGCGGGCGTGGTGACGCTGTTCTTCACCGCTGCCGGAACCTCGATGCGGGCGGGGGGCTACCAGCAGGAATTGTGGGCGGCCCATGCGAGCGTTGGCGATGATGGCTGGCCGCAGGGCTGGTCTGCGCCGGCGCCGCTCGTCACCGGATACGGGCCCCACTACATGCCCGCCGATGCCCACGAGGGCGAACCCGGCATGATCAAGGCGTTCCGCGATCCGGCGTACTTCCGCGATCCGGCGGACGGCAGCGAATACATCGCCTTTACCGCATCGCTGGCGGGATCGGACAGCGCCTTCAACGGCGCATTCGGTCTGGCGCGCAAGACCGCCACAGGGTGGGCCTTGACCCCCCCTTGCCTCCATGCAGAGGGCGTCAACAACGAGCTTGAGCGCGCCCATCTGGTGTTTCACGGGAAACATTACTACGCCTTCTGGTCGACGCAGACGGCGACCTTCGCCGATGGCCTGCGCCACGCGCCGGGGGGATTGTACGGGATGGTGGCGGACAGCATGGCAGGCCCGTGGCGGCCGCTGAATGGCACCGGACAGGTGCTCGCCAACCCCGCCGACCGGCCCTTGCAGACCTACAGCTGGTATGTCGATGCCGACCTCACGGTGTGCAGTTTCATCGACGTTCTGCCGGACGGCAGCTTCGGCGGTGTGCCCGCTCCGCTGCTCAAGCTGGAACTGGACGGCGACCGCACGGCCTTGCGCGCACCGGCGGTGCAGAGCGCCGCCTGATGCTGGCCGGGATCGAGGCAGGGGGCACCAAGTTCGTCCTCGCAGTCGGCCGGTCGCCGGACCGCATCATCGCCCGCCACACGATCCCCACCCGCACGCCCGCCGAAACCCTGGCCGAGGCGGCGGAATGGCTGGCGGGGCGGGGCGGGGTGAGCGCGCTCGGCATCGGCAGCTTCGGACCGGTCGAGCTTGACCGCCGCTCGCCCAAGTGGGGCTTCATCACCAACACCCCCAAGCCCGGCTGGGCGGATTGCGACATTGCTGGCTGGATGGGCCAGACGCTGGGCGTCCCGGTGGGCTTCGACACTGATGTGAACGCCGCCGCACTGGCCGAACACGCGGCGGCAGGCGGGGGCACGGGCGGGCTCGCCTACCTCACTATCGGCACTGGCATCGGTGGCGGGTTGGTGGTGGATGGCAAGCCCGTCCACGGCATTGCCCACCCCGAAATGGGCCACATCTACCCCCGCTGCCACCCGCTCGACACGGACTTCGCCGGGATCTGCCCCGCGCATGGCGATTGCCTCGAAGGGCTGGCCTGCGGCCCGGCAATCATCGCGCGCTGGGGCAAGTCGCTGTCGGAACTGCCTGCCGACCATCCCGGCCACACGATCATCGCCGATTACATCGCTCAGGCCTGCCACACCCTGTTCGCCAGTCTGGCGGTGGAGGAAGTGGTGATCGGCGGCGGCGTGGCGCAGACGCCGGGGCTGGTCGAAAAGGTCGCCGCCCGCGCGCGGGCGCTCGACAATGGCTATCTCCCAGGCGGCGCGCGGCATCGCATCATCGCCCCGCGCCTTGGCGGGGATGCCGGGATCACCGGCGCGCTGATGCTGGCCGAGGCGGCCCTCGCCGAGGGTTGAGAATCCACCCCTCTCCCGCGATAAAGACCGCGAGGAGAGAGGGAGCTTTGCCGATGTTCCGACTATTCGCCGCGCTGCTCGCATTGCTGGGCATGGCCGCGCCGCTGGCCGCGCAGGGACCCGGCCGATCGCTGGAGTATGATCGCGTCGCGGCGCAAGGCCTGCCCGACCAGCGCCTGACGATCTGGCTGCCGCCCGGCTATGACGCCTCGGACAAGCACTACCCCGTGCTCTACATGCATGACGGGCACAACCTGTTCGATGTGACCAAGTCCAACTTCAACAAGATCTGGGCGGCGGACAAGGCGATGCTGGCGGCGGCCGCCAGCGGGAAGGTCGAGCCGCACATCATCATCGGCATCTGGGCACCGGGCAACGACCGCTACCGGCAATACCTCCCCCGCAGCGCCTATGACGCCGCGCCGCCTGCGCTGAAGGCCCAGATGGACTCAGCGGGCGGGGGCGAGATCATTTCCGACCGCTATCTCGCGTGGATCGCCGGGCCCTTGAAGGCATGGGTCGATGCGAGCTTCCGCACCCGCACCGGCCGTGACGATACGGCGATTGTCGGATCGAGCATGGGCGGGTTGATGAGCTGCTATGCCTTCCTCGAACGCCCCGAGGTGTTCGGAAAGGCAGGCTGCATTTCCTCGCACTGGCCCGCGGTCGATCCGCGCGCTGTCGCGGGGGAGGACAGCGGGGTGAAGGCGATGTGGGACGGCTGGCTTGCCGGAAGGCTCGGCGCGCCCGACGGGCGGCGGGTTTGGATGGACCACGGCACGGCAACGCTCGATCAGTTCTATGCGCCTTACCAGCAGGCCATCGACGCGCGGTTTGCAGCGTCAGGCTGGCAGAAGGGCCGAGACTGGGAGAGCCGCGTCTACGAGGGCGCGGAGCACGAGGAAAACGCCTGGGCGGCGCGCCTGCCCGAGATTTTTGGCTGGCTGCTGGCGAAGGACTAACGCTCTTTTCGTCACCCCAGCGGGAAGCTGGGGCCGAGGGCTGCAAAGAGATGCGCCTGCCGCACTAGGTCCCAGCTTTCGCTGGGATGACGGTGGCGTTTACCGCAGCGCGAATGCCTCGCGTGCTAGCCGCTCTACCACCGCCTTGTCCGGCGCGCCCTTGGGGGAGACCCAGCTGCCACCGACGCACAGCACCGGATCGAACGCCAGCCACTCGGGCGCGTTTTCGAGGCTGATCCCGCCAGTGGGGCAGAAGCGCACATTGCCGAACGGTGCGGCGAGCGCCTTCAATGCGGGGAGCCCGCCTGCCGCCATCGCCGGGAAGAACTTGAAGCGGTCAAGGCCGAGGTCGAGCCCGCGCATGATGTCGCCCGCGTTGGCGATGCCGGGGAGGAAAGGCACCCTCGCCGCAATCGCCGCCTTGCCGAGGTTCTCGGTAAGGCCGGGGGAAACGATGAATTCGCTTCCCGCCTCCAGCGCCGCATCCAGATCGTGCGGATTGGTAACCGTGCCCGCGCCGACAATCGCGCCTTCGACCTGCTTCATCGCCCGGATCGCGCCCAGCGCGGCGGGCGTGCGCAGCGTGACTTCGAGCACGCGCAGGCCCCCAGCAACCAGCGCCTCGGCGAGCGGAGCGGCATGGGCTTCATCCTCGATCACGATCACCGGAATGACGGGGGCGATACGCATGATGGCGTCGATATTCATTGTCACATTCCTCCGGTGGCGAGCATCGCGCTGGCGCCCTGTTCGGCGCCATCGGCGAAGCGGCGCATCATGCCGAACAATTCGCGGCCCGTGCCGAGTTCCGCCTGCGGATCGGCGGCGGGTTCGCGGCTGGCGAGATCGGCGGTGGTGCTGAGCGCGCCCGTGGCCGCGCAGACGCGCACGATATCGCCATCGCGCAAGCGTGCGAGCGGGCCGCCGCCCAATGCCTCGGGCGTGCAATGGATCGCCGCGGGCACCTTGCCCGATGCGCCCGACATGCGCCCATCGGTGACCAGCGCGACCTTGAACCCGCGGTCCTGCAACACACCCAGCGGCGGGGTCAGCTTGTGGAGTTCGGGCATCCCGTTGGCGCGCGGGCCCTGGAAGCGCACCACCACCACCACATCGCGGTCAAGCTCGCCTGCCTTGAAGGCGGCAGCGACGCTCGCCTGATCCTCGAACACGCGGCAGGGGGCTTCGACCGTCCAGCGGCTTTCATCCACTGCCGAAGTCTTGAAACAGGCGCGGCCAAGGTTGCCTTCGAGCAGGCGCATGCCCCCGTCCGGTTTGAACGGGTTGGCGACGGGGCGCAGCATCGTGTCGTCCATGCTCGGCCCGACTTCGCGCCACACCAGATCCTCGCCATCAAGGCCCGGCTCCTTCGCGTAGTCGGCAAAGCCGCCGCGTCCGACAGTCAGGATATCGCCATGCGCGAGGCCCTCGGCCAGCAGTTCCCCGATGACGAAGCCCATGCCGCCTGCGTTGTGGAAGTGGTTCACATCGCCCGACCCGTTGGGATAGACCTGCGCGATCAGCGGGACGGCGCTCGACAGCTCCGACAGGTCGTTCCAGTCGAAGATCACGCCTGCCGCGCGCGCCATGGCGGGCAGGTGGATCGCATGGTTGGTCGATCCCCCCGTGGCGAGCAGGCCGACCGCGGCGTTCACCACCGCCTTTTCGTCCACCACGAGGCCGAGCGGGCGGTAATCGTCGCCCTTGCGGGTGATCTGCGTCACCCGGTGCATCGCCTCGCGGTCGAGGGCCTGGCGCAGCTTCGTGCCGGGGTTGATGAAGGCGGAGTTGGGGACGTGCAGCCCCATCATCTCCATCATCATCTGGTTGGAATTCGCGGTGCCGAAGAAGGTGCAGGTGCCCTGCGAGTGGTAGCTGCCCATCTCGCTCGCCAGCAGTTCGGCGCGGGTCGCCTTGCCTTCGGCATAGAGCTGGCGGACGCGCTGCTTTTCCTTGTTCGGGATGCCGGAGGGCATCGGCCCGCCGGGGACGAAGATCATCGGCAGATGGCCGAACCTGAGGGCGCCCATCAGCAGGCCGGGCACGATCTTGTCGCAGATGCCGAGCAGCAGCGCACCGTCGAACATCGCGTGACTGAGGGCAACGGCGGTGCCGAGCGCGATAACATCGCGGCTGAACAGCGACAATTCCATCCCCGTCTCGCCCTGCGTCACCCCGTCGCACATGGCGGGCACGCCGCCCGCAACCTGCGCAGTGGCGCCGATCTCGCGGGCGTAGATCTTCAGCCGTTCGGGATAACGGTAATAGGGCGCATGGGCCGACAGCATGTCATTATAGGCGGAGACGATGCCGATATTGGCCCCGCGCCCGGCCACCATCGCCGCCTTGTCGTCTTCCATCCCGGCATAGGCATGGGCAAGGTTCGAGCACGACACCGCGCTGCGCTCGCCCATATTGTCGCCCTCGCGGCGGATCAGGTCGAGATAGGCGCTGCGGCTGGCGCGCGAATTTTCGATCACCCGCTGCGTCACCTTGTGCAGGGTGTCATGCAAGGGCTTACTCATGCCAGGTTACTCCGTCCCTTTCAGCCAGCGCAATGGCGGCGGAAGGCCCCCAGCTGCCGGCGGTATAGGTCTTGGGGGTGAGGCTTTCGGCTTCCCACAGGGCGCGTATCGCATCGACCCATTCCCACTGCGCCTCCACCTCGTCACGCCGCACGAACAGGGTCTGGTCGCCCTCGACCAGATCGAGCAGCAGGCGTTCATAGGCGATGCGCCGCACCGCGCCGCTGAACGCATCGGGCATGGCGATATTGAGCGGGACGGAGCGCAGACGGATGCCCTCGCGGTCCAGACCCGGCACCTTGGCCATCAGCGAGAGGGTGATGTTCTCTTCCGGCTGGATGCCGATCACCAGCCGGTTGGGCTGCATCGTCGCGCCGCCCCCCTTGCTCTTTGGCCCGGCAAAGATCGAGTGCGGCACGCAGCGGAACTGGATCACGATCTCGGTCACGCGCTTGGGCATGCGCTTGCCGGTGCGCAGGTAGAAGGGCACGCCCTTCCAGCGCCAGTTATCGACATGGGCCTTGATCGCGACGAAGGTTTCGGTGTCGCTGGCCTTGCCCAGCTCCTCATCATAGCCGGGCACTGCCTGCCCGCCGATCGCGCCCGCGCGGTACTGGCCGGTAACCGTCTCGTTCGCGCCGACCGGACGCAGCGCGCGCAGCACCTTGACCTTCTCGTCACGCACCGCGGTCGCATCGAAATGGGCGGGCGGCTCCATCGCGACGAGCGCGAGCAGCTGGAGCATGTGGTTCTGCACCATGTCGCGGATCGCCCCGGCATCGTCATAGAAGGCGACGCGCCCTTCAAGGCCCACGGTCTCGGCCACGGTGATCTGCACGTGATCGATATGCGCCGCGTTCCACAGCGGTTCGAACATCAGGTTGGCAAAGCGCAGCGCCAGCAGGTTCTGCACCGTCTCCTTGCCGAGATAGTGGTCGATCCGGAAAATCCGGTTTTCGGGGAAGGCCCCCGCGACCGCATCATTGATCTCGCGGCTGGTGGCGAGGTCCGTGCCCAGCGGTTTTTCGAGGCACATGCGCACCGTCTCGCCCGTCAGCCCCGCCGATTGCAGCCCCTTGATGGTCGGGCCGAACAGGCTCGGCGCGGTCGAGAGGAAGATCGCAAGGCCGCGCGCGGGCGTGCCCACCTTGGCGGCCAGATCGGTGTAGCCTTCCAGCGTGGTCGCATCGAGCGTCTGGTAGGAAAGGCGGTTCAGGAACGCCGCCATGCTGCCGCGTCGCTCGGCCGGGAGATATTTCTCCAGCGCGGCGCGGGCGAAGTTGCGATATTCGGCATCGCTCATGTCGCTGCGTGCGGTGCCGATGATCTTCAGATCGGGGGCGAGCAGCCCGTCGGCATCAAGCGCGAACAGGCTTGGCAGCAGCATGCGCTGGGCAAGGTCGCCGGTGGCTCCGAACAGCAGCAGGCGGTCAGCGGTGAAGCTCATGCAAATGGCCCTTTCCCTCGTGCGCCCTACCTAGGCGCACGGGGGATTATCCGCCAGTGGGCGCATACTTATTCAATTTCGGCCACCTTCGGTGGCGCCAGCGAACCCGTCAAGCAGGCTTGCGCGCGAACAAGCCGAACCAGGCGATGATCGCATAGCACACCGCAGGCAGCACCAGCGCGAAGGCGAGGCTCGTCGCGTCCGCCAGCGCGCCATACATCGGCGGAATGATCGCACCGCCGCAGATGGCGACGTTGATGATCCCCGATCCGTCCGCCGCCCGCGGCCCCAGCTTCTCGCAGGCGAGGCTGAAGATCGTCGGGAACATGATCGCGTTCATCAGGCCCACCGCGAGCAGGGTGTAGCCCGCAACCACGCCGGTGGAGTTGGCCGAGATCGCGATCAGCGTGATCGCGCCCGCCGCCACGGCGGTAAGGGTGAGGCCCGGGCTGACGAAGCGCAGCACTGCCGATCCGATGAAGCGGCCCACCAGCGCGCCGCCCCAGTAGAGCGAGATCAGCTTGCCCGCGTCCTGCTCCGCCAGATTCAGAACCTCGGCCTGCATCAGGTAATTGACGATGAAGCTGCCGATTGCGACTTCCGCGCCGACATAGAGGAAGATGCACGCCGCACCGAAGCCGAAGCGTGGACGCTTCAGCAGGGCGAGGCCATCGGCAAGGCTGGTCTGTTCGTGCCGCTCACCCTTCAGCCGGTTGCGGAACATCCACACCACTCCCGCAACCACCGCCAGCGCCAGCGCCAGCCCGAGATAGCCGTTGACGATCGCCTGACTCTCGGCGGTGCGATAGGCGGCCAGCGCCTCGCCCGAAAGCTCGGCTGCCGTCACCGTGGCAAGGCTGCCGAGGATCAGGATCGCGCCGACATAGGGGAAGATCGTCGTGCCCAGCGAATTGAACGCCTGCGCGAAGGTCAGGCGGCTGTGCGTGGTGCGTTCCGGCCCCAGCAGGCTGATCAGCGGGTTGGCGACGATCTGCACCAGCACCACGCCGGTCGCGAGCACGAAATAGGCCAGCAGGAACATCGGGAACAGCGCGGTCTGGCTGGCCGGGATGAACATCAGGCACCCGGCCATCATCGTCACCAGCCCGGCCACCGCGCCGCGCATATAGCCCAGCTTCTTGACCAGCCGCGCGCCCGGAATGCCGACCAGCGCATAGGCGATGAAGAACCAGAACTGCACCAGGCTCGCCTCGAAGAAGTTGAGCGTGAACAGCTCTTTGAGCTTGGGGATGATGACATCGTTCAGCGAGGTGATCCCGCCGAAGATGAAGAACAGCGCGAAGACGAAATAGTTGAGGCCCGGCGCGTCAACCTGCGGCGCATCGTTCGTGCCAGTCCCCACGGCTGTCGCCGCACCCGGTGCCATTGCCATTGTCGCTCTCTCCCATAGCGCGCCGTGCATTTTGCTAACGTTCACAATCCGCGCGCTGGCCCAGAAATGCAAGACCCCGGCCCACAATTCCAGTGCGAATAGCAATGCAGGCGCGGCTTGCGCCCGGATAACATCCCGCCCTAGAGTGCGCGCCATGAGCGGGGGACCGAAAAGACGGCCGACATCCTTCGATGTGGCGGAGCGGGCAGGCGTCAGCCAGCCGACGGTCAGCCGTGCCCTGTCCGGCTCCCCCGCCATTGCCGAGGCCACGCGCCGCAAGGTGATTGAGGCGGCCGAGGCGCTGGGCTACTTCGTCGATGAACGCGCGGCGCGGCTGCGGCGCGGATCGACAGGCACGCTAGCGGTGGTGGTGATCTGCCGCGAGGGCGATAGCGCCTCTTCCATCAACCCCTTCGCCTATGCGCTGCTCGGTTCGGTCTGCGTGGCCGCGTCCGAACGCGGGTTCGAGACGCTGGTGAGCTTTCAGGCGCGCCCGGAGAATTTCTTCGGCCACTATCAGGAACAGGGCCGCGCCGATGGTCTGGTGGTGATCGGCACCACCACCAATGCCGCCGCGTGGGAACACTTCCGCGGGATCGAAAGCGATGGCCGCCGCGTCGCCTATTGGGGATCGCCCTTCGACGAACTCGACTGGGTGCGGTCCGATAACCGTGCCGCCGGGCGGCTGGCGGTCGAGCATTTGCTGGCGGCGGGTTACAAGCGGCCGTGCTTCCTCGGCGCGCTGAACACCCCGCAGGTGCAGTTCACCGAACGCTATGAAGGCTATGCCGAAGCGATGCGCGCGGCAGGGCTGGAGCCGTGCCTTGCCCCCACCGTCAACGCCGCCACCCGCGAAGAGGAAGGCCGCCGCGCCGCGCGCCGGCTGATCGAGCGGGGCGAGGAGATCGACGCGGTCTTCGCCGCCTGCGACGCGATGGCGCTGGGCGCGCTGGAGGCTTTCGATGCCGCCGATCTTGCGGTGCCGCAAGCCGTCGGGGTGATGGGCTTCGACGATCTGGTCGCGGGCCGCTTCAGCCGTCCGCCGCTCACCACCATCGCGCCCGATCCTGCCGAGGCCGGGGCCGCGCTCGTCGAAGCGGTGCTGGATGATGGCGACACCACACGCCGCCGGGTGCCGGTGAAGCTGATCGTGCGCGGCAGCACAGCGCGCGGCTGACCCGCCCCAGACCCCGGTTACACCCCGGTCAGACCCCGCCTAGAGTCTGTCCTGTTTAGACTGAATCGATGTGGGATTCCCAAGGGGTGCTGATTGTGATTCAAGCTGCTGG
>JAIEOM010000032.1 GCA_019750455.1 Sphingomonadales bacterium | reverse complement strand
AGATCCTCGCCGGACAGGCGGGGCGCAAGAATCTCGCGCACCTGCGCGTGATAGCTATCGACCCACGCCACTTCCTCCGCCTTCAGCAGCGATGAGTCGATCAGCTTGCGATCCAACGGCACGAAGGTCAGCGTCTCGAAACCGAGATACCGCCCCTCCATTCCGGCGATCTCCCGCTCTTCGACCAGCACGAGGTTCTCGATGCGGATGCCGTAGGCGTCCGGCTTGTAATAGCCCGGCTCGTTCGAGAGGATCATGCCCGCGAACAGTTCCTGCCCGGTCCCCGCCTGTCCGCCAGAAGGCTTGGCGATGCGCTGCGGGCCTTCGTGCACGGCCAGCACACTGCCCACGCCGTGGCCGGTGCCGTGGGCGTAATCGACGCCCGCCTCCCACAGATATTGCCGCGCCAGCACATCGAGCTGGCCGCCGCAGGTGCCTTGCGGAAACACCGCGCGGGCGAGCTGGATGTGGCCCTTCAGCACCCGCGTGTTGCGGTCGCGCATTTCGGGCGTCGGTTCGCCCGGGCCGACCCACACGGTGCGGGTGATGTCGGTGGTGCCGCCCGGATACTGCCCGCCCGAATCGACCAGATAGATCGAACCCGGCGGGATCGGGATATTGCTGTCCTCGTCCACCTTGTAATGCGGCAGCGCGGCGTGGCCGGCGGCGGCGGAGATGGTGTCGAAGCTGAGATCGCTGAGGCCCGGGTCTTCCTCGCGGAAGGCTTGCAGCTTCGCGGCGGCGGACAGTTCGTCCACGGTGCCCTTGGGGCCTTCGATCTCCAGCCAGCGCAGGAAGCGGCTCACCGCCGCGCCGTCACGCGCCTGCGCATCGCGCTGGCCGGCCTGTTCGGCGGGGTTCTTGATCGCCTTGGCAAGGATCGTCGGGTCCTGCTTGAAGGCAAAGCTTGCCCCCCCGCTGCGCAGCGCCTGCGCGATGCCGACCACGGCGAAATCGGGATCGAGCGCGACGCTCTTGCCCGCAAAGTCCGCCGCCAGCGACGCCTCGAACGCCGCCCGCTCGCGGATCGTCACCGCGTTGCCGAGGTGGCGGGTCAGCTCGGGCGTCACTTTCTCGGGCGCGATGAACAGCTGCGCGCTGCCATCCTTGTGGGCGATCACATAGCTGAGCGCGACGGGGGTGTGCGGCACGTCGCCGCCGCGGATGTTGAGCAGCCATGCGACCGAATCGAGCGCCGGGATGACCACCGCATCGTGGCCTTCCTTGACCAGCCAGTCGGCAACCGTAGCGCGCTTGTCGGCGGAGGACCGGCCTGCGACCGTCTCGTCATGCGGCGTGGCGATGGCGGGCGAGGGGGCGGGCCGATCGGCCCACACCGCATCCAGCGGGTTGCCATCGGCAGGGACCATGGTGACCCCCTTGGGGCCGACGCGCTTTTCCAGCGCTTCGACCCACTCCCAGGTGTGGAGCCACGGGTCATAGGCGATCCGGGCGCCGGTTTCGCACACCTCGGCCAGCCAGCCGGCCAGCGTGTCCTTGGGGACGGAGCGGTATTCGAACAGGTTCCCGTCCACCTGTTCGCGCACCTGCACGGTGTAACGCCCGTCAACGAAGATCGCGGCGTGGGTGAGCGTTACCGCGGCGAAGCCTGCCGAGCCCCCGAAGCCCGTCAGCCACTTCAGGCGCTGGGCATAATCGCCGACATATTCGCTCATGTGTTCATCGGAGATCGGGACGATGAAACCGTCGAGGCCGCGGCGCTTCAGCTCCTCGCGCAGGGCGGCAAGGCGGGCCTCATGGGTTTGCATCAGCATTTCGTCGATCCTCGGCTTTCTGCGCAGGCCCTTGCCGCGCAGGATTGTGTCACTAGAACCGCCATCATAGGCCTTCGGCCCGCGTCTTTCCAGCCGCGGGCTTGGGGCCGGGCCGCCACAGGGACGATTTCACCATGCTCCGTTCGATCAGCCTGCCTGCGCTTGCCATCGGGCTTGCCGCCACCACCTTTGCACCGGCCGTGATGGCCGCTCCATCCGAGGATTCTGCCAGCGTGACCACTTCCGCCGCCGCCGATACTACTGGCGAGATCAAGCCGCCCGTCGCCGAAAAGCGCCCCCACACCTACACCGTCCACGGCATCACCGTGGAAGACCCCTACGACTGGCTCTACGACAAGTCCTATCCCACCGTGGACGATCCCGATGTGCTCGCCCATGTGAAGGCGGAAAACGCCTATTTCGAAGCCAAGATGGAAGGGCAGAAGGCCTTCACCGAGGCGCTGTTCACCGAGATGCGCGCGCGCATCAAGGAAGATGATTCGACCGTGCCCCAGAAGGACGGCGATTACCTCTACTGGTCCGAGTTCGAGGAAGGCGCGCAATACCGCAAGCATTACCGCAAGCCGGTTGCGGGCGGTGAGCCGGAGCTGCTGATCGACGAGAACAAGCTTGCCGAGGGGCAGGAATACTTCAGCCTCGGCGCGGCGACCGTCAGCCAGAACGGGCGGTTCCTCGCCTATTCCACCGACACCACCGGCGGCGAGCGTTACACCGCGCGCATCAAGGATCTCACCACCGGCGAGCATCTGCCCGATGTGATCGAGAACCTGCGCGGCGGTCTGGTGTGGGTCGCGAACGACACCGCGCTGGTCTATGGCCCTTCCACTGAGGAATGGCGCGCGCTGGAAGCCAAGCTGCACGTGATCGGCACGCCGGTCGAAAGCGATGTCACGCTCTACAAGGAAGAAGACCAGTCCTTCGGCGTCGGCACCGGCCTGTCGGCGCAGGAAGACTGGCTGATCATCGCCACCGGTGACAACGAGACGAGCGAGGTGCGCCTTGTCCCCGCGGCCAACCCCACCGCCACGCCGATCCTCGTCAAGCCGCGCAAGAAGGGCGTCGAATACGGCGTCGATGTGCGCGACGGGGAATTGTGGGTGTGGACCAATGACGATCACATCAACTTCCGCCTCGCCAAGGCGAAGCTGGAAACGCCGGGCGAGTGGCAGACGGTCATCCCCGGATCGGACGAATTCTATCTGACCGGTTTCGAGCTGTTCAAGGACTTCTTCGTCACCGAAGGGCGTCTGAACGGGCTCGACCAGATCCAGCTGCGCCCCTACGCCGATCCGGCGAAGATCACCCCTGTGACCTTCCCCGAGCCGAGCTACACGGCGGGCCTTTCCAACAACCCCGAATATGACATGAGCGTGCTGCGGCTGTCCTACCAGTCGATGGTGACGCCGGGCACGGTCTATGATTACGACGTCAAGACCGGCAAGCTGACCACCCTCAAGACGCAGGTGATCCCGAGCGGGTATGACCCCAAGCTCTATGTCTCGGAACGGCTGACCATCACCGCGCGCGATGGCACGCAGGTGCCGGTCAGCGTGCTGATGCGCCGCGACCGGGCGGAGATCCTGAAGAAGGCGGGTATCGAGGGGCCGGGGCCGCTGCACCTCTATGCCTATGGCGCCTATGGCTATGCCATCCCGCCCGGCTTCTCGACCACGCGCCTCAGCCTTGTCGATCGCGGCTTTGCCTATGCCATCGCCCATATCCGCGGCGGGGACGATCTCGGGCGGCGCTGGTATCTGCAGGGCAAGCTGTTCGAGCGGACCAACACCTTCAACGATTTCGTCGATGCAGGCCGCGGGTTGATCGCCAAGGGCTACACCGCCGAGGGCAAGGTCACCGCCAGCGGCGGCTCGGCAGGCGGCGAGCTGATGGGGGCCGTCATCAACCAGGACCCGTCGCAATATGGCGCGGTCGTGGCGCACGTGCCCTTCGTCGATGTGGTGAACACCATGCTCAACGAGAAGCTGCCGCTCACCCCGGGTGAATGGCAGGAATGGGGCAACCCGATCACCGACAAGGCGGCGTTTGCCTATATGCTGTCCTATTCGCCCTATGATCAGGTGAGCGCCAAGGCCTATCCGCCGCTGCTCGTCACCGCCGGCCTCAACGATCCGCGCGTGACCTATTGGGAGCCTGCCAAGTGGGTCGCCAAGCTGCGCGAACTGAAGACCGACGACAACCTGCTGCTGATGAAGACCAACATGGGCGCAGGCCACGGCGGGCAATCGGGCCGCTGGAACAGCCTCAAGGAAACGGCGGAGGAATTCGCTTTCATCCTGTGGCAGATGGGCATGGCGCCGAAGAGCGGCGAGTGAGGTAAGGCCTCGTCCGCTTGCCCGAAAAGCGGGGCGGGGCTGCCTTTGCCTGCCCGCGCCTAACCCCTGGCCAATGCCACCAGCTCCGGCGGAAGCGACACCCCATAGCGGATCGCTTCCGCCGCCAGCAACGCGACGATGCTCTCCATTTCGGGGCTGAGCATCGCCAGCTTCAGGTAAAGCTCCGGCACCGCGCGGATCAGGCCGAAGCCGGCTTCCTGCCCGAACTTGGGGATCGGGCCGGAGGGCAACGGCTTGACATCAAGGTCGGGGGTGACCTGCCACACCATCCCGACCTTGCGGCTGTTGAAGATCGCCGACAGCCGCCCGTGGTCTGCCGCCAGCAGGGCCGAAGGCATGGCGGCGAGATAGCGGCAGGCGGCGACGGCGGCGGTGCGGTCCCGCAGGCCGATCGCCCCTTCAAGCCAGCCCAGCGTGCGGCGCACGTCCTCTCGGCCCGCCTCGGCGGCGTGGGCGAGCAGCCAGTCATAGCCGCGCAGCGAACCGTTCCACGTGCGCGGATCCTGCGCGACCGCATCCCAGAAGATATCGACGGCATCGGCCAGCGGTTCAAGATTGTCGTTCTGATGCCGGAACACGCCCTCGGGCCCGATATAGAGGCTGCGCGCCCCGGGCCGCTTGCCGCTGAAATCGACCCGCGGCCGGAACCCGCGGTCCTTCTTTCCGGGTGGTTCGTCGCTCATGCAGCCGATCCTATCACGCCGGGCCTAACAAGGCCTTGCGCCTGTCCGCCTTGCTGCCCGGCGCGGGCGCGGCTACCGCGGGGCCATGCCCTCGACCTTCACCCGCACCTTCCGCGCCGCACCCCAGCACATCGACGAGCTTGGCCACGTCAATAACACGGTCTGGGTGCAGTGGATCCAGGACATGGCCACCGCCCATTGGGCCGCGGTCGCGCGGGAACAGGACCGTGCGGCGTTCTTCTGGGTCGTGGTGCGGCACGAGATCGACTATCGCGGTAACGTGTCCGAGGGCGCTGAAGTCCACGCCGAGACATGGATCGAAGGCCCCGCGCAGGGGGCAAAGTCCGTGCGCCGGGTGGAGTTCACCGACAGCGCAGGCAAGCGCCTCGTCAGCGCCGCGACCACATGGGCGATGATCGACCGCGCGACCGGGCGGCTGGCACGGGTGCGGCCCGAGGTGCTGGCGGCTTTCGTTTGAAGGTCAGACCCCCCGCCGACAGGCGGCCGAAAGCAAACTAAGCCGCCCGTTCCTTTTTCACCTTGCGCCCTTCCGGCGCGGTGCGGAATACGGTCAGGCGTTCATAGGCGAGGCGGTTGCGCCCGCTTGCCTTGGCTTCGTACATCAGCGCATCGGCGCGGGAATAGAACTCGGCGAATGCCATCTTGTGTGCGTTGGCCTCGCCCAGCATCACCACCCCCATGCTGGCGGTGACCGGCAGTTCGAGCCCCGGCACTTCCGTGGCGATGCGGATCGGGATGGCCTGCCGCAGCGCCTCGGCGCGTTCGAGCGCGCGGGCGCCGCGCAGCAGCAC
This sequence comes from Sphingomonadales bacterium, assembly GCA_019750455.1. Classification (GTDB taxonomy): domain Bacteria; phylum Pseudomonadota; class Alphaproteobacteria; order Sphingomonadales; family Sphingomonadaceae; genus Erythrobacter. The sequence continues at coordinate 11,162 of JAIEOM010000032.1, read as the reverse complement.
CACAAACTCCTCGCCCCCCAGCCGCACGGCGATGGAATCGCGGTCGCCAGCTGCCCTGATCGCGCTGGCGCAGGCAATCAGCGCCGCATCGCCGACCTGGTGGCCGTGCAGATCGTTGATCGCCTTGAAGCGGTCGAGATCGACCAGCGCAAAGGTATCGAACCCCTGCGCCAGCAGCTCGTCGAAGCGTGCTTCGATGGCGCGACGGTTCATCAGCCCGGTGAGCGAATCCCGCGTCGAGATCTGTTCCAGCATCTTCGCCTCGGTCAGCGCCGCATCGCGCTCGCGCCGCAGGGCAAGGAAGCGGTCGGCGATGGCGAGGGAGATCACCACCACCTCGATCCCCACTGCGACATAGAGCATCTGGTCGAGGCTCGCCGGGCCGACATGCCAGCCCAGCCCGCGCAGCAGGCGCTCGACCGAGGCGGTGATGATCGGCGCCCAGGCGACCGCCACGAAGCGCGCCGAACGGCTGCCGCGCGTCACCGCCTCCATCACGGCGGCGGTGATGATGGCAATCGCGGGCAGGAAAGAGACGAAATAGCCGGTATCGTCGATGCTCTGGGTCGCATCGAGCTGGAGCGCGAAGAAGCCCGGGACCAGCATCGTGAACCACCCGGTCGCCACCGTCACCCGGCGCATCACCCGCGACTGCGCACCGCGTTCGAGAAAACTGGCGAGGAACAGCGCCGAAAGCCCCGCCCCGATCGCCCATGACAGCGGGGCAAGCACGGCCATCAGCGCCACCGGCAAGGTCACGAAGGCCGAAGCCAGCCCGCCCGCGCTGAGGACGTAGACCATCATCGCGCTCACCATCGCCGCGTGCAGCACGACAAAGCGTTCGCGCAGCACCACGAAGAAGCTGATGTCGAACAGCAGCGGCAGCATCAGCATGCCCATGACGAAGGCTACCAGGATCATGTCGACCTGCGACCATTCTGCATGGACAGGATCGTAGGTGAGGCGCGCCTCGGTGAGCAGCGGCACGGAATGGGGCGCCTCGATCCGGGCGAGTACAAGCCGTGTCGACGGCGTGACTTCGGGCAGCGGCAACTGGAACGCCGGGCCGGCGGGGAAGGGCCTGCCATCGGCTTCGGCAAGGCGGCTGCTTCGCGTGGTGCCGTCGGCATCGATCGCGTGGAACGTGATCGATTTGAAGCGGGCAATGCGGGTGAAGAAGTGGCGCGGCAGGTTCTCGCCATTCCAGCTTTCCGCCTCGAAACGCAGCCACACAGCGGGCGCATCCGAGCGCCATTGGCTCTGGTCGCAGGTCCATTGCCCGCGCGAACGCATCGCCGCGACACCCGTTTCGAGCGTCGTCGCCGCGTGGCACGCCGGTGCAAAAGTCGGGACCGCGCGCTCGTCTGCCGCTGCCGGATTGGCAGTCAGCAGCACCAGCGCGACGGCAACCAGGCCGAGCCGGTAGAGAAGGCGGAAAAATGCCATATCCGCACAGCTACCATGTGACCGTTACGATGCTGTTAAGTGCGATGCCTCCATTTTGGAGATAATTTGTTTCCTTTTGAAGAGCTTGTTTCCGGCCCGCCATGTCGGCTCCGCGATCCGGCGTGCAGGCGGCACGGGTGGTCATATCCCTGTCACAAATTGCGCCTAGCGCGGCCCGCGCCGGGCCTTGTCTTCGTGGCCCCAATCGGGATTTAGCATGTCACATCGCATCACCGCCGTTCTCAAGACCACCGCCGCTCTGGCGCTTGCCGCAACCACGCTGACCGCCTGCGACGACACCGGCGGCGGTTCGGCCGCGCAGTCTGTGCACGCCGTCGGCTCCTCGACCGTGTACCCCTTCGCCAAGCTGGTCGCCGAGAATTTCTCGCGCTCCTACCCCGACATGCGCTCGCCGCTGATCGAATCCACGGGCACCGGCAACGGCATCCAGCTGTTCTGCTCGGGTCTCGGCCCCAACACGCCGGACATGGCCAACGCCTCGCGCCGCATGAAGGTGTCGGAATTCGAAACCTGCGCCAGCAACAAGGTTGACGAGATCATCGAGCTTCAGGTCGGCCTCGACGGGATTGCCTTCGCTTCGGCCAAGGGCGGGATCATGCTGAACCTTTCCCCCGAAACGGTCTATAAGGCGCTGGCCGCCAAGCCTTTCGGCAAGCCGCAGACAGCCAAGACCTGGAAGGATGTCGATCCGGCGCTGCCCGCCGATCCGATCCTCGTCTATGGCCCGCCCAGCACCTCGGGGACGCGCGATGCGCTCAAGGAGCTGATCCTTGAGGTGGGCTGCAAGACCGATCCGGCGATGAAGGCGCTGAAGGAAAGCGACGAGGACCAGTTCAAGCAGATCTGCACCGAAGTGCGCGATGATGGCGCCTATGTCGATCAGGGCGAGCAGGACAACCTGATCGTCCGCAAGCTGGAAGGCAATCCCAAGGTCGTGGGCATCTTCGGCTATTCCTATCTCGAAGAGAACCTCGGCAAGGTGCAGGACCTGCCGATGAACGGCGTGCCCGCCACCTACGAGAACATCGCCAGCTTCAAGTATCCGGGCGCGCGGCCGCTGTATGTCTACGTCAAGAAGGCGCACATGCGGGCCATCCCGGGGCTTGAGGACTTCATGAAGGAATGGGTCAAGAGCTGGGGCAAGGACGGCCCGCTCGCCCGCATCGGCATGGTCGCCATGCCCGCGGAAGCCGCCGCCGCCAACGCTGCCAAGGTGCAGAACATGACCGTGCTCACCAAGGCCGATCTGGAAGCCAAGTAAGGAAGATTGCGCCGCTCATGGCGGGGGGCTAGTCTTCCTGCCATGAGCGCGCGCAGGATCGCCCATTGGCATGAAGCCGGCATCATCGATGCCGCGACGCGCGATCGTTTGCTGGCTTACGAGGACGCGCATGCCCGTCCGCTGCTGTTGTGGGCAGTGTGGGGCATCGGCGCGCTCGCCATCGGCCTTGGCTTCGTTTCGGTGGTGGCGGCGAACTGGGAGAATATCCCGGGGCTTGTCCGCCTCGGCGTGCACCTTGCGCTGATCGCGGGACTGGTGGGGCTGGTGTTTTTCCGCGAGGACCGGCTGGTGGAGGGCTCGCCGTGGTCGGTGGAGGCGCTGGTGTTCGTCACCGCCGCGCTGGGCCTCACCTTTTTCGGACATCTCGGGCAGGTCTACCAGACCTCATCTCCGCTATGGCAGCCCTTGGCCGTGTGGCTCGCCCTGTTCGCGCCGCTGCTGCTGCTGACGGGGCGAAGCTGGCCGACTGCGCTGGCGGTCGTCGGCGGCGCGGTGTGGACCGCGTGGGAGTATGCAAGCGCAATGACCGGCAACGGCGTGCCGAGAAATCCCGGAACATTCTGGCTGGCATGGCTTGGCGCGGTTGTCGCCCTGCCCGTTACTCTCGCGCTCGCCGGAGGATGGATGCGCGCGCGCAGCCTTCGCCCCGATTTCTGGCGGCGGATCGAGCAGCTGGCGCTCACTTATGCCGTGGCTCTCGCCTCGCTCGCCTGCGCCGTCGCCAGCGGGGGCGGGTTTGGCGACAGCAGTCTGCTGGCGGGGACACCCAGCCTCGCCTGCGGGGTGGTGATCGCGCTCGCCGGCATTGCCCACTTCGCCGTGCGGCCCGGTGTGTCTGGGCAGATGGCCGCCGCGATCATCACCGAGGCCGGGATCACGATCGCTGCGGCAGAATGGGCCAACGACCGGATCGTGCCGGCCGCGCTGCTGTTCTTCGTACTGTGGGCCGGAATCGCGGCGGCGGCGCTGAGGGCGCATTGGCGCGGGGTCTTCCAGCTGGCGGTGGGGGTGATCGCGTTCAGGCTCGTCATCCTCAGCTTCGAGCTGGCAGCGGACCTGCTGACGAGCGGCTTCGGGCTGATCCTGTCGGGGCTGATGATCCTCGGCGTGGCATGGGTGGCGGTGCGGGTGTCCAAGCGGTTTGCTCCTGATGCGGAGCCTGACACATGATCCGCGCCGCCCGTCTTCTTGCCGCCGTCCTCCCTCTCGCGGGCCTTGCGGCGCTATGGGCGCAGAGCGACCGCACCTATCATTCCGGCACCGAATGGGAGGTGCCGATCATGGGCTACGACCCGCGCGATTACCTGCGCGGGCACTATGTGGAGTTCAGCTATGACTGGCCGGGGCTCCCCGGGAGCGACATCCTCCCTTCAGCCCTGTGCCTTGAAGGCGCAGCGCCGGTGATTGACCGAGTGACGACCCATGCGGCTTTCCCCAGCTGTGCCCACCCGGTCATGGCACGTGCCTCGGACATCTACGGTCTGGACGGCCTTTTCCGCGGGCGGCTCTATCTCGGACAGAACCGGGCGGAAGCCTTGCAAAGCGAATTGCAGGACCGCGACCAGCGCGGAATCGTGACGATCCGCCAGCGCGAGGATGGCAGTTTCACCCCCATCAGCATCCGTTTCCGCCCGCTGACCGCCGCCGAAAAGGCCGAACGTGATGCGCCACAGGACGTCCCGCTTTCCCCGTTCGATCCGCCGGCGGTGATGGAATCGATGCGCTAGCGGAAATCCTCACCCGTCGCCGCGATGCGCGATTTGAGGCCTGCCTGATTGATATTCTGGATTTCGATCCCCGGGTGGGCATTGACCTCGATCACCAGCGGGCCATCGTTCACGTCGAGCACGATGTCCGCGCCGCAATAGCCGAGGCCCACGGCGGGCCCGCATTTGGACGCCAGCTCCAGCACGCGCTTCCAGCCCGGAATCTCGAACCCGATCAGCTCCACGCCCGTATCGGGGTGGTGCGTGATCGGCGTGCCTTTCACCACCGCGCGGGTGATCTTGCCGGTTTCCATGTCGATGCCAGCACCTATGGCGCGCTGGTGGAGGTTCGCCTTGCCGTCGCTTTCGTTGGTGGGCAAGCGCACCATCGCCATCAGCGGGGTGTGGTGGAGGCTGATGACGCGCAGGTCGGGCAGGCCTTCGGGCACGATCCGCGACAGCGCCGGATCGGCGATGATCAGCGGCTCGATCAATGCGGCGTCCTCGGCGGCGGAATCGCCCGAGAAGCCGCCGTCGACCACCTTCTGGATGTGGTGCATCACCATGTCTTCGGGCAGCGGGGTGCCCGATCCCTTGAACCACGTGTTCCCCTCGCGCCGCACCGCCAGCAGGATGCCATCGCCCTGCGATCCGCGCGCGGGCTTGATCGCCCAGGCATCGGGCATGTCGCGGGTGGGCTTGAAATCGGCGACCTGCTGGTGATCTTCCAGCACCGCGACCGTGCCCGTGCAGGCGATCCCGGCCGCCTCCAGCGCGCGCTTCGCCGCCACCTTGTCACGCGCGCGCTCGATGGCGTGGCGTGGATTGTATTTCTGGATCAGCGCGTTGCGCATGTTGATGCCGAGGATCTCGCCCTCCATCAACCCGCCCTGGCCGAGGCCGAGCCAACGGTTGAATGCCTTAAACATCTTCCACCTTGCGGATCACCCAGGCGTTGTGGATAAGCTGGCGGGGCCCCACGCGATCGGCCGTCCAGCCCACTCCCGATTCCCCCATCACGCGCCCCCCTGACGCGACAAGGCGAAGCCGCGCACGGGCTTCGCGCTCCGCAATGGGCTCCGATACGTGGCGGTCGGCATCATCTTGCAGCTCTGCGACTGACGCCATGACCCTGACACCGCGCATCGCGGCGGGGTGTTTGGCCATGGCTGCCAGCACCAGCCCGTGGCTGGGGTGCAGGCGTACCAGCTCCGGTTTGCGATAGGGCGCAGGCTCGCGTTCAGGCACGCGCCGCGTATCGGGCAGGCCCTGGCGGCGGTCTTCCTCCACGCCTTCGGGCAGAGCCTCGCGCGCGGCTGATTTCTCCGCCTTGGCCTTGCGGCGACGCTCCAGCCAGATCGGGGCAAACCGTCCGATTTCCGACAGGCGCAGGCCGCGATACCGCCCGAGAATCGCGATCGCCACGGCCATCGTGGCGGGCATCAGCAGCGGCGACCATTCGATCAGCGCCATCGCGAAGTCGGACACCATCACGAACTCGATCACGATCGCCAGCACGAAGGTGTTGAGCGCCATCTTGGCAGCAGGCTTCGCGCCGTCCTTGCCCCACTGCTTCCACCATCGCTCCACGCACAGCGCGCAGACGATCACCGGGAAGGCATCGACCTGCAAATTGGTATCGAGCAACTTCTGCAAGCCCACCAGCACCAGCACGATCAGCGAGATCAGCACACCGAGAAAACCGACGCGGGTCATACGCAGCTTGAGCAGACTCGGCGTGACGACCATCCCCACCAGCACCGACGAACACAGCACCACCGGCCCCATCACCGGCCCGATCTGGAGAAAGGCGAGCGCGATCAGCATCGGGGTGAACAGGCCGAACGCCTTGAGCCCGATGAAGCTCCGCGCCAGCACCACCAGGAACGATCCCAGCGGCAGAACCATCAGCAGGTTCGAAGGCTTCAGCCCCCAGATCGCCTGAGAGGAGGCAACGCCATCGAAGGTGGAGGGCAGCGCAAGGAAGGTCTCGGTATTGGCGACCCCGAGGCCGACCAGCATGGCGAGCACCATCGCGACCGCCAGCCCGACATAAAACGGGCGGCGGACCTGCGGCGTTGCATTCGCCCAGATCTGGCCAACGCGGGCGATCATCTCAGAAGACGTAACCGACCGAAAGCGTCAGACGATAACCCTCGCGCTCGCGCGCGCTTTCGTTGCTGGCGAAGAACACATACTTCGCCTCGGCCTCGACACGCCAGTTGCCGGGCCACCACAGCAGCTCGACTTCGGGCACGGTCTGGCGGTCCCGGCGCAGCGCGCCATCATCGGCGATGCGCCCGTCAAAACGGGTGCGGATCAGCTCGACTGCGGGGCGCACGCGCAGGTCCTTCGCCACGGGCCGCGTATAGGCCACCCCGGCGGATTCGCGTTCATAGCCGCGCTGCGGATCGTCCGAGCGGATCGTTTCGGTGCGCAAGTCAAAGGCTAGGTAGTGATAGGGGCCGAAGCGGCGGCGGTATTGCGCGTCGATGCGCGCACCATCGCCGTTAGTCGCCGGGCCGGCGCCGTTATCATATTGCCGCTCGCGCCAGGTGCCCTGTACGCGGAAACGGTTTTCGCGCGTCGGCTCGTAAGTGGCGCGCGCGGAATATTCCCAGCCATCGGTATCGGCGGATTCGACGGTGACGAGATCGTCATAGCGCCGCGCCTGCGCCTGCAACTCCAGCTTGCTTGTGACATCGTGTTCAATATTGGCCGTCAGCCTGTCGCGCGAGACATCGCGGCGGCCTTCGCCGAGGCGGAACACCTCGATTCGGTCGGCCTCCAGCCGCACGCGGGTGCGCTTGCTCTCGATGCCGAGGCCCACCTGACCGCGCACCGACAATGCCTCGCCGTCGATGACGAGATCCTCGTCGCGGGTGGTGGTCTGGGCGCTGACAGTCTGGATGTCGATCCGGGCATCGGGTTCGAGTGTCCAGCCCGATTGCGCGGCCGCAGCGAAGGGCGATACGGCAAGCCACGCGGCAAGCGCGGCAAAGCCAGCGGTCACCAGCCGTGCCCGGCTGCTTCCCCCCCCATGCGAAATGCAACATATGACTAACCCCCATTAACCACGTCGGCTTACGGGGTGGGGCGTTTAGAAAATCCTAACTCTGGTTATAAACTTTTGAGGCAAGGCTAGGGGTTTGCCGCAAGTCTCTGAAAACGCGAGAAACCTGTGCTTTCCACGTCCCGCCGGTCAGTGTCAGAGCGGATTGCCGTCCTTGTCGCGATAGATCTCGCGGCGGCCGACATGGTTGGCAGGGCCGACGAAGCCGTCTTCCTCCATGCGTTCGATCCACTTGGCGGCGGTGTTGTAGCCGACGCCCATCTGGCGCTGGAGCCACGAGCCGGATGCCTTCTGGTTTTCGAACACGATCTGGCAGGCCTGGCGGTACTTGCGTTCTTCCGGATTGTCCGAGGCGGTCAGATCGTCGTCGAACCCGAAGCCGCCGAAACCGTCCTCGGGCTCCTCAGTGACGGCATCGACATAGGTGGGCGAGCCCTGCGCGCGCCAGTGATCGGCGACCGCTTCGACCTCCTCGTCGGACACGAACGGCCCGTGGACGCGCACCATCGCGCCGGTGTTGGGCTTGTAGAGCATGTCGCCCTTGCCCAGCAGCTGTTCCGCGCCCTGTTCACCAAGGATGGTGCGGCTGTCGATCCGGCTGGTCACCTTGAAGCTTATGCGGGTGGGAAGGTTCGCCTTGATCACCCCGGTGATGACATCGACCGAGGGGCGCTGCGTCGCCATGATCAGGTGGATGCCCGCCGCGCGGCTCTTCTGGCTGAGGCGCTGGATCAGCACCTCGATTTCCTTGCCGACCGTGACCATCAGGTCCGCCAGCTCGTCGACGATCAGCACGATCTGCGGCAGCGGCTGGTAATCGAGCTGTTCTTCCTCGAACAATTGCTCGCCGGTTTCGGGGTCAAACCCGGTTTGCACGCGGCGGCCCAAAGGCTTGCCCTTGGCGATCGCGGCGCTGACCTTCTCGTTGAAGGAGTTGATGTTGCGCGAGGAAATCGCGCTCATCATCCGGTAGCGGCGCTCCATTTCCTCGACCGCCCACTTCAGCGCGCGCACGGACTTTGCCGGCTCGGTCACCACGGGGGAGAGCAGGTGCGGGATATCGTCGTAGGTCTTCAGCTCCAGCACCTTGGGATCGATCAGGATCAGGCGCAGTTCGGCGGGCGTGAAGCGGTACAGCAGGCTGAGCAGGATCACGTTGAGACCAACGGACTTGCCCGAGCCGGTGGTCCCGGCGACCAACAGGTGCGGCATCGCCGCCAGATCGGCGATGATCGGCTCGCCCGCGATATCCTTGCCGAGGATGATCGGCAGGTTGCCCTTCGCATCGACGAAGGCGGCTGCGGCGGCCAGTTCCTTCAGGGCCACCATCTGGCGATCCTGATTGGGCAGCTCGATACCCATCACCGTGCGGCCCGGAATGGGCGAGACGCGCGCGCTGATGGCGCTCATGTTGCGGGCGATGTCCTCGGCAAGGCCGACCACGCGGCTGGCCTTGATGCCGGGGGCCGGCTCCAGCTCGTACATGGTGACGACCGGGCCGGTGCGAACCGCGGTGATCTCGCCCTTGACGTTGAAATCGTCGAGCACGTTTTCGAGCAGCCGTGCGTTCCGCTCCAGCGCCACCTTGTCGAGCTTGGGGCCCTTGTCGACTGGCGGTTCGGCCAGCAGGTCGAGGCTGGGGAGGTTGAAGGGCGCGAACATGTCGGTCTGCGCGGTCTTGCTGGCAGCGGCGCGCTTGGGCGGGGCCGAAGGGTCGGAGATTTCCGGCGCGCGGCGGGGGCGATCCTCGACAGGGGCGGCCAAAGCCTCGCCCTTGGCGGCACGGCGCGGACGGGCGGGGGCATCCTCCTCGTCATCGTCCCGGTCGCCCGCGAAGGCCAGCGCGGGGGCGGCCTTGCCCCACGGCAGCGGCAGGCGGCGCGCAAGGCCCGCCAGCGATCCGCCGCCAAGAAATTCGGGCAGGCTCATCAGCACCCGCCAGTCGATCGCGAAGATGCGGGTCAGCAGCGCCACCCCGATGCCGAGGCTGACAGTGCCGAGGCCGAGCGTCACCCAGCCCGCACTCGCCTCTCCGAAGCGCGCTGCGACGGCATGGATCGCGCCTGCGCCGAGCAGCCCCGCAAGCCCCCCCGCCTGCGCAGGCAGCGTGCCGCCCGGGCCGGGGAAGGCGAGGCTGAGGACAGTGGCGACCAGCGTCATCGCGATCAGCAGCAACGCGGCGGGCATCCACCATGCGGTGGTTTCGGGTTCGTCCCCGTTCTCGACATCGCGCCACAGCTTGCGCGCCGAGACATAGAGCAGCGGCAGCAACAGCACGCAGGGCAGGCCGAAGACCAGCAGCACCCGGTCTGCCGCCCATGCCCCTGCCGCGCCCATCCAGTTGCTGACCTCTGCCGGATCGGCAGCGGTCGAAGGGCTGGGGTCGGTCTGGGTATAGCTCGCCAGCGCCAGCGCGAGGAACACGCCCGCGCCCAGCAGCAGCCCTGCGCCGGTCATCTGCGCGATACGGCGCAGCGTGCGGCGCAGGCCTGCGCGCCATTCGGCATCAGTCTGGCGACCGGGTTTGTTCGGAAGGGCCGCGCGGCTGGCCATGGGGGTGTCTCCTGTGCGGAACACATCATGAATCCTACGCGGACTCCGGTCAAGGAAAGAGCGACGAACGACATGGGGCAGGTAAGGCCCCTATCAGCTAGGACAGCCCGTCGATCGCCGCCCAGCGGCTCCATCTGAGCACGCGCGCCCGCCCCCGCGTCATCCCGCCCAGCGCGATCACCGGCAGCCCCGCCTGCCGCGCCAGCAGGCGGAAGCGCACCGCACCCAGCGTCTTGCCGCCCGGGTGGGAGCGGGTCGGGAAGACCGGCGACAGCAGCGCCGCGTCCGCGCCGAGCCTTGCGGCAAGGCCAAGTTCGGCCATGTCATGCGCCGTGGCGAGGTGGAGCAGGCCCGCCCGGCGCGGCCACAGGCTGCGCGGCGCGCCGTAGATCCCGTCCGCCCTCCACTCGCGCGCGGTCAGCGCCGAATCCGCCAGCACGACCACATGGCCGCGCGCCCGCGCTATCCGCCGCAGCGCCCGGAACCGCGCGAGGCGCTCTGGCCCCGCAAGATGATAGTGACGATAGATCAGCCCCGATCCGCGCGGCAGCCGCGCCAGCGCGCGGTCCAGCCCCGCATCGTTACGCGCATCCGAGATCAGCCACAGGGCGGGGAGGGTCTTTGCGTGGGGCACCGCTCCGCTATAGAACCGCCCCATGGAAAACGCAGCCACCCGCCTCGCAGAAGTCCGCAGCAACATCGCCCGCGTGTGCAAGCCCGCCCGCCGCGCCCCCGAGGATGTCACGCTGATCGCGGTCAGCAAGACCCATTCCGCCGAGACGATCCAGCCGCTGATCGATGCAGGCCAGCGCGTGTTCGGGGAGAACCGGGTGCAGGAGGCGCAGGGCAAGTGGCCCGCGCTCAAGGCCGCCCATCCCGATATCGAACTCCACCTCATCGGCCAGCTGCAATCGAACAAGGCGGAAGAGGCCGTGGCGCTGTTCGACTATATCCACTCGCTCGACCGGCCGAGCCTGCTGGCGGCGCTGGCCAAGGCGATGGACAAGGCGGGGCGGCAGGTGCCCTGCTTCGTCCAGGTCAACATCGGTGACGAGGCGCAGAAGGGCGGCTGCCCGATTGC
>JAIEOM010000044.1 GCA_019750455.1 Sphingomonadales bacterium | reverse complement strand
CCACAACATCGGCCTTGTTGGTTGGTCTCGCTTTGGGGGCCTTGCCCCCGGTTAGAGCCACCTTTGGCCCCCTTGTGACCGCCGTAGCCGTCATCCCGCCCATCGCTTTGCTGCCCATCCTGTTCATCGTGTTTGGATTGGGCGAGACGGCCAAAGTGGCGCTGATCGTGGTCGGGGTGGCGCCGTTCATGATCCGCGATGTGGCCGGGCACATCGGCGCACTGCCGCGAGAGCAGGTCATCAAGGCCCTGACTTTGGGGGCGAATTCATGGGGCGTCGTGCTGCGCGTCGCCCTGCCGCAAGCTCTGCCGCGCTTGTTTGAGGCCCTGCGCCTGTCGCTTGGCCCGGCGTGGGTGTTCCTGATCTCGGCCGAAGCGATCGCGGCGGATGTAGGACTGGGTTACCGCATCTTTCTGGTGCGCCGCTACCTCGCGATGGACGTGATCCTGCCCTATGTGGCGTGGATCGCGCTGCTGGCGGTGGTCATGGACCTCGCGCTTTCCCGCGGCAGCCGGAGGCTGTTCGGCTGGGCCCATCCGGGAGGGCACTGAAAGCCATGCTGAGCCTCAGGAACCTCTGGGTCGAATATGGCGACAAGGTCGTTCTCGAACGGATTTCCCTCGATATTGCAGAGGGTTCCTTCGTCTCGATCATCGGACCTTCGGGGGCGGGGAAGAGCAGCCTGCTGCGCACGATCCTCGGCCAGGAGCGCCCGACGCGCGGGACGATCACGCTCGACGGCGCGGCTCTACCCGCGGAATGCGGGCCGGATCGCGGGGTGGTGTTCCAGCGATATTCGGTGTTTCCGCATTTAACTGTCCTGGGCAATACACTGATCGGATTGGAATTTTCCAAGGCTCCCTTTGTGGCCCGCCTGTTCGGCAGCGCAAGACGTGCCGCGATTGCCGAGGCCGAGGCGATGCTGGAGCAGGTGGGGCTGGCGGATAGCCGCCACCTTTACCCGGCGCAGATGTCGGGGGGTATGCAGCAGCGGCTCGCCATCGCGCAGGCCCTGATCAAGCGCCCGCGCATCCTGCTGCTTGATGAGCCCTTCGGCGCGCTGGATCCCGGTATCCGGGGCGACATGCATGGTCTCATTACCCGGCTGTGGCGCGAGCATGGGCTGACCATCATCATGGTAACCCACGATATCAAAGAGGCTTTTTCGCTCGGCACACGGGTGCTGACGCTCGACAAGCGTCGCCACGATCCCCACGCCCCGCAACGCTACGGGGCAGGGGTGGTCTACGACCTCGAACTGACCCGCAAGCAGGCTGTAGCCGAGGTGGCCGAAGTGGCGGGTAATGTGCCGAGTATTACGATTGACACGAAAGTTAATACCTGAAATGGTCCCGACATGAGCTCCCCTGAACCCTCCCGTCTCGCGCGCCTCAGCATGAGCCTTCCGGCCGAGCTGTTCCGCCAGCTCGACATGATGGTGGAAGAACGCGGGCTGCCCTCGCGCTCGCAGCTGATCGCCGAACTGATCCGCCACGCTCTCGCCGAGCACGAGGCGCTGACCCGCCCGGACGAGACGCTCGCGGGGACGGTGACCATCGTCTACGCTGGAGGCGGTGGCAGGGTCCGCCAGCAACTCGCTGAAACGCAGGTGGATTACCTCAAGGAGGTGATCTCGTCACAGCACGTGTTCCTCGAACAGGACCAGTCGCTCGAGGTGTTGCTGGTGCAAGGTCCGGCAGTACGGCTCAAGCAGCTTTGCGATGCGCTGCGGGCGATCCGCGGTGTGCAGCAACTGCAGCTGGTCACCACCACCGCGCTGCTCCCGCCGCTCCACGAACAGGACGGCCCCCCCGTGAAGGAGGCCGCCGAATGAGCAGGACCGCCGATCCCAAATCCGCCCGCGAACACGCCCGGGCGCAAGGCGGCACGCGCATCGAGACCATGCCGGTCCTGCCCCCCGTGGCGGACGATCTGCCCGAGGGCGTCTCCGCCGATGACCTCGTCTGGGAGGAGACTGTCGCGCCCGGCGGCTATACCTCCCGGCGGCTTGTGCGCGGCACAAGACTGCGGCTGATCGACAAGGCGGGCGATGCCTGTGCCTCGCTCAACATCTTCAACGCCGAAATGCCGACCGAGCGGCTGAATGTCGCCGACACGGTCAAGGTCCAGTGGAATGCCTATCTGGGCGAAGGCAAGTTGCTGCTGTCGGATATGGGGCGGGTGCTGGCGAGCATCATTCTCGACGGTGCGGGGACGCATGACACATTCTGCGGTGTCTCAAATGCCGCTGGTAACCTTCGGAAATACCGGGAAGGCCGTAATTCCGGCGCCTATCCCAACGGGCGCGATCGGCTGATCCTTGGCGCGGCCAAGCACGGGCTCACGCGCCGCGATGTCCACCCTTGCGTCAACCTGTTCAAGGGCACGAAGATCGAGGCCGATGGCGCTATCACGCCGCTTGTCGGGCCGTTCGAGGCCGGGCGCGAGGTGATCCTGCGCGCGGAGATGGACGTGATCGTGGTGATCGCCAACTGCCCCCATGTCCTTGACCCGCGCCCCCAATACCACTCGACCCCGCTGCGCCTCACGGCATGGCGCGGGGCTGTCACCCCTGAACAGGACCCGGTGCGCAATGCCTCGCCAGAAGGCATCCGCGCCTACCTCAACACCGAGGACTACTACCGCCGCTAACCCTCTCAATCGAAAGCGTAAAATGACAAGCGATCCGGCCCTCTCCGGCCTCACCGGCTCCATCATCCACGACGAAATCGTGCCCGCACGCGCGCCGTGGCTGCACATTGTGCGCAAGGGCGAGGTGCTGCGGATCGTCGATGTCGAGGGCAATCAGGCGGTCGATTTCCTGATCTATGCCGCCGCCGACGATGCCGAGCGATACAGCGCGCAGGATACGGTCGCGATGCAGGGCAACCTCTTCCTGCGCACAGGCACGGTCCTGCTCTCGAACGAGGGCAATGTCTTGATGACGATCGTTGCTTCCGCGGTCGAGTATCACGACACCATTGGCGGCGCTTGCTCGTCCGAAAGCAACACCTTGCGATACGGTCATCACACAAGGCATCAACATGCCTGCGTCGATAACTTCCTTGAGGCGAACCTTACCGAGGGGCGGGGCAAGCGCGATATCGTCTCCAACATCAACTTCTTCATGAACGTGCCGGTGATGGAGGACGGGACGCTCGGCATCGTCGACGGCATTTCCGCCCCGGGCCTCACGGTTGACCTCAGGGCGGAGATGGACGTCATCGTGGTCGTCTCCAATTGCCCGCAGATCAACAACCCCTGCAACGGCTTCAATCCCACACCGGTGCGGATGATCGTGGCGGCATGAGCTTCGACACCGTCCTCGTCGCCAACCGGGGCGCGATCGCGACGCGGATCATCCGCACCGCGAAGGCCATGGGGCTGCGGACGGTCGCGGTCTATTCGGACGCGGACGCGGGTTCGCTTCATGTGAGCGCGGCGGACGAGGCGGTGTGCATCGGGGCTGGGCCGGCGGCGCAGTCTTACCTGAAGGTGGATGCGATCCTCGCTGCGGCGAAGGCTACAGGCGCAAGGGCAATCCACCCCGGTTACGGCTTCCTCTCAGAGAATGCCGATTTCGCCGAAGCTTGCGCGGCGGCGGGAATCGCCTTCATCGGGCCGACGCCAGAGAACATCCGAACTTTCGGCCTTAAACACTCAGCACGCGCGTTGGCAGAGGCGCACGGGCTGCCGCTCGCGCCCGGCACCGGGTTGCTCACCGGCGCTGACGAGGCGGCAGAAGCTGCCGCGCGGATCGGCTATCCGGTGATGCTCAAGGCGACCGCAGGCGGCGGGGGCATCGGCATGCGCGTGTGCGAGACCGAGACCGCGGTGCGCGAAGGCTTCGCCGCCGTTGTCCGCCAGGGCGAGGCAAGCTTCGGCGATGCGGGCGTGTTCCTCGAACGATACGTGCCCCGGGCGCGGCATCTCGAAGTGCAGATCTTCGGCAATGGCAAGGGCCGGGTGATGGCGCTGGGAGAGCGCGACTGCTCGCTCCAGCGCCGCAACCAGAAGGTGGTCGAGGAGGCCCCCGCACCCTGCCTCTCCGACGCCAAACGCGCCGAGCTGATCGCCGCCGCCGTGCGGCTGGGGGAGGCGGCCGACTACCTGTCGGCTGGCACGGTCGAGTTCCTCTACGATGCCGCACGTGAGGACTTCTTCTTCCTCGAGATGAATACCCGCCTTCAGGTTGAGCACGGGGTCACCGAGGAAGTGACCGGGATCGATCTGGTGGAATGGATGATCCGGGGTGCCGCGGGCGATTTCGCGATGCTCGATGAACCCGCACCGGAGATACGGGGGCACTCCGTGCAGGTGCGGCTCTACGCCGAGGATCCGGCGATGGACTACCGCCCGACCACGGGCACTCTCACCAACGTCGCTTTCCCGGACAACATCCGCGCCGAGACCTGGGTCATGGCGGGCAGCGAAGTCGGCGCCTTCTACGATCCGATGCTGGCCAAGCTGATCACCAAGGGCGCCACGCGCGAGCAAGCCATCTCAGCGATGCAGATCGCGCTGGACGCGTCGCGTGTCGACGGCATTGAAACCAACCTGCGCTGGCTGCGCGAGGTGGTGCGGAACGAGGGGTTCACCAGTGGCGAGGTTTCGACCCGGCTGCTCGACAGCGTCGCCTACCAGCGCCGCGCGGTGCGGGTGATTGCGGGCGGCACGGCCACATCGGTGCAGGACTGGCCCGGGCGGCTCGGCCTGTGGGACGTGGGCGTTCCGCCCTCGGGCCCGATGGATGACCTGAGCTTCCGCACCGGCAACTGCATCCTCGGCAATCCGGAAGGCATGGCGGGACTGGAAGTGACGGCCAGCGGTCCGACACTGCTGTTCGAGGCCGCGGCGACGATCTGCCTCACCGGCGCGGATTTCGCGGCGACCATCGATGGCATCCCGGCCCCGCGCGGGCAGGCGCTGCGCGTGGAGGCCGGGCAGGCCCTCGCCATGGGGCGCGCCTCGGGCGGCGGGGTGCGGGGATATATCCTGTTCGCCGGAGGGTTGGATGTGGTCCCCTATCTCGGCTCGGCGGCGACCTTCACGCTCGGCCAGTTCGGCGGCGCGGCAGCGCGTGGGCTGGTGGCCGGGGATGTGCTCCATCTTGGCGATGCCCCCACCGGCAAGTCCGTGGCGGCACCACTCCCCCCGCTGGGGCGCGAGTGGCAGCTGCGCGTCCTCTACGGCCCGCACGGTGCGCCCGATTTCTTTACCCCTGGCGATATCGCCCGCTTCCTCGAAGCTGAATGGCAGGTGCATTACAACTCCAACCGCACCGGGGTGCGCCTTGTCGGCCCCAAGCCCGAATGGGCGCGCCGTGACGGGGGCGAGGCGGGGCTTCACCCGTCCAACATCCACGACAATCCCTATGCCATCGGCGCGGTGGATTTCACCGGGGACATGCCGATCATCCTCGGGCCTGACGGGCCCTCGCTCGGAGGCTTCGTCTGCCCGTTCACCGTAATCGCGGCGGACCGGTGGAAGATCGGCCAGCTGAGCCCGGATGATCGGGTCCGCTTCGTGCCGGTCAGCATTGCGGACACCGCCACACCCCGCGCAATTGCCGACCTCTCGCCCATCCTCGCCGAATTTCCCGCCCGAGACACGCGCCCCCGCACCACCTATCGCCAGCAGGGGGATCGCAACATCCTCGTCGAGTATGGCGATATCGTGCTCGATATCGAGCTGCGCATCCGTGTTCATGCGCTGATGCAGGCGCTCGAAGCGATGCAACTGCCCGGCGTGATCGACATCACCCCCGGCATCCGCTCGCTGCAATTGCACTTCGATGGCACCACGCTCGATCAGCCTCGCGCCCTCGCGGCACTGATGCAGGCCGAGGAGGCGATGGGTGACCTTGCCGATTTCGAGGCGCCCTCGCGCATTGTCCATCTGCCGCTGAGCTGGCGCGACCCCGCGATTGTCGAGACGATCGAGAAATACATCGGCACGGTGCGCGACGATGCGCCGTGGTGCCCTGACAATATCGAGTTCATCCGCCGCATCAACGGCCTGCCCGATGCGCAGGCGGTCGAGGATCTGATCTTCGATGCCAGCTACCTCGTCCTTGGCCTTGGCGATGTCTATCTTGGCGCACCGGTCGCAACGCCGGTCGATCCGCGCCACCGGCTTGTCACCACCAAGTACAACCCCGCGCGCACCTGGACACCGCCCAACGTGGTGGGCATCGGCGGCGCCTATATGTGCATCTACGGGATGGAGGGGCCGGGCGGTTACCAGCTGTTCGGGCGCACCATTCAGGTGTGGAACACGCATCGCCAGACTGACGCCTTTACCGAAGGCAAGCCGTGGCTGCTGCGGTTCTTCGACCAGATTCGCTTCTTTCCCGTAAGCGCGGATGAATTGGCGGACTGGCGGCGCGATTTCCCCCACGGGCGGCGCGCGATCCGGATCGAGGAGACCACCTTCCGTCTTGCCGATTATCGCGCCTTCCTTGCTGAAAACGCCGCCAGCATCGCCGCTTTCGAAGCGACCCGTCAAACCGCCTTCGATGCCGAGCGCGCGGCGTGGGAGGCCTCGGGCGAATTCGACCGGGTCAGCGATCTGCTCGCCGCGGAAAGCGGGGCGGGCGAGGCCGCAGCGGTCGAGGTGCCCGAAGGCTCGGCTCTTGTCGAAGCGCCGTTCGGCGGCAGCGTCTGGAAGCTTCTCGTCGCACCCGGCGATGTCGTGGCCGAGGGTGATGTCATTGCGGTGATCGAGGCGATGAAGATGGAATGCCCCTTCGAGGCCCCCGCGAGCGGCACGGTGGCGGCTGTCTACATCGCGCAAGGCCAGGCCCTGCAACCGGGTGCGCCGATGCTGGCGCTCAGGAGCGCGGCATGAGCGCTTTCGTCCGCCTCAGCCCCACTCAGATCGCCGGGGCCGTCAACAGCGGCCAGACCACGGCACTGGCGGTGATCGAGAACACCATCGCGCGCCTCGCCGCCTATGACTCGCATCAGCCGCAGGCATGGATCAGCCGCGCCGATCCCGCCGCCTTGCGCGCCGCTGCCCGCGCCGTCGATGCGCGCATCGCCGCTGGCGAGCACCTGCCGCTTGCGGGGGTGCCCTATGCGGCCAAGGACAATATCGACGTGGCAGGCATGGAAACCACCGCCGCCTGCCCCGCCTTCGCCTATCGCCCGGAGCGTTCGGCGACAGTGATCGAGAAGCTTGAGGCGGCAGGCGCGATCTGTGTCGGCAAGACCAATCTCGATCAGTTCGCCACCGGGCTTGTCGGCACGCGCAGCCCCTATGGCATCCCGCGCAACGTCTATAATCGCGACTATGTTAGCGGGGGTTCGAGTTCCGGCTCGGCGGTGGCGACGGCGGCGGGGCTGGTCGGTTTCGCGCTGGGGACCGACACGGCCGGATCGGGGCGGGTGCCGGCAGCGTTCAATCACCTCGTCGGGCTGAAGCCGAGCAAGGGCCGCTGGAGCACCCGCGGGCTGGTGCCGGCTTGCCGGACGCTCGATTGCATCACGGTGTTCGCCGATCGCCTTGAGGATGCCGCGCTGGTAGACAGCGTACTTGCGGGTTTCGATGCAGAGGATGCGTTCTCTCGCCCGCTGGCCGATGTGCCCATCAGGGGCCGCCGCATCGGGGTGCCGGCCCGCGCCCAGCGGCAGTTTTTCGGTGATGTCGAGGCGGAGTGTCTCTACGACCGCGCGCTGGCCGCGCTGGCGCGAGGCTGCGAGCTTGTCGAGATCGACATCGACCCGCTGCTCGAAGCCGCTCAGCTGCTTTACGGCGGGCCATGGGTGGCAGAGCGCACTGCTGCCGTGGCTGCTCTGCTGGAGAGCAATCCGCTTGCGATCGATCCGGTGGTGCGCGAGGTGATCGCGCCAGGCGGGACGATGCTGGCGACCGAGCTCTGGAACGGGATTTACAGGTTGGCGGATCTGGCGCGCGGTGCCGAGGCGATGTGGGGCGAGGTCGATGCGCTGGCCTTTCCAACCACCGGGACCACCTACCGCGTAGCTGAGTTGCTGGAGGCCCCCGTGGCGCTCAACAGCAATCTCGGGCGCTACACCAATTTCGTGAACCTGCTGGACATGGCAGCTGTTGCCGTTCCTGCCGGTGCGCGGGGCAACGGGACGGGCTTCGGCATCACGCTGGTCGGTCCGGCCCACAGCGACAAAGGCCTGATTGCGCTTGCGGGGGACTATCTGGCCTCGGCCGGCCTGCCGCCTCTTCCACCGCTTGACCTCGGAGACCGCATGGACACCGTAAAACTCGCCGTCGTCGGCGCCCATCTCGAAGACATGCCGCTGCACTGGCAGCTGACCAGCCGCGGGGCGACCTTCGTGGGGGCGTTCACCACCGCGCCCAATTACCGGCTCTATGCGATGGCCGACAGCGTGCCGCCCAAGCCCGCGCTGGTGCATAGCGAAACGGGCGCTGCCATCGCTCTGGAAGTCTACGAGCTCGACATGGCGAGCTTCGGCAGCTTCGTCACCGAGGTGCCGCCGCCGCTGGCGATCGGCACGGTGCAGCTTGCCGATGGATCGAGCGTCAAAGGCTTCGTGGCCGAGCCGCGCGCGCTGACGGGCGCGGAAGACATCACCCATCTGGGCGGCTGGCGCGCCTACATCGCTTCGCGGTGAACCGATGGCGGGGCGGCCTCCCGGCTGGCTGAAGGGCGAGAGGGCGCAAGACGCGCTCTCGGACGCCGACGCGCTTGCCCGCCTGGCCGCCGCGAAGGATGCTGCCGAGGCCGCCAACGAGGCCAAGACCCGCTTCCTTGCCAGTGTCGCCCACGAAATCCGCTCGCCGCTCAACACGATTTATGGCTATGCTCAACTGATCGAGCGCGGCGAGGGGGGCGATGCGACAGGCGCGGCGCGGGTGATCCGGCGCAGCGCCGAACACCTCGCGCATCTGGTCGAAGGCCTGCTCGACATGTCGCTGGTCGAAGGCGGTGCCTTGCGGCTGACCCGCGAGGCGATCCGCTTTCCGGAGTTTCTCGACCAGCTGATCGCGATGCTCGAGCTTCAAGCACGGGCCAAGGGGTTGGCGCTGGTGCTGGAGCGGCCCGGTCGGCTCCCCGAATTCGTCCACGCCGATCCGCGACGGCTGCGTCAGGTGCTGATCAATCTCGTGGCCAACGCGATCAAGTTCACCGACAGCGGAACGGTGACCCTGAAGGTGGAGTATCGCAACGAGCTGGCGACCTTCACGGTGATCGACACCGGCATCGGCATTGCGCCCGAGGATGCGCAGCGAATCTTCGCTCCCTTCGAACGGGTCGGCGGGCCAGCAGGCGAGCGCCCCGGCGTGGGGCTGGGTCTCGCGATCACGCAGGCGCTGGTGCATATCATGGGCGGTGATATCCGGGTGGAAAGCGCACCCGGCGAGGGGGCACGCTTCATCGTCCGGCTGATGCTCTCGCAGCCACTTGCCCCGCCTGCCGAAGCCGCGCCCGAGGCCGGGACGGTGACCGGCTACCTCGGACGGGAACGCCAGATCTTGCTGGTGGATGACGACGCGGCCCATCTGGCGATGGTGCGCGGTCTGCTGGAGCCGCTCGGCTTCCGGGTGCTCACCGCGAACGATGGGGTGACCGCACTTGCGCTGGCGGCGCAAGTGCAGCCCGATCTGGTGTTGTGCGACGTGATGCTGGGCGCCGAGAACGGCTGGGACCTTGCCGCGCAGCTGCGCGCCCGCCACGGCGCGGCGATGCGGATCGTAATGCTGTCCGGCGAGGCGCCGCAGTCTGCCGGAACGCCCCCCGCCGAGGGACCGGCCAACGACACCTTCGTGATGAAACCTTTCGAATTTACCGTGCTGCTCGATGTTATTGCCGATCAGCTGGGTGTAGAATGGGTGCGCGTCGCCGGTACCACCGTGCCTGCTCCGGCCACTGCCTCTGCAACGCCATGGAAGCTGCCCTACACCATCGCGCCGGCACTCGCCGCGCATTGCGCCGAGATCGAGCGGCTGGTGCGGATCGGCCACGTCCGTGCCATCGAGACGGAGATCGATGCGATTGCTGCGCTTGCTCCCGAAGCCGCCGCGCTCGCTGACCAGCTGCGCGGGGCGCTTGACAGCTTCGACTTGAAGGCCTTGGCAAACCTCGCCAAAACGGTGCGCGCCGATGCCGCATAAGGACACAATCCTCGTTGTTGACGACAATCCGGACTCGCTCCGGTTTCTGGTCGATACCCTCGATGCCGCCGGCATGACCGTGCTGATTGCGCGCAGCGGCGAGGCGACACTGGCGCTGCTGCAAGAGGTGCAGCCCGATCTGATCCTGATGGACGCAGTCATGCCGGGGATGAGCGGGATCGAGACCACGCAGGCGATCAAGCGCACCCCCACGACCGCGCATATCCCGGTGATCTTCATCACCGGTCTCGGCGATCCCGACCATGTGGTCGCCGCACTCGGAACGGGCGGGGTCGATTATGTGCGCAAGCCGATCATCGTCGAAGAACTGCTGGCACGCATACGCGTTCACCTCGCCAATGCGCGCGGAGCCTATCGTTCGCGGCTGGCGCTGGGATTGGCGGGCCGCAGTCTGGCGGCACTTGGCGATGGCGGTGCGCTGGTCTGGTGCACGCCCCAGGCCGAGGCGTTGTTTCTTGCCATCGACCCTGCGTGGAATGCCGATGCCGGCATGCTCCCCGATGCGCTCGCCGAGGCGGCCCAGACGTTCGTCGGCGGCGAATCCGTGGCACCCGGCACCGTTGTGCGTGCCAGCGTGCGCGGGATCGATATCGACCTTGCCCTGGTCGAAAGCGACCGCCCGGACGAACGGCTGCTGCGCCTCACCGAAGTGCGCGAGGATGGCAAGATCGCCGCGCTCCAGAAGCAGGGCAGCCTCACCCGCCGCGAGGCCGAGGTGCTGCTGTGGGTCAGCTATGGCAAAACCAACAAGACGGTCAGCGAGATTCTTGGTATAAGCCCGCGCACGGTCAACAAGCACCTTGAACAGGTGTTCCGCAAACTCGGGGTTGAAACCCGCGCAGCGGCCACTGCGATTGCTGTCAGGCTGATGACCGAGTGACAGCGTTGGTAACGGAATAACAGGCACTTACACTCGGGTTGCGCAAGTCTACGTCATTTGGCCACTTCCTCGCGCGCGCGGGGACGCCATGGCTGGTGACGCGGGATTTCCAATCTGAGGAGTGGAGCGCGTTATGGCCGGAGTTCAGGTGGGCAAGCGGATCATCGGGGCGGATGCGCCCGTGACCGTGGGCTGGGAGAATATCGGCCGGGTCGAAGGCGGGCCGATCAAGCAATTCGTGTTCACCTATTTCCAGCCCGCCATGCTGCTGTTGGCGATCGGCTTCTGGTATTACGCGCCCAACTGGCTCGCCGTTGCCTCGACTGCAATTGCGATCCGGCTCGGATGGACCGTGCTGCTGCTGGTGCTCGAATGGGTCAACCCGCGTTACAGCAGCTGGCAGCTGACCTGGAAGGAATTCGCCACCGACGCATTCTACGTGGCGCTGGGCATGACCTTCCTGCGCATGGTCGACAGCTATGTCGGCGACGGAGCGATCATCGCGGCGGTGCAGGATGCCTTCGACTGGGACAAGTTCAGCTGGTTCACCGGATTGCCGCTGCTGGTGCAGGCGGTGCTGATCTCGATGATCTTCGATTTCGGCCAGTACTGGATGCACCGCGCGATGCACAACTGGTATCCGCTGTGGCTGACCCATGCGCCGCATCACTACATAACGCAGCTCAACATCAACAAAGGCGCGGTCGGCAATCCGGTCGAGCTGTTCCTGATCGGGCTGGGGATCGGCGGGTTCTTCGATTTCCTACCGCGCGCCTTCCTGCTGGCGGGGGCGATCGGGATGACGGTGGGCATCTACCAGCACATCAACGTGCGCTTCAACACGCCGCGCTGGTGGCGCTATATCTTCAACACAACCGAGCATCACTCGGTCCACCATTCGCAGGATTACGAGGCGACCCGCAGCAATTACTCGGGCACGTGGATCATCTGGGACCGCATTTTCGGCACCTGCGTGGATGGCGAGGCGGAGCTGCTTGGCATGGAGGGCGGCCGGCGCATGGATATCGGGGAGACGATGGTATTCCCCTTCCGTGAAGGCTGGCGCTCTACCAAGGCTGCGCTTTCGCGGCGCCTGAGCGGCGGGGCGGCGGTCCAGCCGCAGCTGGAACCGGCAGAGTGAGCGGGGCGAGCGGCACTCTGTCCGCCCCGCGCACCGCCATGGTGGGCCTTTCCCTGCCCCTGATCGACCATATCTGGCGGGTGCGCGGCGCCGTGCCGATCGATCCCGCGCTCTCGCCGGAGGAAGCCTTTGCCCGGCTCGATCCGCTGCTGCGCACGCCCGGTACGGTGCTTTCGACGGATGGCGAGGCGCTTGCTTATGACAAGCCGAACCCGTCAGCTCAGGACAAGCTGGCGACTTTTACCCGCGGACGGTTGTGGATCGAGCGGGCGGGATCGGGCGCCGTTCTCAGGTTCGATCTGTTCAGCCAGGCGCTGCTCATGTGCTTTCTCGCGCCGCTGTTGTTCCTCGGTTTCGCGCAGGCCGCCGTCGCGATCAACGCGTGGGAGGCATCCAGCCCCGAGGCCGCCGAAAAGGCCGCGAAGAAGGACGCCGACAAGCCCAAGCCGGTCAGAAAGCTGAACCCGGTGGACGAATTCCTCGGGGCGCCCGCGCCCGAAGATCCGAGCAAGAAGAAGGACGAGAAAAAGGACAAGGGCCGCCACTCGCCGGATGAGGGCTATTACCTCGCGGGCTTCTTTGCGCTGGTCTATCTGGCGGGGCGTTGGCTGGAGCCGGTCCTCGTGCGGCGGCGCTTGCGTGCGGCGCTGGCAGGGCAGCCTGCGACCTAGCGAACCGGCGCGGCTGTCGTGCAACTGCGGCAGGCTGCAACTCTTTCGGCCTCAAACCGTATATCCCGTGCAGCCATTGCAATTGATCGCTGCTGCCATGGGATTACGTCCTGACCATGTTCGAAAACCTCGACGCCCTGCTCCTCGCCCGGGTCCAGTTCGCCTTCACGGTGAGCTTCCATTTCTTTTTTCCGGCCTTCTCGATCGGCCTTGCAAGCTATCTCGCGGTGCTTGAGGGGCTGTGGCTGAAGACTGGCAAGAGCGTCTATCTCGACCTGTTCAAGTACTGGCTTAAGATCTTCGCCATCGCCTTTGCGATGGGCGTCGTCTCGGGCATCGTCATGTCCTACCAGTTCGGCACCAACTGGTCGGTGTTCTCCGACAAGGCGGGGCCGGTGATCGGGCCGCTGATGGCCTATGAAGTGCTGACCGCCTTCTTCCTCGAGGCGGGGTTCCTCGGGGTGATGCTGTTCGGCATGAACAAGGTCGGCAAGAAGCTGCACTTTGCCGCGACACTGATGGTGGCGCTGGGCACCTTCGTTTCGGCTTTCTGGATACTCAGCGTCAACAGCTGGATGCAGACCCCCACCGGTTACGAGATCGGCGCGAACGGGCAGTTCCTGCCGGGACCGAGCTGGTGGGACATCGTCTTCAACCCGAGCTTCCCCTACCGTCTCGTCCACACGGTGATGGCGGCCTATCTCACCACCGCCTTCGTGGTCGGCGCGGTGGGGGCGTGGCACCTGCTCAAGGACCGCGCCAATCCGCACGCGCGCAAAATGTTCTCGATGGCGATGTGGATGGCCGCGATCGTCACCCCGGCGCAGATTTTCGCGGGCGACATGCACGGGCTCAACACACTCGAACACCAGCCCGCCAAGGTCATGGCGATGGAGGGGCACTTCCAGAGCCACCCCGAAGGCGCGCCGCTAATCCTGTTCGGCATCCCTGACAGCGAGGCGAAGACGGTGCGCTATGCCATCGAAATCCCCAAGGCTTCGTCGCTGATCCTCAAACATGATCTGAACGCGCCGCTGGCCGGCCTCGATACCATCCCCGATGACGAGGAGCCGCCGGTCGGTGTGGTATTCTGGAGCTTCCGCATCATGGTCGGCATCGGTTTCGCCATGCTCGGCATCGGTTTGTGGAGCCTGTGGGGCCGGCTGCGGGGCACGCTTTACGACATGCCGTGGCTCCACCGCGCCGCCTTGCTGATGGGGCCTTCCGGGTTTGCCGCAGTGCTTGCCGGATGGATCACTACCGAAGTCGGGCGCCAGCCTTTCGTGATCTATGGCGTGCTCAGGACAGCCGATGCGGCCAGCCCGCTTGATGCGCCTGCGGTCGCGGCATCCCTGCTGGCCTTCATCCTCGTCTACTTCACCGTCTTCGGCATCGGCGTGTGGTACATCCTCAAGCTGATGGGCAAGGCCCCGCATCCGGGCGAATATGGCGTGAAGCGCGGCGATGTCGGGCCGATCCGCACCGCCGGCATCACCCCGGGCCCAACGCAGAACCCGGGCGGGGAAGAGACCCTGCCGACCCACGCCTCTGACGAGAAGGAGCCGGTGTGATGGACCTCACCGTCGTCTGGGCCTTCATCATCGCCTTTGCCGTCTTCGCCTATGTGGTGATGGACGGGTTCGACCTTGGCATCGGTATCCTCTTCCCGACCTTCAAGGCCGGGCGGGAGCGAGACCGGGCGATGAACTCGATCGCGCCGGTGTGGGATGGCAACGAGACCTGGCTGGTGCTTGGCGGGGGAGGGCTCTTCGCCGCCTTCCCGCTCGCCTATGCGGTGATCCTGCCGGCGACCTATCCGCTGATCATCGCCATGCTGCTGGGATTGGTATTCCGCGGTGTCGCCTTCGAGTACCGCTGGCGCGATCCGGCGCATCAGGCGTTCTGGGACAGGGCCTTCACCGGCGGCAGCCTTGTTGCCGCGCTGGCACAGGGCATGACGTTGGGTGCTTTGCTGCAAGGGATCGAGGTATCGGGCCGCGCCTATGCCGGGAGCTGGTGGGACTGGCTGACGCCCTACACCCTGCTCACCGGCCTCGGCACGGTGGCGGGCTATGCCTTGCTGGGGAGCACCTGGCTGATCTGGAAGCTTGATGGCGAAGAACAGGCCCACGCCCGCAAGCTCGCCATCCGTTGGGGTGCGGCGACAATCGTGCTGATGGGCGCCGTCAGCCTCTACAACATCACGCTCAACGCCGATTACGCCGCCCGCTGGCTTTCCGCACCGGAAGTCTACTGGGTCGCCCCCGTGCCCATCCTGACCGCGATTGTCGCGCTGTCGATGCTGCGCGCCATCCTGAAGGACCGCAATTCCAAGCCCTTCTGGCTCGGCATCGCGCTGTTCTTTCTCGGCATGAGCGGGCTGGGGGTGACGATCTGGCCCTATGCCGTGCCCGAAAGCGTCACCATCTGGGAAGCGGCCGCGCCGTACCGCTCGCAGGCCTTCATGCTGGTGGGCGTGGCGCTGACCCTGCCGCTGATCATCGCCTATACGGCGTGGGCCTATTGGGTGTTCCGCGGCAAGGTTGCTGACGAAGGCTACCATTGATGCTTGCGCCGCCTGAGCAGCCGCCTGAAGCGCCGTTATGGCAGCGCCTCCTCTGGATGGCGGGCATCTGGGCTGCGAGTGTCGCAACGCTCGGCGCGGTCGCCTACATCATCCGCCTGTGGATCGCGCCATGAGCGAGGTGAAGGTCTGGTATGACGGGGCCTGTCCGCTGTGCCTGCGCGAGATTGCGCTGATGCGGCGGCTCGACCGGCGGGGAGCTATCACCTTCGTCGATGTTGCGGCGGGCAGCGATCCGTCATGCCCTATCGACCGTGCACAGCTACTCGCCCGCTTCCATGCCGAAGAGGGCGGGGTGGTGCACTCCGGCGCTGCCGCCTTTGCGGCGATGTGGCGCGCCATTCCCTTGCTCCGACCGTTCGGCCTGGCGGCGCGCAGCGGGCTTGTGCTGCGCCTGCTTGACGCGGCCTATGTCCGCTTTCTCAGGGTGCGTCCCCGTCTGCAACGCTTCTTCGCCTAGAAAACCACTTGCCCTGACGCCCGCCATCGGTTGATCTGCCCGACAAACAGATACGGGAGAGAACCGCGGCCATGAGCAATTTCGGCGCGATGCAGAACGAGATCTACAATGCCGGATTGAAGGGTATCCTGCCCACCTATCCGGTCGATTTCGCTACCCTCGAAAAGCGCGCGCACGAGGCGCTGGGGCCGAGCCTCACGAACTATGTCGCGGGCGGCTGCGGGGACGAGCACACGCAGGACCGGAACGCCGCAGCCTTCCACCACTGGGGCATGGTGCCGCGGATGATGGTCGATTGCAGCACGCGCGACCTGTCCATCGAACTGTTCGGCCACCGCTACCCGACCCCGCTGTTCATGGCCCCGATCGGCCTCAA
>JAIEOM010000184.1 GCA_019750455.1 Sphingomonadales bacterium | reverse complement strand
AGCTTAAGTATCTCCTCGCCGCGAGCATCGTCAGCCTTGCCGCGACCACCACGATCGCGACTCCCGCTTTCGCGCAGCAGATCGTCACCGACGTCGAAGGCCGCGTGACCGACGAAGCCGGCAATCCGCTCGCGGGTGCCACCGTCACCGTCATCAACACGACGACCAATGCCGTCCGCACGACCTCGGCCGACAGCCAGGGCAACTTCCGCGTCACCGCGCTGCCCCCGGGCGGCCCCTACGAAGTGACGGTCAGTGCCGCCGGATTCGAAGGCCAGACCGTGCAGGACGTCTACACCGCGCTGGGCCGTCCGACGACGTTCGGCTTCACCCTGACCGAAACCGCCGCTGGCGGCACCGACAACGTGATCATCGTCACCGGCGCCCGCGCTGGCGTGGCGCAGGTTGCGGTCGGTCCGGGCCAGGCCTTCGGTTCGCTCGAACTGGAAGCCTTTCCCTCGATCACCCGCGACATCCGCGACATCATCCGCATCGACCCGCGCGTCAGCCTCGAGTTCAACGGCGGCGAGGGCTTCGACCGCATCTCGTGCCTTGGCGGCAATGACCGTGCCAACACCTTCACGGTCGACGGTATCGTCCAGGCCGACGTGTTCGGCCTCAACGGCACCCCGTTCGCAGCGCGCAACTCGCTGCCGCTCCCCTTCGATGCGGTCGACCAGACCTCGGTCGAATTCGCGCCGTTCGACGTGGAATACTCGGACTTCACCGGCTGTCTCGTCAACGTCGTGACCAAGTCGGGTTCGAACGACTTCTCGGGTTCGGCCTTCATCACCTATTTCGATGGCGGCATGCAGAACGACGAGTTCGTGCTTGCCGACGGCTCGACCCGCCGAATCAATGCCGGTGAGGAAAAGCGCTGGGGTGCGACCCTGTCGGGCCCGATCATCAAGGACCGCCTGTTCTTCAGCTTCGCTTACGAAGAAGTCGACCTTGTCGAAGGCGCTTTCGATTCGCCGTTCGGTGCCGGCATCGGCAACCCCGACCTCGGCGTGACGGTGGCGGAATTCAACCGTTTCCGCGAAATCGCGCAGAACGTGTACGGTCAGGACACCGGCCCGATCGCCAGCTCGCTGGCCAACACCAGCCTGCGCTACTTCGGTCGTCTCGACGGCCAGATCAATGACGATCACCGCGTCGTGCTGACCTATCAGCGTCTCGACGAAAGCAAGATCGAAGACGATTCGGGTGCGGCGTTCTCGGGCATCAACTCCTTCGAGAACGAAGGGACGATTTCCGACTACTTCTCCGGCCAGCTCTACTCGCAGTGGAGCGACACGGTTTCGACCGAACTGCGCATCAGCCGCGCCGAAGTGTCGGACGTGCAGGGCCCGCTCGGCTTCGATGAAGCCAATGGCGCCAACCCCGTGCCGCGTCTGATCGTGGGCACCGCCAACCAGCCGCCGGCTGGCGCGATCCCGGGCGGCCGCAACGGCCAGCTGTTCTCGGGCCCGGGCTTCAGCCGCGCGCTGAACCAGCTCGACACGCAGGTCGATCAGGCCCGCTTCATCATCAACGTCGATGCAGGCGGCGGCCACAAGATCAAGCTTGGTGCCGAGTACAACAACCTCAAGGTGTTCAACCTCTTCCTCCAGAACGCCACGGGCACGCTGTACTTCGCCAACCTCAATGACTTCGCGGCTGGCCTCATCGCTGGCGGCACCAACGTCAACATCAACAGCGACCGTCTCGTGGGGAACCAAACGATCGGTGCGGAAATCAACGTTGCCGAAGGCTTCGACGTCAACAATTCAGCCGCCGAATTCACCCGCACGATCTACTCGTTCTTCGCGCAGGACGATTGGCAGGCGACCGATCAGCTGGCGATCAACGCCGGTGTCCGCGTGCAACTGTTCGATGGCGGCGCGCCCGACCAGAACAACCTGTTCGCCCAGCGCATCGGCTTCTCGAACCGCACCGGTTTCTCGTCGCTCGATCCGCAGATCCTGCCGCGCCTGTCGGCGACCTACGACTTCGACAATGACGGGTTCTTCTCGAACACCCGTCTGACCGGCGGCGTGGGCATCTTCTCGGGCGGCGACCCGGTGGTGTTCTTCTCGAACGCCTTCTCGAACGACGGCTTCACCTTCGGCGTGGGCAACACCAACAGCTGTGCCGCCGGCCAGCTGACCCGCGGCGCGGGCGGCAAGATCAGCGTGCTCGACGCGCAGGGCCGCTTCACCGGCATCCCGCAGTGCGTGATCAACGCCGGCCAGACGATCGCAGCGGCAGGTGGCGGCAACGTCCAGACCGTCGACCCGAACCTCGACGTGCCCACCGCGGTGCGCGCCAACCTCGGCCTTGCAACCACCTTCGGCACCGAGAGCGGGTTCTTCAGCAACTGGCGTCTGAACCTCGACTACATCTACACCCGGTTCAACGACACGCTGACGGTTGTCGACCTGCTCCAGCAGATCGACCCCTCGCAGGGCGTAAACGGCCGCACCGTCGATGGCCGTCCGATCTACCGTCCAATCGACCCGCTGCGTCCGGGCTGCTCGGCGAAGATCGTCGGCACCGGCGGCAACAACCCGCAGTGGACCGGCCTTTCGCCGGCGTGCTTCAACTCGGCCAACTCGACCCTGCAGGAGTTCCTGCAGCTCACCAACGGCCCGAGCTTTGAATCGCACAACGCCTCGATCATCCTGAGCAAGCGCTTCAGCGAGGGTGTCCTGACCCAGGGCGGCAGCGTGAACGTGAACTTCGGCTACGCCTTCACGGACAGCCAGCAGTCGCCCAACGCGCAGGATGCCACCGCCGGTTCGTTCTTCGACGGGACTGCGGCCTTCGATCCGCAGAACCTCGGCGTGTCGCAGTCGGTGTTCGAAACCCGCCACAACTTCACGCTCTCGGTCGCGTTCCGCGAAGAGTTCATCGACGATTACAAGACCAGCTTCGGCTTCTTCTTCCGCGCGTCGGAAGGCCGTCCGTACAGCCTTGTCTTCGACGATGCGACGCCGACCTTCCGCGGCAGCTTCTCGGCTGAAGAGAACATCCTTGCCTACATCCCGACCGGCGCGAATGATCCCAACCTGGCGCCGACTTCGGACCCGGCGGCGGTTGCGGCGTTCCTCGATGCCCTGCAGAACGGCGTTCCGATCGGCACCACCGGTCGTCGCCAGCAGCTCAACTGCAACTTCACGCCCGGCCAGACCGTTGCGCGGAACCAGTGCCGCAACCCGTGGGTGTTCGACCTCGACCTGCGTGTCAGCCAGGAACTGCCGTTCATCGGCAAGCTGACCGGGATCAAGAAGGACCGCATCGAAGTGTTCGCCGACGTAGTGAACGTGCTCAACCTGATCGATCCCGAGTGGAACTCGGTGCGCCGGTTCGGTGGCTTTGACGGCCGCGTCGACCTCGTCGATGGCACCTACGACGCGCAGGGCCGCTACCGCATCACCGGCTTCACCGCCGCGCCGGGCGTGCCCGACACGGTTGCTGCTCCGTCGGTCTGGCGTGTCCAGGTCGGTGCACGCTACGAATTCTAATTCGTCGCCAAGCAGACAGGAACCCAAGCAGAGGGCGGCCCGGCAACGGGTCGCCCTTTTGCTTTGGGCCGGGCGGGTCAATCCTGCGGGGCGGGCGAGTGGGCGGCGGCGGTATGCCCCTCCGCTTCGGCGAGCAGGTCGGCCGCCAGCGCGGTGCACACCGTCACATCCTCGCCCGTGACCAGCGCCCGCTCAAGCGCGGCAGCGGCAATCCCCAGGCCCGGCTCGCCGAACATCGCGGCGGTCCCGGCAAGCTTGTGCAGCAGCCGCGGCAGCGCGCCTGCGGCATCATCGCCGCGGCTGCCGGACCGCACCAGCGAGCCATCCTCCAGCCCCGCAGTTACCGCCGCCAGCGCCTCGCGCCGCCGTTCCTGCCAGCGCGCCACCAGCTGCGGCGAGCGCGCCAGCGCCGATGTCCGTGCCGCGCGATCGGCGGCGGAGTAGGGCAGAGACTGGAGCGAGACGGAGGCAGGATCGGCTTCGACAATGCGCGTCGGCAACCAGCGTTGCAGCATGCGGGCCAGCCGGGCGAAGTCCACCGGTTTGGCCAGATGCCCCTGCATCCCCGCCGCCCGTGCCGCCGTCACATCCTCGGGATAGGCGTTGGCGGTCAGCGCGATGATCGGCAGAAGGCCCGGACCGATCCCCTCGGCGCGGATCGCGCGGGTTGCGGCAAGCCCGTCACAATCGGGCATCTGCACATCCATCAGCACCAGATCATAGGGCCGCGCGCGCATCACCGAATCGATTACCATCGCGATCGCTTCGTTCCCGTCATGCGCGACTTCGACCTCCTGCCCGCAGCGTTCCAGCATCTCGGTGACCAGCAGCCGGTTGATGTCGTGATCCTCGACCAGCAGGATGCGCGAAGGGGCGATGGCCGAAGCCGCCGGTGCCAGATCGCCCGCCCGCATGCTCGCCGCCAGCGGCAGAGGCAGCGGCTCGGGGGCAGGCGGGACGAGCGTTGCCGGCAGTACCAGCGTGAAGCGCGATCCTTCGCCGGGCTGGCTCTCCACCTCGATCCGGCCGCCCAGCAGCGCGGCGAGCTGGCGGCTGATCGACAGACCCAGCCCCGTACCCCCGAACCGACGCGCGGTATCCGCCTGCCCCTGAGTGAAAGGCAGAAAAATCGTTTCCAGCTGGAGCGGGCTGATTCCGATGCCGCTGTCCGCCACGCTGACGCGGAGCTCGTGCCGGCTGACGCGGTAGCTGACGCTGATGTGCCCGGCCTCGGTGAATTTCACCGCATTGCCGATCAGGTTAAGCAGGATTTGCCGCAGCCGCAACCCGTCGGTCAGCACCCAGGGCGGCTGGCGTTGCGGGGAGCGGTCCTCATCCTCGGCGGTGATCTCGAGCGTCAGTCCCTTGCGCAGCGCCG
Organism: Sphingomonadales bacterium; assembly: GCA_019750455.1. Lineage (GTDB taxonomy): Bacteria > Pseudomonadota > Alphaproteobacteria > Sphingomonadales > Sphingomonadaceae > Erythrobacter. The sequence continues at coordinate 11,186 of JAIEOM010000184.1, read as the reverse complement.
CCGGACGGTGGAGCGCGGCGCATTCGGCAAGACTGGCGGAAAGGTTCACCGGTGCGCGGTCGATCGCGAACTGCCCGCTTTCGATCTTGCTGAGGTCGAGCACGTCGTTGAGCAGCATCATCATCGACCGCCCCGATTGCACGATCAGCTCGGCAAAGCGGCGCTGGTCGGCCTCCAGATCGCCCTGGAGCATCAGTTCGGCAAAGCCCAGCACGCCGTTCATGGGAGTGCGGATCTCGTGGCTCATGTTGGCGAGGAATTCGGACTTGGCGCGCGCCGCGTTCTCGGCATTGCGGCGGGCGCGGGTCAGCAACAGCTCCAGCTCGACCCGTTCGGTGACGTCGCGCGCGGCGACCACCACGCCTTCGGGCGCGCCGGTTTCGGGATTGCGGACAAGCGCGCAATCGGCCTCGAGGAAGACGGGCGATCCGTCCGGCGCATCGGCAAAGCGGCGATAGGTCACGCGCTCGTGTTCGCTGGACCCTTCGATCAGCCTGCCGAGCGCCTGCACTGTGCGGTCATGGGCATCGGGGTGCAGACGCGCGGTGAGATGCTTGCCGAGATAGGTTTCGGGCGCCACGCCCATCACCTCCCTGACCGAAGGCGAGGCATAGGTGCACACGCCGCCCAGATCGAAGCGCATGATCGCATCGCTGATATTGTCGGCGAGCAGATCGACCTCGCGCTTGCCCGCTTCAAGCTGGGTCATCATCCGGTCACGTCCGGCAAGGATCGCGGCGACGGGAAGGCCGGTCAGGAAATTGGCAGCGACAAAGGCCTGAAGCAGGTGCAGCTGGGCCATCCCGCCTCCGCTGGCCGCAGCGATCGGGCCTTCGCCGGCAAAGGTCATCACGCCGGCGACCACCGCGACCGAACCGACATTCACTGCGCTGCCAAGGCTGCCGAGCCGGAAGGCATGGAGCAGCGTGATCGGCTGGATCAGGAACATCAGCGGGTAATGCGTCTGGTTGAACACCAGAAAGGTGCTGACCATCCCGCCGCCGAGCAGGGCGATGCTCTCCAGCGGACGCGCGGGTGCGGCCGGAAGGTGCCCGCGCAGCCTGTCTGCCAGCAGCAGCGAAACCGGGACGATCAGCACCATCGCCATGCTGTCGGTGAGGAACCATGACACCGCCCCGGCGCGCCATTCGGCAAGGCTGCTGCCCATCACCGGCACCGCGATGCAGGCCGAAAGCAGCGGGCCGATCAGCCCTCCGGCCCACACGAAACGGGCAAGATCCGCGAGCCGGTTCATGTCCGGCAGGTCCCCTTCAGGGTCAACCGGACCGGCGCGGCGGGTCAGCGCCAGCACGGCGACGATCTCCGCCATGTTGGCGAGCGAGAACACCAGCGCCATCCGGTCGGGCTGGTCGATGACCACGCTGGCCGAAAGGCTGGCGGCAAAGCAGGCGAGCAGGAAGGGCAGTTCGTTGCGCAGCCGGGCGCGCAGCAGCACGGCGACTGCGCAGGCATTGGGCAGCCAGATCGGGCTGACGTTTTCTCCCGCACTGGCGATCAGCAGGCTGAGGCAGGCCATGACGAGAAATGCCGCCCCGCCGATCAGCGCCGCTATCAGGCTGCGGCGATCGAGCGGGCCCGCGGCGACCCCGGGCAGGCGCGGCCAGCCATCGCGCAGCATCCGGGCCGCCGCCGCCCGCAGCGATGCGGTTCCGGCCCGTGCATCGGCACCCGCTGCGGAGAAAGCGCGGCGGGGCGGGCGGCCTGCGGTCCGGGGGCTGGTCGATCGCGCGGGCGCGTTTAGATTGGCCGCGTCCATAGGGACGCAGTCGGCACCGGCATTCGGCGGATCGGTTCCGCCGTGCCGCTCGTGATCCAGTGCGCGCTCGATCGCTGCGCTCCATCGCCAATTGCTGCCCGCCACGTTATAGGGGGACGAGCCGGCTTGCGGGGACAACCGCATCCATTTTGGTGCAATCGGGCAAAGGCGAGGGTCGCAATCATGGCAGGCGAAGGCGCCTATGTCGCAAAGCGCAAACGGCTGAGCTGGCCGCTGGTGGCAGGCATCGCCCTGCTGCATGTCGCCGCGCTGTATGGTCTGGCCCGCGCGCTGGCGCCCGATCTCACCGCGGCGGTGGAGCGACAGGTCGTATCGGCCTTCACCATCACCGCCAGCCCGCCGTCTGATCCGCCCCCGCCCGAGAATCAGTCCGAACCCGATGAAGGGGCGCAAGGAGCGCCGGGGCGCGAGGCTGTCGCCAAGCCGGTCAGCGCCCAGCCGCCCAAGGTGCGGGTGAAGCAGGATGCCGCGGCGCCCAGGGCTTCCTCCACCGGCACGGCCAGCCAGTCCGGCGCGGCCGCGGCGGGAGACGGCACGGGCGCGGCGGGCAGCGGGTTCGGCACCGGCAGCGGCAATTCGGGGAGCGGGCGCGGCGGGATCGCGGTCTCCAAGCCGGTCCACATTTCCGGCCGGATCGACAATGCGCGCGATTTCCCCGTGCCCCCCGGCGGGCGCGAGGCGCGCAAGGGGACGCAGGTGATCGTGCGCGTGATCGTCGGCACGGATGGCCGGGCGCGCGATTGCACCGTGTTCCGCGCCAGCCCCGATCCGCAGGCCGACCGCATCACCTGCCAGCTGGTCGAGAGCCGCCTCGGCTTCCGCCCTGCGATGGATGCCGCCGGCAATCCGGTCGCCGCGCCGTTCTACTGGCGCCAGCAGTGGTTCTGAGTCCGCGGGGCAGGCGCGTGCCGGTTGTTTCACGTGAAACGCGCCGCAAGGCCCGGCTGACAGGGGTCTGAAGGGGGTGTAGCGGGGGCTTGGAGAGGGTCTGAAGGGGTCTAACCCCTCACCAGCAGCCGCTCGATCTCGGTCATGCCATAGGGCTTGCGCAGCACCTGTTCGGCGCCCAGCCGGTCAAACCCGCTCGCCGCTTCAGCATAGCCGGTCGCCAGCACGAACCGCACCCCCGCCGCGCGCAGCGCCTCGGCAATAGGCTCGCTGCTTTCGCCGCCCAGATTGAAGTCGATGATCGCGAAGTCGGGGCGCATGTCCGCAATCGCTGCCAGCGCGCCGGTGACCGAACTTTCGAGCACCACTTCGGCCACACCCAGCCGTTTGAGGTTTTCCTCGGTGTCCAGCGCGATGATGATGCTGTCCTCCACCACCAGCACCCGGCGCGGGGCTTCGGCTGACAGGCGCATGAGTGGTTCAGGCACAGGCGGCGGCGGAGCCACCCGGCGCGCGCCTTCCTCAGGCACGGCGAGATAGCGCGCGGGCACGAGGAATTCCGCCTCCACCCCGGCCAGCTTGTAGCGCACGTCGGCCTCGCCCTGCAGATCATGCGGGATCGAGCGGGTGATGATCGTCGATCCGAAACCGTGGCGGCTCGGCGCGGTCACCGGCGGGCCGCCGACCTCTCGCCAGTGCAGCGCCAGATCGCCGAAGGCGGTGCGCGCCAGGCTCACCTCCACCGTTCCCGCCCGCGCCGAAAGGCTGCCGTATTTCGCGGAATTGGTGGCGAGTTCATGGACCACCAGCGCGAGGATGGTGTAGGCCTCGGGCGTCACCAGCACATCATCGCCCGTCAGCCGGAAGCGTGCACGCTCGGCACCGCAATAGGGTGCAAGCTCCGCCTCGATCAGCCGTGCGAGGCTGGCCGGGCCCCAGTTCTTGGCGGTAATATTGTCATGTGCAGCCGCCAGCGCGGCAATTCGCCCGCCGATGATCGCGGCGAACCCCGGCACCGAAAGCGCCTCGGCCTGCGATTGCGAGACCAGCGCACGGATCAGGCCGAGGATGTTGCGCACGCGGTGGTTCAATTCGGCGATCAGCAGGTTCTGCTGTTCGGCGGCGCGCGCGCGTTCCCGGGTCAGATCCTCGCTCATGCGCAGGATTACCTCGATCAGCGTGCGGCGCAGGCGCGCGGCGACTTCGCATTCCTCGGGAGACCAGTCCGCCGAATGGCCCCGCACCGTTTCCTGCCACGCGGCAAAGCTGGCGCGCGGCTGGAGCAATTCGCCCGGCGCGGCGGCGGCCTTCTGCGGATCGCCGGCCCAGGTGACGACACGTTCGAGCGGGCGGCGCCACAGCACCAGCGAATCCCGCGTGCCGCGCGACAGCGGCAGCACCAGCGCGCCCGCCGCGCGGTGGGCGAAGCCGGCCGCTTCGGGGATCTGGTCGGCCAGCCGCGTGGACGAATGGGTCGCGCCGCCCAGCGTGCTGGCGAGCAGCGGGGCAAGCGCGCGGAACTCGGCTTCCTCGGGCGCATCGCCGCTGGCGCGGTATTCGCCATCGGCGAACAGCGAGATGCCGTCATGCTGGATCGTGCCGCGCAGCAGCTCCTCGAACATCGGCAGGCTGTCCGCCAGCGTCACCCCGCCCGCAAGGCGCAGCAGCAGCCGGTCGTTCAATTGCCGCGCGCGTTCCCGCAGCGCCTCGGCCTGCGCCACAAGGATACGGTCGAGCATCAGCGAGAAGGTCTGGCTGAGCAGTTCGGCCACGGTGCGCAGCGAATAGGGCGGCAGGCGGCCCACGCGGTGGTGGCAGGAAATCATGCCCCACAACCGGTCATGCCGCACGATGGCGATGGCGAGCGAGGCGCCCACCCCCATGTTGCGCATATAGGCAAGGTGCATCTTGGAATGGGCGCGCAGCATCGACATCGACAGGTCGAGCGGCGTGTCATCCGGCCCCAGTTCGGGGACAATCGGCACCGCCTCTGCATCCATATCGGCGATGATGCGGAAACGGTTGCGGCGGAACAGCTCGCGCGCCTGCTGCGGGATATCCGCGGCGGGATAGCGCAGGCCCTTGAAGGGCTCGAGCGCCTCGTCACGGTCCTCGGCAATCACCTCGCCGCTTTCGTCGGGGTGGAAGCGGTAGATCATCACCCGGTCATAGCCGGTCATCTGGCGCACCAGCCGCGCCGCGGTATCGCACAGCGCGCTGACGGTGGTGGCGGCTTCCAGCTGGGCGATGACAGGCACGATCATGCTGACATGGTCGGCAAAGTCGTTGCGGGCGTGAGGTTCGAACTCGATGATCGAAAGGCCGGACGCCCGGTGCACCGCGCAGTCGAAGGACTGGCTGCCGCTGGTCAGTTCAAGGCCGAAGCGGCGCTCCAGCACATCCACTCCGGCCAGCCCCCCGAAAGCCTGCCGGATCGCGTCGAGCGCCGCGGGGGCGATGATCTCGGCAGCCGGCGTGCCGGCGGCTGGGGCTTGCGGCAGGCCGAGCAGCGCGGCGACATTGGCCGAGGCGTGGGCCACGCGTTCCTCACCATCCAGCGCCAGCAATCCGCCGAAGCTCTGGACCGCGGCGATGTGGTGGATCGCCTCGCGGTCGCACTCGGTGAGCGTGTCGGTGCGCTGGTGGAGGTTCATGCGGGCAGGCTTTCCGGCACGTGCGTTTCGGCTGCGGCGGCAAGGAAATGGGCGAAGACCGCCTCTGCCGCGCGGGTTGCGCCTTGCGCTTCGGCAGGGACGGCGGGGCGTTCGATGCGGGTGCGCAGCGCCTGCCAGAAGGCCATCATCGCCCCATCATCAAGGAAGGCGACCGGCCATGCGCCGCCGCCGATCCTGCGCACCTGCTTGGTGATGGCGCGGTTGCCGAGCGCCGATCCGGCCAGCACCCATGCCGTGCCGAGCGCGTGGCCCGTTCCGGCGCGGCCAATGGTGAAAAGCGGCGCGGCGGCGGGCGTCGCGGCATCGAGCTGCGCCAGATCGCGCGCGATCAGCGGGGTCTGCGGCGGGGGGACGAGATCCGGCGGGGCATGGGCGCCCAGCCATGCCTCAAGCGGCAGGCGCGCGGCATATTGCAGGGCGAGGAAGCGGGCATAATCGGCGCGGGTCTGCCAGCCGCTGGCGGCCTGCATCGCGTGATCGAGCAGATCGTGCGCAGCCATGGTCGCGGCGCGCAGATGGGTGCGCAGGCTTTCGCCCGGCTGCGCCTCTCTGTCCCTGACCGGTGCCATGCCCCGTCCTTCCCGCCCGAATCGACCATCTCAGCCGAACTGCCAGACGATCCCGCGTGTAAGGCAATTTAGGCAACAATTTGCGTCAACAAAATATGACACATCTTGGCCGGACAGGCAATCGGGAAGCGCCGGATCAGGGCGCGAGCAGGCGTCCGCCTTCCTTCTTCACCGCGGCTTCAAGCGGGCCCTTCATCACCGAGAAGAGCAGGGGCAGATCCATTTCGATCACCACGTCGTTCTCGCGGATCTCGACCCCACCGGGGATGATCTGGCCCATCACCTCGGCGGTGATGGTCATGCGGTCCTCGTTTGGCCAGCCGGTGGTGACCTTGGCGAGGCCTGCAGGGAAGAAGCCGCCGATCTCGTCGGCGTGCTTGTGCATCCGGCGGCGCACCTCTTCCTTGGTGAGGTTGTGGGGGAGGGTGACGCGCATCGCTCAGCGCTCCTGTTCTTTGGCCTGCCGGGCCGGGATGGCCGAGAAATCGGGCAGAGGCACGCCGGTATCGGGCATCCCCGTCATATCCTCCAGCGCCTCGGCCCCGCCATAGCGGTATTCGAGGTAGCGGGTCTTGATCGCGAGGTCATCGAGCGCGCCTTCGGCCAGCCGCCGCGTCACCCGGTCGACCTCGCCCGAAAGCTTGGTGAGGCTTTCGACAAGGCGATCATCGGCGGTCTTGCCGGCATATTCCTCGCTGCGCAGATGCGCGGGGATCTTGCGGTAATTGTCGATCGTCTCGGGGATATATTCGCCCACCAGCTCGCGCACTTCGGCCATCGCCGGTTCGTTATCGCCGAGGCCTTTCAATTGCAGGCCCAGCGCATCGAGCTGCACCCCAAGCTGATCGACCAACGCCTGCGCGGGTGGCGGCAGGGCGGGGCGCTGCGCTTCGAGCCACAGCTCGGTGCGCGCGACCATCTGGCCGGGGTTGCCCTGCTTGAGCTCGGCGCGCTTGGGGACCTTGACCTTGGGGAAGCTGGAGAACACCGCGATCGCCACTGCGGTCGCCACCACCACACCCATCACGCCCCAGAAGCCGATCCCGTTCAGGAACGCCCCCGCGACGCCCGCCCCTAACCAGATCGCAAAGATTGCCAGAGCGATGTTGCGTACCTTGGTCAGCAGGCTCTTGAGCTTCAGTTCCGCCGAGCCCTTGCCGATACTCTGCCCGCGCGGGGCAGGGCGGTGGGTGCCGCCGTCCTGCTGCCGGACCAGGCTCTGCTTCGCCTCGCGCAGGATGCGTTCGCTCTCGCGGGTGCTGTCGGGCATTATTTATCCAGCGCCAGCAGCGAAGGCGTCTGCGAGGCGACCTTGGCCTGCGCCTGCGCCTGACCTTCGGCGCGGGCGATGTAGCCCTTGGACTTCTCGACCTCGGCGGTCAGCACGGTCACGGTCTGCTTCATCGAATCCAGCGCGCGGACCTTGAAATTGTCGACCTCGTCCATCGTGTCGTAGATGTTCTGGAAGGCGCGTTGCAGCGTCTCCAGCGGGATCGTGCTGGATGCGGCCTGCTCGTGGATCTGCGCGGTCTGTTCGCGCAGCAGCGTGCTGGTCGAATCGATGATGTCGCTGGTGGTCTTGTTCAATGCGGTGATCTGGCCGAGCACCAGCCGCTGGTTGGTCATCGCCTGCGCCACGGTCACCGCCGTGCGCAGCGCGCCCACAGTGGTGGTGCTGGCGCGGTCCACGCCCTTCACGAGTTCCACGTTGTTCTTCTTGACCAGATCGAGCGCGAGATAGCCCTGCACGCTCACCGCCATCTGGGTCAGCAGGTCCTGCGTGCGCTGGCGGACATAGAACAGCGCGCTTTCCCGCAGCGCCTTGGCCTTGGCGGGATCGCTGCTGTCGAGTTCGAGCGCCTTGGCCTCCAGCCGCGCGTCGAGCGTCTTGGCAATGTGGATCATCTGTTCCAGCTCGCCCATCGCCGCCCACAGCTTCTGGCGCTCGGTATCGATGGCGGCGTTATCGAGATGCAGCTCCTTCTTGCCGCTTTCGAGCCGCTGGAGGATCGAGGAGATATGCCCCTGCGCGCTGGTGTAGCTGTCGAAATAGTTCTTCAGCTTGTTGCCGAAGGGGATGATGCCGAGGATTTTGCGCGGCCCCGAAAGCTTGCCCTTGCGGCCCGGATCGAGGTCTTCGACCGTGCGGCGCAGTTCGGCCAGGTCCTTGCCTACGCTGCCATCGGCATCCATCGCCCGCACCGGACGATCCAGAAAGCGGTTCGACATCGCGGCGGCGGCGCGGATCTGTTCCTGCCCCATGCGGGTGATCTGATCGACCTTCTCGCCGAACTGCGGCGAATTGGCATCGACCGCCACCAGTTCATCGACGAAGGCATCGACCTTGGTATCGAGCTTCGACTTCTGCTCCGAAGTGACCGGCACCAGACCTGCGGCCTTTTCGGGCGCGACCTGCGGCACCGGATCGGGCGGGGTCAGGGTGAATTCCGTGGCGGTGGCGGTTTGCGTCTCGGTGCTCATGCCTAGTCTCGTGCTCCCTTTCGCCCGCAGCTCGCGCGTGCTCGCCACTGTATTAGTGATCTAAAACACGCCTTTCAAGCGCACTCGCTTATCCTAAGCGCGAATGGTCCCCCGCGTCCACCATGCGCACGCCGGGTTGGCAATGCTGCGCCGCGCGTTCTATCTCCGGACAAATCAGACGAATATCGAAGGCCGAGCCCATGAACGAAACCACCGGCGCGACCCGCATCGGCAGCATCATTGCCCAGATCCGCGAATGGTGGACGGTGCATGTCGCCGGCGGGGTCGACCAGATCGAGGTGACATCGCGCCGCCGCGAGGAAGGCAAGCTGTCCGAACACTACCTGTTCATGACCGCGATGAGCGGGGGCATCGCGATCCTCGGCCTGCTGCTGTCCTCGCCTGCCGTGGTGATCGGGGCGATGCTGCTGTCGCCGCTAATGGGTCCGATCATGGGGCTCGGCTTCGCGCTGGCCATCGGCGATTGGGAGTGGCTGAAGCAATCCCTGCGCACCCTGCTGCTGGGCAGCGCGATGGCGGTGTTGCTGTGCGCTTGCCTTGTGTTCCTCTCCCCCATTCAGGGCATCACAAGCGAAATCGCCGCGCGCACCCGGCCCAACCTGTTCGATCTGTTCGTGGCGCTGTTTTCGGCGCTGGCCGGGGCCTATGCGATGATCCGCGGCAAGGAAGGCGCGATTGTCGGCGTGGCAATTGCCACCGCGCTGATGCCGCCGCTGGCGGTGGTGGGCTATGGCCTGGCGACCTGGAACTGGACGGTGTTTTCCGGCGCGCTGCTGCTGTTCGTGACCAACTTCATCACCATCGCGCTGACCGCCTTCGGCATGGCCCGGCTCTACGGCTTCACCAATTCGCTGAGCGCGCGCAACACCATGTTCCAGAACATTGCGGTTGTGGCGGTGTTCGTGACGCTCGCCGTGCCGCTGGGCTATTCGCTCCAGCGCATTGCGTGGGAAACCAACGCCCAGCGCATCGTGCGCAGCGAGATTCGTGCGCAGTTCGACAGCGGATCGAAGCTGGATGCCCTCGAGATCGATTTCGCCACCGCGCCGGTGGGGATCGAAGCGGTGGTCTTCACGCCGGTGCTGAACCCCGAGGCTGAAGGCCCGCTGGCCCGCGCGCTGGCAGACCGGCTGGGCGAGGAGGTGCGGCTCGACCTTGTGCAATACGAGGTCGGCACCGCCGCCACCGCCGCCGAGCGCGCGCAGCTTTCCGCCGCGCGCGAACGGGACGAGCGGGCCGCTTCGAGCCGGGAGCAGGCGCTCGCGGTGCGGCTGGCACTGGCAGCAGGTGTTGCCGAGACGGATGTGCTGATTGACGACGCCCGCCGCCGCGCGCTGGTCCGCGCCAAGCCGCTGCCGGGGGCGAATTTGGCGACCTTCCGTGCGCTGGAGACACGGATCGCGGCCAGCGAGCCCGACTGGCGCATCGAGCTGGTCCCGCCACCCGCGCCGCTCACGGTGACGATCCCCGCCGAGGATGGCGAGGCCGCGCTCGCGCTGGTGCAATGGGCGGCGCTCAGGCTTGATCGCGGCGTGGTGCTGACGGGCCCTGCGGGCGAAGCCGATGCGGTGGCCGAGGCATTGCGCGAAGCGGGTGTGGCGGTCGAAACCCGTGCGGCCGCCGCGCCCCTGCGCGCCAGCTGGGCAGCCGAGGCACCGTAGGAGCGCCTGCCTTGGCGGAGGTCTCGGACAAAAGCGGACGTTCGGCTATCGACCCCATTCCGGTCATTCAGTCTATGCGTCCAGAGCGAGCAATGAGGGGAAGACGTTGCGGTTCATCAATATTCTCCGTTCCGACTAAGATCACCGTGCTTTAAGCTGGCAGCCAAACTGAAGTCCTTCAAATCGTGATCAGGCTTCAAACTGGGTTCGGGATATCCGCTCAACCACACCAACCGCTTCTCAATCCCGCTGGTCACCGGATGATCGGTAAGCTCCACAGTGATGCGCGTGAGTTTCACCCCCTCGCCGAACGTCGCCGCCAAATCATCGGGATCGACCTCCATCACGCTGGTCGGATCGGCGGAGTCGCCAAACGTCACCAGCATCGGATAGGCAGACCGATTTTTGAATGGCCCCGGCATGGACCAGTTGCGCGGCAGTTCAACCTCGCCCTTGATGAGCAGCACGTTGTCGAACCTTTCTTCCCAAGGCTCACCCGGCCTATCGGGCGAGAGGAATTGCATCACGTGTTCTGCCCATTCGATATCATTCTCTGATCGCAGCAAGGCGAACAGCGTCCTGCCGCCCGGCAAATCGACAGCCACGGCCTCGCCGCTTGTGCGGCGAATAATCATCTTGCTGAAACCGGTGCCCGCCGAACGGCCCATGCTCTGCGTGATCTCGATAACGCTCGACCCGCTCTTAACCCCCTCGGGCGTCTCGACCTCGACCGTCAGGCGGTAGCGGTAGTCGGGCGTCTTGTCCTCGGCGATCGTGCAGCCGGGGAGCATCAGCGCGGCCAACACCAACCATGCTGCATGAAAAATGTGCACCACATCGCTTCTCCGTTTCACCGCACGATGACAGCAGTAATCACATGATTTGATGAAGAAATAATCAGCAGCGGGACCCCGCTTTGGGTCCGTGGCTGCGGGATGGCAGAAATCCACCCACGTCCCGCCATTGGCGCCCTTGAAGACGCGCACCAAAAACGGACGTGGGCGAGTGTCCCTTACGCCGCCAGATCGATCGGGACGATCTCGCCTGCCAGATAGAGCTTCTTCGCCTTGGCGCGGCTGAGTTTGCCCGAGGA
>JAIEOM010000150.1 GCA_019750455.1 Sphingomonadales bacterium | reverse complement strand
CGGTCCGCTCCTTTCCTCTTCAAGCACCAGCATCATATCCGATGCCGGGGAAAAGGGGCGGGCCATCCCATAAAGCGGGGACGGGACGAGTATAGGACTTTTTTAACCTTTGCGGACCTAGTCTCACGACCGTCCGCCGCGATTAGGGGGGCACGGGTTGCTGAACCCTTTCAGGAGACTAGCCATGACCTGCTTCAAGAAATTCGTCCGTGACGAACAAGGTGCCACTGCGATCGAATACGGTCTCATCGCCGCTCTGATCGCCGTCGCTGCGATCACTGCCATGACCTCGCTCGGCGGAACTCTTTCGGGCACCTTCGCGAACGTCGACGCCAAGATGCAGCCGGGCACCGGCGGCGGAACGACCGCGTAAGTTCGCGGCCTTGCGAAAAATGAAAACGGCGGAGAGCGATCCCCGCCGTTTTTGTTTGTGTACGCTGTACGGTCAGACCCCGCACGCCCAAAGCGTCAACGCGCCCGCACCACCAGCTTGACCTTTTGTCCGGCCGTGACCGTATCGCCGCTTCCCAGCGCATTCAGCACTCGAAAGCGTTCTTCCTGCGCGCTGTCATAGGCCATGCGCCGCGCAAGGCTCGCCACGGTATCGTTGCGCGCAACGGTCACCACCTGCAGCTTCTTGGGCACGACTGCGCCGGCTTCCGTCTGGGTGATCCGCCGCATCGACTGGAACATCCCATTGAAGGTTGCCGCCCGGCCTGCCGGGGCAATAACCGCAAAGTGGAATGCGCGGTCGCGGGCGAATTCGTAAGCGAACACGATCACATCGACCTGCGAATTGCCATTGTTGACGCGTGCCGTGCCATAGACCGCGGACAAGCCGTTGACTGTCGTCCGTTCGATCTGCTGCGGGGCAAGCTGGCTGTTCTGCCCGCCCAACGCCGAAAAGGCGCTGCGCATATAGGCATCGAGATTGCCATTATGGGCCGCAGTCGTCAGCTGTGCCTGACCGCCCTGGCCCTGAATGCTCACCGCGCGGGTGCCGTTGACCATGTAGAAGCCCTGGGGCGCGGTGAAGGCGAAGCGCAGTTCGGGGTGGATGAAGGTACTTCCCTCGATCAGCCCCTGCGCCGGATCGTCTCCGTACAGCAACCCGTCGATCCGGTTGAGAAAAGTATCGCGATTGCTGACACTTCCCGTCACAGCCGGACCGGCCTTTGCGAGCGCACTCTGCACGCGGCTAGCCGGATCGGGGTGGGTCGAGGCCCATTCCGGCACGCTGGCGTTCCGCCCCGCCAGACGCGCATCAAGCGCGTTCTGCGCGGCGAGGCTCGCCAACACGGTGCCCATCGCCCGCCGGTCATATCCCGCGCGGGCAAGATACTGGATGCCCAGATCATCCGCCTCCAGTTCCTGCTTGCGCGAGAACTTGAGCGTCAAAAGCTGCGAGCCTTGCAGGAATCCGCGCGACAAAGTCTGCCCGATCCCCGAATCGCCCAATAGCAGGCCCGAGAGGATCGCCAGCCCGCCCCCGATCAGCGTGTTCTTCTGCGCCGCACTCTGCCGTCTCTGGGAATGGCGGGCGGCGACATGGCCGACCTCGTGGCCGAGAACCGCGGCAAGCTCCGCCTCGCTGTTCATCAGCGTCACCAGCTGGCGGGTGGTGTAGATGTAGCCGCCGGGGATCGCGAAGGCGTTGTGCACCGGCGAGTTCAGCAGGCTGACGGTAAAGCTCTCCCGCGCATTGCCGAGGCCGGATTGCACCGCGATATTCTTGCCGACCTGTTCGACATACTGCGCATGGGTCCCGCTCATAGCTCCGCCGAATTCGGCGAGCAGCTGAGGGTGATACTCCGCGCCCTGCTTGGCTTCGGCAGGGGTGATTGGGGTGGATGCCGACGGTATCTTTGCCCCGCCTGCGCTGACGCACCCGGCCAGTGCCAGGGAAACTGCGCCGAAGGCGAGCAGCTTGCGTGAATTTCGTGCCATATTCGGTCCCTCTTTTGCCGCCGCTTGTGTTCCGCCCCCAGACTATCGGGAAAGCGCCGCGCGGCAAGGGCTTGGCAAACGAAACCTTAACTTGGGATGGCAGCCCTATCCGCCGATGGCGAGGAAACGTGCCTCGCGCGCGGCGACCAGTTGCACCGGCGTGTGCTTCGCCAGCAAATCCAGCTCCTCGCCCAGCGCCGCACCGAGCATCCGGGCCGCGGCTGCCGGATCGCGGTGCGCGCCGCCGACCGGTTCCTTCACGATGCGGTCGATCACGTTGATGCGCTTCAGGTCCTGCGCCGTGACCTTCATCGCTTGCGCCGCCTCGGGTGCCTTCTCCGAGGTGCGCCACAGGATCGAGGCACAGCCTTCGGGCGAGATCACCGAATAGACCGCGTGCTCCATCATCAGCACCCGGTTGGCCGAGGCGAGCGCGACCGCGCCGCCCGAACCGCCCTCGCCCACGATCGCGGCGACCATCGGGACGCCGATCGCAAGGCAAGCCTCGGTCGCCCGCGCGATGGCTTCGGCCTGGCCGCGTTCTTCCGCCTCGATCCCCGGAAATGCGCCCGAGGTATCGACCAGTGTAACCACCGGCAGGCCGAATCGGCTGGCCAGTTCCATCAGGCGGATCGCCTTGCGGTAACCCTCCGGCTTGCCCATGCCGAAATTGTGGGCGATGCGGGTTTTGGTGTCGTGGCCCTTCTCGTGCCCGATCAGCATCACCCGGCGGCCGTTCAGCCGCGCGAAACCGCCCATGATGGCGAGGTCATCGGCATAAAGGCGGTCACCGCCCAAAGGCATGAAATCGGTAAAGGCGTGCGCCACATAGTCGCGAAAATGCGGGCGCTGCGGATGGCGGGCAACCTGCGTCTTCTGCCACGGGGTGAGCGAGGCATAGGTGCTGGCGAGCAGCTCGGCGCTCTTGGCTTCAAGCCGGCCGATCTCGCTGGCGACATCGACATCATGCAGGGCATTGACACTGCGCAGCTGTACGATGCGTTCTTCAAGCGCGGCGACGGGCTTCTCGAAATCGAGGTAAGAAATCATGCGAGCGGGCTAGTCGGATGTTGCCGCGCTTGCAAGCGGGTGACGGGAATTGACCAGAGCCACGAGCCGTGCCGCGTCGACATGGGTGTAGATCTGCGTGGTGGAAATGTCGGCATGGCCGAGAAGGGTTTGCAGCACGCGCAGGTCCGCGCCGCCCTCCAGCAGGTGCGTGGCGAAAGCGTGGCGCAGCACGTGGGGGCTGATGCCGGCCGGATCGAGCCCAGCGCGGGCCGCCAGCTCCTTGAGCATCTGGAACAGCCTGACGCGGGACAGGTGGCCGGTTTTGCCTGACGGAAACAGATAACGCGAGGCAGGCACCTGAGGGCGCAGGTCCAGCCATCGCCCCAGCGCCTCCAGCGCGCGGGCGCCGACGGGGACGAGCCGGGTCGCCCCGCCCTTGCCGGTCACGGTCAGGAACGGCGCATCGCGCGGCACGGCGCCGAGCGGCAGGCTGACCAGTTCGGTGGCGCGCAGACCCGATCCGTAGAGCAGTTCGACAAGGGCAAGCAGCCGCACCGCCTTGGGATCACCGCTGGCGGCCTCTTCCTCGGCGCGGGCGAACAGGGCGGTGATCTGGTCGTGCCCAAGCACCTTGGGCAGCGGGCGCCGGGTGCGCGGCGCCGGGAGCGCACCGGAAGGATCATCGCTGCGCCAGCCTTCGTCGATGGCAAAGCCGAAGAACTGCCGCAGGGCCGAAGCTTTCCTCGCCACGCTGGCCGGCGCAAGGCTCGCCCATTCCCTTGCCAGACCGGCAACCGCATCGCGGTCTGCTGCCGCAAGGTCGCCGATTGCCTCCTCGGCCTGCGCGAGATCGCGGGCGTAAGCGGCGAGCGTGTTGCGCGCCGCGCCGCGCTCTGCCGCCAGCATTGCGAGAAACGCCTCGGTCGCGGCGGACATTACCCGCGCGCTACCGCCTCGGCGGCGATCATCCGGGCTTCGGCCGCCAGCCCCACGCGGGTCAGCGCGGCGGTGATGTGATAGAGGTGCAGCGGGGTCATCTGCGACCAGCTTGTGCCCTGCATCCCCAGCCCGGCCAGCAGCACCACCAACGTCGGATTGCCGACTTCTGCAGCGCGCGAAATGGCCGAGGACCAGCGCGTCTGGCGCGCCAGATCAATATCGAGATCCCCCGCCAAAGCGCCCGCATCGCCCTCGCTCAACCGACCGAGCCCGGCGAGCCCGGCAACAAGGAAGGCGGATTTTCGGCCTGCCGGGCTGTCGTCATCGCCGATGAAGCTTTCGACCGCACCCTGCCCCACCGCACCGCCATCGGCGCGGGACAGAGCGATCAGTGCCCAGGCGAGCGAGCCTTCCTCGACCACATTCGCCCAGCGGCCTGCGTTGCGATCAAGGCCGGCAGCCAGCATCGCGGCGATGAGTTCGCCCGCGACATCGGCATGCGCCTCGCTGGCGGGAATGCGGGCCGCAGCATAGGCGGTCAACACGCGCGCGCCGTAACCATCGCCGCCGCCCAGCTTTGCCCCCTCGCCCCACAGGCGCTGAATCGCGGCAATGCGCGCCGCAGGGTCAGCGGCGAGATAGGCCTCGCGCAGAGTGGCAGCGTGGGTCTGCGGGTCGCCTTTGGCAGCCGGGTCGGCATGAACCTCGGAATAGAGATCGACCATCGCATCGGCCGACATGATCCCCTCGCGCGCGGCGCGTCCGGCAAAGGGCGCGCGCTGAGCGGCCGGCAGCATCGGCAGCAGCGCACCCGATCGCGCATAATAGGCCCCGCCCTGTGCCTTGAGCGCATTGTCGAGCAGACCTTCAGGCAGTGGTTCGCTAACTGCGCTTGCCAGGCCGAAGCGCCAGGGGTTGAGTTCCTCGACCCCCTTCCATTCGATCTGCACCCCGCGCTGACCGCGCCCCGCCGCACCGGCAAAGCGCCGCGCCAGCAGCACGTCGATCCGCGGCGCAACACCGCGGCCAAGCGCGCGA
Source organism: Sphingomonadales bacterium (assembly GCA_019750455.1). Classification (GTDB taxonomy): domain Bacteria; phylum Pseudomonadota; class Alphaproteobacteria; order Sphingomonadales; family Sphingomonadaceae; genus Erythrobacter. The sequence goes on along the minus strand of JAIEOM010000150.1, from coordinate 11,015 downwards.
TCGAGCTGCGAGGCAGCAAGCGCAGCCTCGCCCGCATAGGCATTGCAGATCGCCTGCCACATCTGCCACTCGCCATCCTCGCGCGCGGAGCCCTGCAAGCGCACTGCCGGGCAGGCGCCGGTGATGTCACCGGTGCCGAGATAGGCGTTGAGCGCCTCCTGCGTGAGCGCGGGCGACCATTTCGCGCTGTCGATATCCTGCACCACCGCACGCGCGGCGGCGAATTCACCCATGCGGTTCAGAAGCCCCACACGCAGCGCGGCAAACTCCACCGGGTCCATCCCCAGCGGCGCGGCCAGACGGCTCGCCAACGCGCGACGCATCAGGATGTGTCCCCAACGCGAGACCATCGGGCCTCTCGTGCCGGACAGTACGGCGCGCACCAGCTTGTCCGACTGGTTCGCCAGAGCCACCGGCGGCAGCCCGCCTTCTTCCACTGCCAGAACGCCCACCCGCGTCAGCGCGCGCTGGGCGCCTGCGGGAATATCGCTCTTGGGCTTCAGGCCGAGCAGCTGGTCAAGCTCCTCGGTGGACATCTTCTCGAGCTCCTCGAGGCTCGGCAGGCTGGCCAGATCATCGCGGGTGATCGCGGGCAACGCGGGCAGCGTCGCCGGATCGACCGGAGCACCGGGCAGCGGTGCGGCGCCAGCGGGCGACACCCCGGGCACGGCTGCGGGTGCCTGCCCCGGACGCGGCGCGGGAGCCGGGCTCGCGCGCGGGGTCGGTGCGGGCGCGGGATCGTCAAACCCCGGCGGCAACAGCGATTCGGGCTTGCCCTGCGCCAGTGCGAAGCCCGCCAGCCCCGCCCCGCCCAGAACGCCCGCCAGCGCGATCGCCAGCACGCTGGCCCCGAACCTTGCGCTTTTCATTGCCCCTGCTCCGGCAGGGTCACATCCTGCGCGATCGGGCGCTGCGCTTCCTCGCCACCATCGAACCATGCGAGGGCGAGCAGCAATACGCCGGCCGCCCCTGCCACCCACGGCCAGCGCCGCGCAGGCCGTGCAGGTTCCCGTTCAAAGCCCGAGGGTGTCAGACGCTCTTGCCGCAAGTTTGCCATATTGCGCGTGCCCTAGCCCATCTATAGGCCCTGCGGCAATGTCCGCGAGCCACCCTTCCCTCAGCGATCGCGATATCGCGTCCATCGCCGCACGCATCACCCGTCCGGTGGTGCTGGTCGGGCTGATGGGCGTCGGCAAGTCTACCGTAGGGCGCAAGCTCGCCGCGATGCTCGGGCGGGATTTCATCGATGCGGATGACGCGATCGTGGCGGCGGCGCAACGCAGCATCCCCGAAATCTTCGAGACCTTCGGCGAGGCCCATTTCCGCGATGGCGAACGCCGCGTGATCGCCCGCCTTATCGATGAGGGGCACGGCGTGATCGCCACCGGCGGCGGCGCCTTTGTCGATCCGGCCACGCGCGCGGCGGTGCTGGAAAAGGGCATCGCGGTGTGGATCGATTGCGATGTCGACACGCTGGTCGAACGGACCTCGCGCCGCGCCAACCGCCCGCTGCTGAAGCAGGGCAACCCCCGCGAAATCCTCAACCGGCTGGCGCGCGAGCGGGCGCCCTTCTACGCCGAGGCTCCCATCCGCGTCGTCAGCGAGACCGGCCCCCATGCCGACACCGCGCGCGCGATCATCAAGGCAATCGACGAATGGCTGTAATCGACGTGGCGCTGGCCGGGCGCCCCTATCAGGTGATGATCGAGGAAGGGCTGCTGGCGCGCATTCCCGCGGCCGCCGCACCGTTTCTGAAAGGCTACAGCGCGGCCCGGCTGGTGCCCTTTGTCGCGGATACCAACACCCACGGCCTTTACGCCGAGCGGGTCACCCGCGATCTGGCGGCAGCGGGCTTCGCGGTCGAATGGTTCGTCGTCGAACCGGGGGAGAACGCCAAGACCTGGGGCGTGCTCGAGCGCCTGTGCGATTGGCTGCTGGCGCTCGGCGTCACCCGCAAAGACCATGTCTTCGCGCTCGGCGGCGGAGTGGTCGGCGATCTCGTCGGCTTTGCCTGTTCGGTGGTGAAGCGCGGGGTGGGCTTCGTGCAGCTACCCACGACCCTGCTGGCACAGGTGGACTCTTCGGTCGGCGGCAAGACCGCGATCAACACCGCGGCGGGCAAGAACCTGATCGGCGCCTTCCATCAGCCTTCGCTGGTGCTGATTGACCCGCTGGTGCTGGCCACGCTTCCGGATCGCGAAATGCGCGCCGGCTATGCGGAGGTGCTGAAATACGGACTGCTCGGCGATGCGGCTTTCTTCGCGTGGCTGGAGGCCAACGGCACGGCAGTGCTGGCGCGTGAGCCGCAGGCGCTCGAACATGCCATCGCCACCAGCATTGCGATGAAGGCGCGGATCGTCGCTGCCGACGAGCGCGAGACCGAAGACCTTCGTGCGCTGCTCAATCTCGGCCATACCTTCGGCCATGCACTGGAGGCGGAGACCGGCTTTTCCGAGCGTCTCCTGCACGGCGAGGCGGTGGCGATGGGCATGGTGCTGGCTGCGCAATATTCCGCGCGGCGGGGCGAGATTTCCGCTGCCGATGCCGCGCGGGCCACGGCCGCCATCGCCGCTGCCGGCCTGCCGGCCGCGCTGCCTGCGCTGGGACTGGCCTGCGAGGGAGCCACGCTGGTCGATCACATGCGCCACGACAAGAAGGCCGAGGGCACCACCCTGCCCTTCCTCCTGCTGCGCGCGCTGGGCGAGGCCTATGTCGCCCGCGATGTCGATCTGAATGATATCGCAGCCTTTCTGGACGAGGAACTGCAAGGATGACCCGCTTCATCGACCTCTCGATCCCGATCACCAATGATGTGGTCTCCGATCCCGAGGTGATGCGGCCCAAGGTCACCTACATGACCCACGAGACCACGTGGGAACAGATCGCGATGTTCTTCCCCGGTCTCCGCCGCGAAGACCTGCCCGACGGCGAAGGATGGGCGGCGGAATTCGTTGAACTTTCAACACATAACGGCACGCATATGGACGCGCCGTGGCACTTTCATTCGACCACCGACAGCGGTGCCACCCCCGCCCCCAGCATTGACGAGGCCCCGCTCGACCGCTTTTTACGCCCCGGGGTGAAGCTCGATTTCTCGCACCTTCCTCACGGGCATGTCGTGACTGCCGCCCAGGTGCAGGCGGAGCTGGAACGTATCAACTATACCCTCGAACCCCTTGATATCGTGCTCGTGCAATCGGGCGCAGTCTATGGAACCGAGGGCTTTACCGATCAGGGCGTCGGCCTCGGCGCCGAGGCAACCTTGTGGTTGACCGCGCAGGGCATAGAGGTGGTCGGCACCGACGCGTGGAGCTGGGACGCGCCGTTCAGCCACACGGCGAAACGCTGGGCCGAGACCCGCGATCCCGCGATCATCTGGGAAGGCCACAAGGCCGGGCGCATCCGCCCCTATTACCAGATTGAAAAGCTTGCCAATCTCGCCGCGCTGCCACCCCACGGCTTCATGGTGAGCTGTTTTCCCGTCAAGATCGAGCGGGCCAGCGCGGGATGGATCCGTGCGGTCGCCATCATTGAGGACTGACGGCGAAAATGGCCCCGCTCATCGCAATTGCCGATCTTGAAGACCCGCAAGTTCAAGAGCTTATCACCTTCCACCAGCGGGCGATGCTTGAAGGCTCGCCGCCGGGTTTGAGCTTCGCGCTCGACCTCAGCGGCTTGCAGGCAGAGGGTGTTACCGTCTGGACCGCCCATGTCGGACCCCGCGTGGCGGCCATTGGCGCACTCAAGCGCATTGACAGAACGTCCGGCGAAATCAAATCGATGCGGACACATCCTGAGTTTCTGCGGCAAGGCCTGGCGGCTGCCTTGCTTGAGACCATCATCGCCCATGCCCGCAGCCTTGGCATCACCCGCCTCAGCCTCGAAACCGGCACCGGTCCCGCCTTTGAGCCCGCCCTTGCGCTCTACCGGCGGCGCGGGTTCGCAAACGGGCCGGCATTTGCCGATTACGCTCTCACCGACTTCAACCAGTGCCTGCATCTGGCGCTGGCCTGAGGCCGGAGAGCTTCAGACCGCCGGGCGGCTCGGCAATTTGGCGACATTATCCAGCGTCTCGCCGCCTCCGCGTGCCGCCTTCATTGCCGCCTCTTCCTCGACCATTCCGTCATGCTCGGCGAACAGCCGCTCGATCTCGGCGCGGCGTTCGAGCAGCATGTAAGCAATACCCGGCGCAAGGCTCTCGCCCTCGCCGATTTGCCCCAGCAAGGCTGCCAGATCGCTCACCGTCGCATCGCGCGCCGTCTTGAAGAAGTGGCCCTTCCGGTCAAAGAAGCCTGTTCCTGTATGTGCCATGATCAAATCCTCCCACTGAGATTCAATCCACCGCGCGGGACATTCCGCGATTCGGCAAGGACAGAGTTTCTCAAGTCAGGGGTTGTAGGACAGAGGGCCTCGCAATTTTCCGTCTGAAATCACTAATCTGACGCAAAACTACAACAGATTCTGGAAGGATCTTGCCGCGCGGCGTAGTTTTATGCCGGACCGCCGCGACAAGCGGCCTTCGCCGGCACGCACAAATCCGCTTCCCGCCCGGCTGAGGTTGGACAAATCGGCCTGGTGAGGAGCGGTCTGGCCGCGTCTGACATGGGTCTGGGCGGGGGCTAGAGGGGCCTGGAGGGGGGCAAACGGGGGTCTGGACCGGGTTGAAGAACACACTCGCGCCGCCGCCTGGGCAGGCATGGGCACCGCGTGTTGGAATGCCGCCGGGCAATTCCGACAGCGGTCCGCGCCGCAAGCGCGCTTTGCCTACAAAGCACGCGAACCGGCGGGCAGGACGGGAGAACGCGCCGCAACCGCAGCACGCCTCCCGCATGGGCATGCGTCAGCCCAATCGCCTCCGGATCACTCCAGTTCGAGGATCACCGCGTCCACCGCGAGGCTTTCGCCCTCGGCCGCATTGATCTTGGCGATCACGCCTTCCTTTTCGGCGCGCAGGATGTTCTCCATCTTCATCGCCTCCACGGTTGCGAGCGGCTGGCCCGGCTGCACCGTCTCGCCCTCGGCCACGTGGAGCTTCACCAGCATCCCGGGCATGGGGCAGATCAGCAGGCGCGAGAGATCCGGCGGGACCTTTTCGAGCATCAGCGATTCGTGCCGCGCGAGGCGCTGGGGGATCACCAGCGCGGTGTGGGCCGCGCCGCGGGTGGTGACCTTCCACTGGTTGCCGACACGCTCGACGATCAGACCGAGATCAAGGCCTTCCCCGTCGCTGGCGGTGGCCTGCACCATGCCGGGCCGCCAGTCGCAGGTTCCGGCAATGCGCACGCCGTCAACCACGGCATGGCCATCGCCCAGCGTCACTTCGAAGCGCCGGTCGCCAAGTTTCACCAGCCATTCGGTGGTGACCCGCAGCACGCCCTCGCGCCCGTCATCGCCGTCGAGCTGGCCCGATATGCGCCGCGCCCGTGATTGCAGGGTGAACTCGTTGCCCGCGCAGACTGCGGCGAGCAGGCGCAGCAGTTCCTCGGAGGTCGCCGCGCCGTGGAAGCCTTCCGGGTATTCCTCGGCGATGAAGCCGGTGGTCAGCTCGCCCGAGCGGAAGCGCGGGTGCTGCATGATGGCGCTGAGGAAATCGACATTGTGGCCGAGGCCCTTGATGCGGAAATTGTCGAGCGCCTCGATCTGCAAGTCCGCCGCCTCGTCGCGGGTCGGTGCCCAGGTGATCAGCTTGGCGATCATCGGATCGTAGAAGCGCGACACCTCGCCGCCCTCATAAACGCCATCATCGACGCGGACGGAGCCGGTGCCACGCGCCACGCCGCGCCGCGCCTTGCCGGCAACGGTCTCGTCTTCCGTCCAGCCGGGCAGCGGCGGGCTGTAATGCACCAGCCGCCCGGTTGAAGGCAGGAAGCCGCGATAGGGGTCTTCGGCATAGACGCGGTTTTCGATCGCCCAACCGTCGATCCCGATATCGTCCTGCGTCATCGCCAGTTTCTCGCCAGCGGCGACGCGGATCATCTGTTCGACAAGGTCGATGCCGGTGATCGCCTCGGTGACGGGGTGTTCGACCTGAAGGCGGGTGTTCATTTCAAGGAAGTAGAAGCTCTCCCCCGTCGGGTCCGCGCCGGAGACGATCAGTTCGACCGTGCCCGCCGAGTAGTAACCCACCGCGCGCGCCAGAGCGACGCATTGCTCGCCCATCGCCTTGCGCATCTTGGGCGTGACGAAAGGCGACGGCGCTTCCTCGACCACCTTCTGGTGGCGGCGCTGGATCGAGCATTCGCGCTCGTTCAAGTAGAGGATATTGCCGTGCTGGTCGCCGAGGATCTGGATTTCGATGTGGCGCGGATTGAGGATGAACTTCTCGATGAAGACGCGGTCATCGCCGAAGGAATTCAGCCCCTCGCGCTTCACGCTCTCGAAGCCTTCGCGCACGTCGGCCTCGTTATAGGCAAGGCGCATCCCCTTGCCCCCGCCCCCGGCAGAGGCCTTCATCATCACCGGATAGCCGATCTCGTTCGCAATGCGCACGGCGTGCTCGGTATCCTCGATCTCGCCGACAAAGCCGGGGACGACATTGACGCCCGCCTCCTTCGCCAGCTTCTTGGACTCGATCTTGTCGCCCATCGCGGCAATCGCGCCCACCGGCGGGCCGATGAAGGCGATGCCTTCCTTCGCCAGCGCCTCGGCAAAGGAGGTGCGTTCCGAGAGGAAGCCGTAGCCGGGATGCACGGCCTCGGCCCCGGTCTGCTTGCAGGCAGCGATGATCTTGTCGGCGATCAGGTAGCTTTCAGCCGCAGGCGAAGGACCGATATGCACCGCCTCGTCCGCCATTGCGACGAAAGGCGCGCGCGCATCGGCATCGGAATAGACCGCGACGGTCTTGATCCCCATCTTGCGCGCGGTGGTGATGACCCGGCAGGCGATCTCGCCGCGGTTGGCAATCAGGATTTTCGAGAACAAGGGTTGGGGCCTCTCTCCAGGGGACGGATCTTGCTCTTGGCTATGCCGAGGGTTGCGCTGGCAGGCAAGCTAGCGGATTTGTGCGCTCAGCCGAGGGTTTCGGCCAGATCGCGCAGTTCCTGCGTGCGCTGGCGGGTGAGCATGGCGAGGCAGCCGGACACGATCATCGGTTGCGCCGACCCGCCGAAAAAGGCGTAGCCTGCCAGACGGCACTGCGCATCGCGATAGGAGAGCCATGCGCGCTGGGCTTCAAGCAAGGCCTGGGAGTGGCCGGTGTAGGCCATCCGCGCTGCTGCATCCTCGCGAGGGCTCTCCGGATTGATCGGGCCGAAATCGGCCTCCATTCCGGTGTCGCGCTCCTTCGTGATCGCGGCGGTGATTTTCCACTGCGCGTTGAGCTCCGCATCCGCAGCGGCATAGTCCTGCGCGGCGCACCAGTTCATTTCCTGCTGCACCACTGGATCGTCACAGTTCCAGCCGGGCACAGGCGGCTGTGCGGATTGCATCAGCAGCGGGAGAAGCAGCGAGGCGATCATGCAGCGTTCCTTTCCGCAAAGGCGATCAGGCTGTCGGCATAGGCGGGCGCGCCCCTGCGGTCACCCTCGCCGCTGACGAGGGTCTGCACCGCCTTGCCGAGCATCGCGATATTGGAGGGGGAGAGGTTGCCGAGCGGTTCGACATAGATGCCGATGGTGAACAGTATCGCCCCCGTTTGCGGCAAGCGCCGCAGCGTCTGCCGCTCGGAGCGCACGAACAGGGTCTCGCCCGCGTTATCGGGGGTGACGTGGGCGAAGGCTTCCTGCGGCGGGCGGTCGGGGAGCCAGCGGCGCTCTCCGGTGGCGGCGATGAACCAGTTGCAGCGGCCATAGATCGCGCCGGGGCGCAGGGTTTCCATGAAGCGGTCGACCCCGGTGGCGAGCTGTTCCTCATAGCCCGCGATGGGCGCGTGGAGCGCGCGCAGGGGCAGACCGATCTTCTCCGCTGGATGCCAGTCGGAGGGCCATGCCACCGCCGCCCCGATCAGACGATAGACCTCCTCGCCTTCGCGCTGCGTGAGGAGGCAGAGGTCTTCATGGACGGCCAGCCCAGCCTCGGGCAGAGCGCCGTCCACGCCCAGCATCGCCGCCAGCTCGCGGCCCGGCGGGTCCACTTCAGGGGTCAGCTGCACGGCTTGCGGCCAGTCCGCAAACCCCGCCGCCCGCGCCGCGAGATCAGGCGCAGGCTGGAGCCACTCACGCTCCTCCAGCTTTACCAGCCCCATGCGCAACTGCCCACCCCCGCGCGCCTTGCGGAGCAGCGTGTCGACGGAAAAGCCGAGGCTCATTTACTGGAATTCCGTTCGTGCTGAGCGTGTCGAAGCACTGCCTTTCTTCCCTTCAGGTGGCGGAATGAAGAAAAAGCAGCCCTTCGGCAAGCTCGGGGCGAACGGCTGTGGCCTACACCGCCACCGCCGCCTTGCACGCTCGCGCTGGTTCCTCGCCCTTCAGCGCGGTAAGGCCGAGCTTCGCAAACAGCGCGCCGTCCCTGTCGTCGCCCGCATTGGGCGCGGTGAGCAGCTTGTCGCCGGTGAAGATGCTATTCGCGCCGGCGAGGAAGCACAGGGCCTGCGTCGCCTCGGACATGGACTCGCGCCCGGCCGAGAGCCGCACCATCGAGCGCGGCATGGTGATGCGGGCGACCGCGACCGTGCGGACGAACTCGATATCGTCGATCTTGGCGAGCGGCGTGTCGGCGAGCATGTTGCCCAGCACCGTGCCCTTCACCGGCACCAGCGCGTTGACCGGCACGCTCTCAGGGTGCTGCGGCAGGGTAGCGAGGGTGTGGACGAAACCCACGCGGTCCTCACGCGTCTCGCCCATGCCGACGATCCCGCCGGAGCACACATTGATCCCCGCCTTGCGCACATGATCGAGCGTGTCGAGCCGGCATTGGAAATCGCGCGTGCTGATCACCCGCTCGTAATACTCGGGCGAGCTGTCGATATTGTGGTTGTAGTAATCGAGGCCCGCTTCGGCCAGCATCTCGGCCTGATGCGGTTCGAGCATCCCCAGCGTCATGCAGGTCTCGAGGCCCATGGCGGAGACGCCCTTCACGATTTCCACAATCGCGGGCATATCGCGGTCCTTGGGATTGCGCCACGCCGCGCCCATGCAGAAGCGCTGCGAGCCCGCATCCTTGGCCTGCGCCGCGCGCTGGAGCACGGCCTGCACGTCCATCAGCTTGGTGGCCTCGACGCCGGAGTCCGCATGGACCGACTGCGAGCAATAGCCGCAATCCTCCGGACACCCGCCAGTCTTGATGCTGAGCAGCGTGCACAGCTGCACTTCGGTCGCGGGGTGGTAGGCGCGGTGGACGCTCGCCGCCTGAAACAGCAGCTCGGTGAAGGGCAGATCGAAGAGGGCCGCGATCTCGGTGCGGGTCCAGTCGGTGCGGGGGAGGGTGTTCTCAATCATCAGCGCATTGTCTCTTCACAGATATTTCCGCCATAGCCGGAGGGTTCACAATTCAGGCCACACTCGTAGTCGCCTTCAATCGGCTCGCCTTCGTCGTAGAGCTTTGCTTCCTCCAGCTTGGCGAGAGCAGCGTCGCGACACTCCTCAAGAGTATCGAATTTGCCGATTGGAATATCGACGAGAAGGTTAGAACGGTCCGGATAAACCCACCCCTGCCAATTGTCTGGCTCGCCACAGCTCGCAAGCATCAATGAGAGTCCCAGAGATAGTGCTGATCTCATTCAAAAAATCCTTCGTCATTGCGAGGAGCCGAAGGCGACGTGGCAATCCAGCGACTGCCGCTGGCTCCTGGTGCAACGTTCGAAGCTAGATTGCTTCGCTTTGCTCGCAATCACGAGGGAGTAGACCTTACTCCGCCGCCTCGTCCAGCCCCTCGCCCAGAGGGGGCATGTTATGCCCGAGCAGCACCAGAATATCGGCCGCGCACTCCACCACATTGCTGCCCGGCCCGTAGATGCCCTGCACCCCCGCCTCGCGCAGGAAGTCGTAGTCCTGCGGGGGGATGACACCGCCTGCAGTGACCTTGATGTCGCCGCGACCGGCCTCGCGCAGAAGCCGGATCAGTTCGGGGATCAGGGTCTTGTGGCCCGCTGCGAGGGAGGAGGCGCCGACCACGTCGACTTCGTGCTCCAGCGCCATCGCCGCGCTTTCCTGCGGGGTCTGGAACAGCGGGCCGGAGATCACCTCGAAACCCATGTCGCCGAAGGCGCTGGCGATCACATTCGCGCCGCGGTCGTGGCCGTCCTGGCCCATCTTGGCGATCATGATGCGGGGCTTGCGGCCTAGGCGGCGACCCACGGCTTCCACACCATCGGTCACCTGTGCCCAGCGGCGGTCGAATTCGTAGGCGCTCTTGTAGACGCCCGTGACCGGCGCGGGGGTGGCATCGTGGCGGCCGAAGACCTCTTCCATCGCCGAGGAAATCTCGCCCAGCGTCGCATCATGGCGCGCGGCTTCCACCGCGAGCGCGAGCAGGTTCGCGCCGGTCGAGCAGCCCTCGGTCAGCGCCGCCAACGCCGCGCGGCAGGCGGCCTCGTCGCGGGCCTCGCGCACCTTGGCGAGGCGGGCGATCTGCCCTGCGCGCACCTTCTGGTTGTCGACCTCGAGCGTCTCGAGCGCGTCTTCGGCGTCCTTGCGGTACTTGTTGACGCCGACGATGACGGTTTCGCCCTTGTCGACCTTGGTCTGCTTTTCCGCCGCCGCGCGCTCGATCGCGGCCTTGGGCGCGCCGGTGGCGACGAAGGCGGTCATACCGCCCGCCGCATCGACCTGTTCGATCAGCTTCCACGCTTCATCGACGAGAGTGGACGTCAGCGCCTCGATATAGTGCGAGCCGCCGAGCGGATCGACGACCGAGGTGATCCCGCTTTCCTCCTGCAGCACCAGCTGGGTGTTGCGGGCAATGCGGGCGGAGAAATCGGTCGGGAGCGCGATGGCCTCGTCGAGCGCATTGGTGTGGAGCGACTGGGTGCCGCCCAGCACCGCCGCCATCGCCTCGACCGTCGTGCGGATGACGTTGTTGTAGGGGTCCTGCTCCTGCAAGCTGACGCCGCTGGTCTGGCAGTGGGTGCGCAGCATCTT
>JAIEOM010000208.1 GCA_019750455.1 Sphingomonadales bacterium | reverse complement strand
GATCGCGGCTTCCGCCTCGGTGCCCTGCTCGTCCGACAGCGGGAAGATCGCAGAACGATACTGCGTGCCGATGTCGCCGCCCTGCCGGTTCAGCTGCGTCGGATCATGCGTGCCGAGGAATACGTCATAAATCTGCGCAAGGCTGATGGCGTGCGGATCGAAGGTCACGCGGATCGCCTCGGCGTGGCCGGTCTCGCCCGTGCAGACTTCCTTGTAGGTGGGGTGGGGCTTGGTGCCGCCGATATAGCCGCTCTCGACGGTCTGCACGCCCACCACATCGCGGAACACCGCTTCGGTGCACCAGAAGCACCCGCCTGCAATGATCGCCGTTTCCATGTTGCTCATCGAATTCTCCGTTGCTTTGTGTCAGAGATAGGCCAGCAAGCCGCTATTGCCAGCGCCCCGCGCGCTATTCTTGCCAAAATCCGGGAGAGTCACGCCTTATGAAAAATCTGATCATCGCCCTCGCCACCGCGAGCGGCCTTGCCCTTGCCGCCCCCGCACTCGCCCAGCACGCCGGGCATGGCGATCACGCCAAGCACGGCGGAGAGAGTGACGCCCATGTCAAGGACACCGCCGGCTTCATGAAGATGCATGGCGAGCAGCTGTCGGCGGCAATCAACCACCCGAGCCGCGCCGAAGACCGCGCGCGCGACCAGCACCGCCACCCCGCCGAAACGCTCGCCTTCTTCCATGTCGGCCCGCACATGAAGGTCGGCGAATATTCGCCCGGCGGCGGCTGGTATTCGCGCCTGCTGGGGCACTATCTGGGCGGCGAGGGCCAGCTGGTCGGCCTTTACAACAATCCGCTCATCGCCACTGCCGATTCCGCGCGCCAGCAGCGTCTGCGCGATGCGGCGGCGGGCTTCGGCGCGGAAGTGGCGGGCTATACCGGGCTGCCCGCCGACCGGTTCAGCGGCCTCACGCTCGACAAGGCGGCCGAACAGAAGGGCACCTTCGACCGCATTCTCGTGATCCGCGCGATGCACAACATCATGCGCGCCGGGATCGCCGATACCGAAATCCGGGCGATGCGCGAACTGCTCAAGGATGATGGCCTGATCGGCATCGTCCAGCACCGCGCGCGTGCCGATGCGCCGTGGTCGTATGCCAACGGCACGCGCGGCTATGTGAAGCAGCAGGACATCATCGATTTCATGCGCTTGCAGGGCTTCGAACTGGTCGCTTCGAGCGAAGTGAACGCAAACCCCATGGACACCGCCGATCACCCCGAAGGCGTGTGGGAAATGCCGCCGACGCTGGCGACCAAGCGCGAAGACCTCAAGGGCAAGGGCGAAAGCGACCGCATGACGCTGCTCTTCAAGAAGGCGAAGTAATCAGCTAGGGGCGGCGGCATGACCGCTATCACTGTCGCCGCCCTTCAACTCCCCCTCGGCTCGGATGACGAAGCCGCCAATATCGCAGCCGTTGCCGCGCTGGTCGAGGAAGCGGCAGCGCAGGGCGCGCAGCTGATCCTCCCGCCCGAGCTGTTTTCCGGCCCCTATTTCTGCCGCGAGGAGGATGAGGCGCTGTTCGCGCTGGCCCGTCCCACGGCGCAGCACCCCAGTGTCATCGCCATGCGCGCGCTTGCCGCGAAGCTGAAGGTGACAATCCCGACCAGCTTCTTCGAGCGGGACGGGCACCACTATTACAACACCCTCGCGATGATCGGCCCCGATGGCGAGGTGCAGGGCACCTATCGCAAGAGCCACATCCCCGACGGGCCGGGTTACGAGGAAAAGTACTATTTCCGCCCCGGCAATGATGGCTTCAAGGTGTGGGACGTGCCGGGCGAGGGCGGCGCGCCGGTCAAGGTCGGTGTCGGCATCTGCTGGGACCAGTGGTATCCCGAATGCGCGCGCGTCATGGCGCTGCTGGGGGCCGAACTGCTGCTCTATCCCACCGCGATCGGTTCGGAACCCTATGACGCGGACCTCGACACCAGCCGCATGTGGCGGCGGGCGATGATCGGCCACGCGGTGTCGAACTGCATGCCGGTCGCCGCGGCCAACCGGATCGGCAGCGAAGGCGGGCAGCGGTTCTACGGTCACTCCTTCATTTCCGACGAATGGGGCGATTTCCTCGCCGAATATGGCGCGGCGGAGACCGGCGTGCTGGTCGCCCGTCTCGATCTGGCGCGCGCCGCGACGCACCGCGCCGGCATGGGCTTCTTCCGCGACCGCCGCCCGCAGCTTTACGGGCGCATCGCGCAAGACATCTGACCGGCTTGAGCAGCACCTACCTCGTCGCGCTGGGGAGCAACCGGCGGCATCATCTGTATGGTGATCCGCGCGGGGTGGTGCTGGCCGCGATGGAGGAGCTGGCGGCGTTCGGCACGGTCACGGCGCGCTCTCCGGTGATCGCCACCCCCGCGATGGGCGCAGCGCAGCGCCGCTTCGCCAATGCCGCGCTGGTGCTGGAGAGCGCGTTCGATCCCCCCGCCCTGCTCGCCGCTCTCAAGCGCACCGAACGCATCTTCGGCCGGCGGCGCGGGCAGAGGTGGGGCGACCGGGTGCTTGATCTGGACATCGTGCTGTGGAGCGGCGGGGTGTGGTCGTCGAAGGCCCTCGCCATCCCGCACCGTGACTTCGCCGCACGCCGCTTCGTGCTCGATCCCGCCTGCGCCATCGCCGCCGATTGGCAGGCCGCCCCGCACGCCCTGACCCTCGCACACTATCAAGCCCGCTTGACCCGCCCGCGCCCCCTGCCTAGGTGAGCGCGCCTGCCGCAGCATCGCGGCACATGTGTGGGCCCGTAGCTCAGTAGGTAGAGCAGCTGACTTTTAATCAGCGGGTCACAGGTTCGAATCCTGTCGGGCTCACCACATAACAATGGCTTAGGCCACGCTTAATCACCCTGATCGCTCTGGCAAGCAGCCTAGCAATCACATAGCAATCAGGGCGTGATTCGTAGGGTGTCCAGGCTTTCCCTCGCACTGGTGGTATATCAAATCCGATTGGCAGGCCCCGCGTTCTTTCGTCAGGTCGAGTTGGGGCACGCCTCAAGGACGCGGTCGACGGCCTGTCGGTTCAGCAGTATCCGAGTATCAAACTCCACAAACTCGCCGGAGTAAGTCTTGATCCGCGCCCGAATACGCCTGGCCGACCGCGCTTGCTGCGCGAACTCTTGCGCCTCTTTGTCGATAAACGCGGCTCTCTCGCCAAACGAATGCGGCCATCTTCTCTGGAATTCGCCCTCGTCGAACCGGTATTCCACAAGGGCGCGCTGATCGCTGTATTCGGCAAGAATGCGGTCTGCCCGGAATTCGACCGCGAGCTTTCCATCTGTGGCGTTGCCGCACATCACTGAGATACCTTGCCGCTCATCCCCCAGTCGAGCTTCGTAAGTCAGTTCATCCGTCATTGAGTCTTTGTGAATCATGAAGACAAAGGCTGCCAGCAATTCAAGCATCACGCTCCCCTCTTTAGCTAGGCCCTTCATTTAACGCCGACGCGTCCTGCCGACCAGTGGGACAAGGCAGCGCCCGAGCCCGCAACAAATAGGCGGCAGGGTGCAGAAAAACGCGGGTCCTACCCAGAGGTCTGCGAAGGCCTGATCGCTGGTCGACCGCTTTTTCTGGCGCTGACCCATAAACGGGGAATTCGTGCAGTTTAAGGTGACAGACTGAATTTACGGACTTTTCGTTGGCAGTTGCTGTGATACGATAGCGGCATGAAATGGATTGTTCCTGCCGCAGCCATATTTCTCGCTGGTTGCCAAAGCCAAGGCGAGCGGGCTGAGGCTGAGTATAAGGTCGAAACTTCCGGCTTCGTCACCGTGGACGATAAATGCCGCGCTGCGCGTAAGGTGCAGCAGGCATATCTGAGCGATCAGAACGAAGAAAAATTCAGGCAATGGCGGCTTCAGGCCGATCTCTATTGCAATGACGCGGCGCTGTCTAAACTCTGATTGGCGCCAACAGAACTGAAACCCGCGAGGGGCTTCCGCAAGGAGGCCCCTTTTTCGTTGGAGCAACAGAAAGAGATCAGAGCGTACTGAGTACAAATTCTAGGGCGAAGGTGCGCGACGGCAGGTTTCCTCATCAAAACCTCCTGAAAACGCTCTCCCCCTGAGGCCGCTCACCGTCAGAATTCCTGTTCGGTTTGCCACTGTTTGCCATCGAAAACCGGCGGAACTCTGCCATTTCTGGGGCGCGAACAGTGCAAAAACTCAGCGGGGGCCTTGGAAAAGTGGTGCGCGCCCGCCCCCGCGCAATGGGGACGGGCGCGCGACGGCAGCGGGAAAGGACACCGCTGCCGCCTGTTCGGTTACAGGTCGCGCGTTGAGATTGCGACCGGGGTTCCGCGAAGTGCTCGCGATTTACCGGCAAGCAGAGCCAGCGCATCGCGAGTTTCGGCGGGAACGGGAATGTCGAGTTGCCACCCAATCAGGTGCTCCGGCCCCATGAGTCCCGCCATAGCTGCGCGGCTCTTGCGCATTTCTGGCAGATACGGCTGTGCGCAAGTATCCGCGACAGCCTGAAGTGCGGCGTGGCATTCGACAATCTCGCGCGCTGCCCGGTGCTGGCGTGCTGCCAGTTCCGCCACGTGGTCTTGGAAAGCGCTAAAGGCCCTCGCGCGCTCTTGTCCCTCCAATTCCCGCAACTGATGGCGCAAGGCGTCGGCGCGTTGCCGCAGAGGCTCCAAGGCCGCTAGGAGCCCGTCTCGCTGCGACTCCAACTGCTCACGTGACGCTGGCCCCTTTACTGCTTCCGACAGCTCCACGCCTTCCAGAATGGCGGCTGCGACAGCATCAGGGGCAGGACCACTGAAGTTTGTTGCTTCATTGGACAGTCTGGCGGCCTCGGCGCGCGTCTCACCGTCCTTCCGCGCGACGTGCTCGATTTGCGCCTTCAGTCGGTCGATTTCTTCATTGCCTTGGGTAAAGTCGAGTTGGCCGACTGCGGCGGCAAGGGTTGCCGTTGCTTTGGTCTTTGCTTCGATCATGCCGAGGCCTCCCCGCTTTCAAAGGTCGCCGCAATGGCGCGGTCCCAAATCCCCGCTGATCCACCCGCCAGCGAGGCGCTTGAATGGCTGCTCGCGTGAGCCCGCGCCTCTTGAAGCGCGGCCCGCATTTCGCTGAGCGCTGATTTCTTCGCTTCCGTGTTTTCGGCGGCGAGCATGTCGAGGATCGGTGTGACTTCCGCCACCGATAGGCTCAGATTGCCGAAGAGCTTAAGCGCAGCACTCTTTTGTCGGTCAAACGCGGGGTGCGCCGCCACTGCCAAGAAACGGGCATGCATCCGCTGGAACTCTGCCTTCTCGGCGTCAGTCTTGGGCGGTTGCCACTTCGCTTTCGGCGTGGCGGGCGCGATCGGTGCTGCCGGTGCGGGTGCGGCGGCTGCTGCACGAGCGCGCTGCTTTTCCGCCTTCTGCTTGGCGTTGCGGGCGAGGGCGGCCTTCAGACCTCTCGCGGCTGGCGTTTCAGTGGTGGTGTCAGACATCGAAAATCCTTTCGTGGTGGTGGTGGCGGGGATGGTGCCAGCCGCGCAGGGCGGCGGGGTTGCGTGCGATCGCGCCGGGCAGGCGGGTGCCAGCCGGTCGACAATCGGATGATGATGGGAAGAGCGCCTATAGCGCCCGTGATTCAGCGCAGCGGCTTGCGCAGACGCTCGACCGGGAATCGGATCACGTTCGGGGAGTCCGTGAATGCCGGTTGCGCACGTTCGCGGAAGGCGCGACCGATGGCCATCAAGCGTTCGGCGTCGGGGAAGGCCTGCCGGGGATGCAGCATTGTCACGTTCCTCACTGTGTTGTTCGGGTATAACACCTTTCGGCTGGACTGCGAAGGCCATCATGCGGCCTCATCATCGCGAGCCGCGCCAGCGGCGCCGTTGTGCAAAGCCGACCAGAGAAGATCATTGGTGTCGCCTTGGTGAATCCTTGGTGCAACCTTGGTATATCCTTGAAGTCGTCCCGCCTCGCTAAGCAGCTCGGGCGCGTGCTCGGCGATTATGCCTGTGAAGGCGTCGATCCACTCGCGGCAAAGCTCCATGCGCTCGGCTTGCCAACGCTGGGTCGCTTCGGTTCGCGGCCTGGCGACAAGCCTCGGAATGCCCCGGATCACGGCCTTGCGATACATGCCGTCAACGGGCGCAAAGAAGCTTTTGGGAGCATGGTCGAGCCAGGCGTCAAGCCGGTCGAGGTCGCCGCGCATCGCGACTGTCGCGCCGATTGCCAGCATCCCTACAGCGTGCTCGGGCTCGCTTTCCACGAGCTTCCCGTGGCGCAGCACGCCGAGAGGGTAGATCATCTGCGCAGTTGGGGAGTCGTCCTCCATGGCGGCGATGACGATTTCGATCGCACCGGCATCCTGAAGGATCTTGACGCGATCAAAGTAGGCCTGCGCATCCTCTTGACTGGAATTGCGGCGATGGTCTCGCGTCACGTCGCAGTGCTGGGTCCACGGTGAAAGGTCCCAAGCTTGAAGCACGCGAAGGTCGGCGGTGCGGTGAATGTCTTTTTCGCCCCTGCCCTGCATCCAGACGAAACGGCGATCGGTCCCGCCAAGGTCGGGCAGGTTCTGCGCCGCATACGCCTGCGCGAGCAACAGGAAGGCCATCGGGTCCCGTGCCTTGCGGATGCGCTCGATGATGCACGGTTGGCCGGTAGGCTGGCCGAATACATCGCCGAGAAGGCTCAGGGGCATGTAGGCAGGCTGGATGGGGCGCGTCTCGATGACTTGGCCGTCAGCATCAATCCAGCCGTCTGCCATCAGCTGCTCGTGCACCTTGCGTTCGCGGTCGGTGGCAGGCTCAACACCAGCGCGAGCCCTCTCAAGACCGGCGTGGTAGCCGTCGCGCATCGGCCGGGTCTCGACGAACTTGAGGTCGACATTGACGATGCGGCTGGATTTGTCGCGGCAGGTTTGCAGGCCCATTTCTTCGAGCAACCGGGTGCTCCGGTCGACCGTGCTCCACCGCAAACCCAACCGCTTGCGGCAGCCTTCGCGGCCCATGCTGCTCCGCCTTCCGGTGGCATCAGTCCACAGCGCCTGGGTGAGGTAGACTGCCGCGGTATCCGCATCGGTCTTCATGGCGACGTGTCTGACGGTCGGCACGTCCACGAGGGCGAAGTGTCCGATCGGCTTGGGCTGCTTCACCGCTCGGCCCCCTCATCGGCGGCGACAAGGTCGATCAGCATCAGCCCGCGCTGCTCGGCAACGCCGGAAGCGAAGGCGCGGGCCTCTTCGGCAGTGGGGAAGAAATGGCCTCTTTCGCGATCAGGGCCAGCCGTGCGAACCGTCACCAGCGCGACAGGCTCAGGAAGGGCGGCTTCGATCAGGACAAGGCCCGCGATGCGGCTGGGGGCGGTCACGGCAGCTGCTCCAGACCGTCACCGATCGGGCAACCCGGACCAGAGTAGAAGCGCGGATTGGGCATGGCGGTGTTGATTCCGTCTTCGTCGCACTGTCCAGCCGGATCATCTTCCTCGGCTTCGTCATCAACCTCGGCAGGGTCGGCTAGCGGGCATCCGGGGCCATAGTCGACACCTTCCCGCGTCGGGGTGAAGTCGTCTTCGAGCCCTTCAGTTTCGGCGTCGGGGTCACCTTCCATCAGGTTTTGCAAGTCGATTAGCACCTCAATTGCGGAGGCGATCTCATGCGGGCTGTGACGGTTCAGCAGCTCGGCGCAGACCCGGGCAGCAGCGGCGGGCGGGAAGCGGTCGGGGCGGAAGACTTCAGCGGACATGACGGGCCTCCCGCTTGCCGAGGTCGAACAGCGCCTCCCATGCGCGGAGGTGCGCATCATTGGTCGGGTCGAACGGTGGAACATCAGCGCGCAGCGGGCGCGGGCGGGGCGTGAGGGTGACGATCTCAGCGGGCATTGCCGCCCCCCAGCCGTGCTTCAGCTTCGCTGGTGCTGGTGACAATGCGCTCGCGCAGCCATGCGTCGAGGTCGGCGCGACGGTAGCGGACGCGAGATCCGATTTTGACGTAAGGCGGGCCGTCACCGTTGACGCGCTTGCGATCGAGGGTCGGCACGCTCACGCCGAGGTAATCGGCGGAAGGCTTGCGATCGAGCATATCGGCGAAGTCGCCGGGGGACGGTTCGGGAATAGCCATGTGTCTGCTCCTAGTTTCGTGGCTAGGAGACAGTTGTCAGCGCTTCGCAATCATTGCGAGGAACGGAAATTTGGGCCCGAATTAATGATACAGGGGCCAACGCTCACTAAAGGCCTCGCGCCTTAAGTTCGCGGTAGATTGCTACCTTGTCAGCTGTCTCTGTGTGCTCTTTTCCGATCTTGCGCACCTTAACCTCACGCCGCGCCCAAGCAACGGTTGCCTTCCTGCCTTCGCCACGCTCAATTTTCGCGGCGACTTCATCCATCAGCGCTGCGAATTTGACGGGATCGCGCAGAGGTTCTTTGGTCTTGCTGTTTGGCTTCCGCCCGGGTTTTAAGCGTGCCATCTCTCCGTCACAGATCCGGACCTCAACACCTCGCACAGCACCCGCAATTAACGCGCTGCCGGGGTGCGCATGGTAGAATTCGAAGCTGTTCACATCAGGCCGTCGATCAGCCCATTTTCCCTTTGGCGGTATCGTGGCGATTGGGCTTCCCGTTTCCTGCGCATCCCAAAAGCAATCCCAGAAATCCCGATCAATCATGTTGCCTTCGTGCAGATCGATCGCGTTCCATGTGGACGGTTCGCATCCTGGTTCGGTCACTGTGAAGCGGTAGCTAGCGGGGTCTGTTGTTCGTGTTTGCCAAGCGTTTCGCTCAAGTCTGTCGAAGATCAGTTTCCAGCTAAGCTGTAGCGAAAGAAGATCATCGGCAGTGACCGGTAAGAAGCGGTCGCGCGCAATCTGTCGCAAAAGATCGTCAAAGGGGGTCCACTCTTGGGGCTTGGCTATCCGGGTCATGCCCGACGCTCCCCGATCGCGATGATATTGGAGGTGCGTTTGCTGCCGAGTGCCACAACGTGCTTGGCCCATGCGGCGAGCGCCGCGCGCTTTTCGTCCTGCCAGTCGTGGACCTGATACACCCCGGCAATCCCGCCTTTCGACCCGCTCACGTGATTTAGGGCGGCTTCAGTGACTTCGAACCGGACGCCGAGCCTCTGAAGGCCGGTGGCCATGGTGCGACGAAGGTCATGCAAGCGCCACGGCTGTAGCAGCTCGCTGCCCTCTTCCTTCCGGGCCTTGGCGATCGCGGCATCTAGGGCGCGCTTGGCCTTCGATAGGCCGCTGATCGGAGTCTTTCCGGTAGTGGTGAGCACATGGCCGCTAGGGGGCCACGTAGGGCCGGTGTCGGGCCATTTGCCGCCCAGCGCTTTCAGTGCCAGCCGATCGAGCTCGGCGAGCACTGCGGGCGCCAGAGGGACGATATGGGCGCGGTCATTCTTGGCCCTGCCCTTCGGGATGGTCCACGTCGCGCTGTCACGGTCGAGTTCGCCCCAAATCATGCCGGCGACCTCGCCGCGGCGCTGCCCTGTCAGGATCAAGAGACGCATGAACGCATCGAAGGGCGCAGGCAGATTAGCGGCAGCCTTCCACACCGCGAGCAGCTCGGCATCCTTCAGGGCACGGTCGCGCGCCACAGGTGCGGCGGGCTTCTCCATAGCGAGCAGCGGGTTTTCGGTCACATAGCGCCGCCGAATGGCCCAACCCCAGAGCACGGACGCATATACGTGGACAGTGCGCCGCATCGCCTGATTGGCGGCTGGAATACCGTCAATGATCGGTTCCAGATCATCGCGACCGATGTCGGGCATGGGCTTGCCAGCTAGGTTGGGGCGCAGGTGGCAGTCGACCACAGTCTTGGCGAGCCGAACGCTTGCCGCGCTGCGCTTGCCGCCCCTCGGTTTGGGGGTGGCCTCATAATCGGTTAGCCAAAGGTCGGCGATGCGGCCGAACTCCAGATCAGTCTGGCGGCGCTCTTGCTCTGCCTTCTCAGCGCGCTGCCGCTCAGCATCGGCCTTGGCGTCGAGTTCCTGTTTTCGGGGGTCGACACCTTGCGTCACCAGCGCCGCCAGTTCCTTGGCGCGCTTGCGGGCCTGATCGGGCGTCAACGGCCCGTGCTTGCCGATGGTATAGCGGCGCGGGGTAGTCTTGGCGGCCTCACCGGGCGCGGCACACCGGTATTGGAACACGTAAACCTTGCTGCCAGCCGGGGTTATCTTGAGGCCGAACCCAGGAAGATCGTCATCCCATAAGAACCGGTCACGCTCCCCCGGTTGCTCACGGTCGACATTGGTCTTGTTTATCTTCCCCATGGGGCGCTCCGCCTGCTTACTGGCACCCGCCAGCAATCAGATAGTAATCAGACTGGCGGCAATCAGCAATCAGGAATGATGATGCGCGATAACAAAAGATAAGAAAAAGCTGAGGCTTGGACGGTTCTGGGGCCCTGTCATCTCGGTGCAAACGCTAACTTTTAATCAGCGGATCACAGGTTCGAATCCTGTCGGGCTCACCATTTTTGCGTCTTTCCGGTTCAGCCTCCGGCTGTGCTTCGCAACCGCGACTTGCGATCTTGCGGCCGATGCCATTGCCACTTCGACCGTTTCGGGCCCCCACCCGCTTGCACCGCGATCCATCCTATCGCTAAGCAGACCGGCATGGACACCATCATCGCTCTGCTCACTGATCCCGCCGCCTGGCTGGCCCTGCTTACTCTGATCGCGCTCGAAGTGGTGCTCGGGGTCGACAACCTCATCTTCATCGCGATCCTTTCCAACAAGCTGCCCGAACACCAGCAGGAGCGCGCGCGGCGGCTGGGGTTGCTGCTCGCGCTGGGGATGCGGATCGGGTTGCTGTTGCTGATCGGATGGATCGTCACGCTCCAGCAGCCGCTCTTCGATCTCGGCATTGTCGGCCCGCCGGTCGAGGGTACCAACAAGGCGAGCTTCGAGACCGCTTTCTCTGGGCGCGACCTGATCCTGTTGGCGGGCGGGATGTTCCTGCTGTGGAAGGCGACCAAGGAAATCCACCACTCGATGGAGCCCGAAGATGCCTCGGGCGATCTGCTCGACAAGACCCCCGGCGTGGCCGCTGCGGCCACCGCCAGCTTCGGCGCGGTGATTTCCCAGATCATCGCCATCGATCTGGTGTTTTCGGTCGATTCGATCCTGACCGCTGTCGGTATGACCGACGATATTCCGATCATGGTCGCGGCGGTCGTGATCACGGTCGGGATCATGCTGTTCGCCGCGACGCCGCTTGCGAAGTTCATCGAGACCAACCCGACGCTGGTGATGCTGGCGCTGGCGTTCCTGGTGATGATCGGGCTGGTGCTGATCGCCGACGGCTTCGGCTTCCATGTGCCCAAGGGCTACATCTACGCCGCAATGGGCTTTTCGGTCGGGGTGGAGTTGCTGAACATCATCCAGCGCAACCGCCGCAAAAGGGCTGCGCTGGCTGCAGGCTGACCGGCCCGCAGCGGCGCTGATTGGCGGTATAGCGGCAAGCGGCGTCCAGCCCGGACGCCATGCCGGCGAAAGCCTCAGCCCGCCTTCTTCGCGTCCAGCCAGTGTGCCGCGCGCACCCCGAAGGTGATCAGGAACGGCACCAGCACGAGGCTGAGGAACACCTTGGCCAGCACCTGCCCGATCATCAGGTCGGTGATGTCGAACTCGCCGTAGAAGGCCAGGGTGATGAAGATCACCGAGTCCACCGCCTGCGACAGCGCCGAGGCGATCGCCCCGCGGATCATCAGGCCGATGGTGCTTTCGCCGTCTCCGTTGCCGCGCAGGCGATCGAAGATCCAGATGTTGAGCAGCAGCGAGGTGATGTAGCTCGCCGGACCCGCCATCCAAACCCGCCAGGTCGACTGGTTGACCCGCTCGAAGGCAGCGAGATCATCCGGGCGGAAGGCGAGCATCTCGGAGGATGCGGGCAGCGCCAGCACCAGCTGCATCAGCAGCGCGGACAGGCCCAGCGGCAGGAACCCCCACCACACGATCCGCTTGGCCGCCTCGCGCCCGTAGAGCTGCGACAGCGTGCTGGAGATGACCACCAGCAGCAGAAAGGGAAAGATCCCGCTCTCCACTGCCAGCGACGTCGGCCACAGTTGCACCTGCTTGTAGGCGAGCACGCCCGCCAGCACCGTCATCCCGCCATAAAGCAGCGTGTAGACGAACATCCCCAGCGGCATCGAAATGCCGGCGGGTGGCGTGGTCGCGGCGAAAGGGGCGGCGGCCGGAGCGGGCGGCGTTGCGGGTGCGGGCGTGTCCATTGCAAGGGTGCTAGCCAGCGCGCGGAGAAAAGAAAAGCGGCACCGCAAGCCCTGTCACCGGCGCTTTCCCGCAGACTTGTGCGCGCGTGCCATCGCATCCGGCTTGCAAGTGCCTTCGCAAAATGCCACGCCCGACCGTGCTGCGTGCGAGGCAGACTGCCCGGCGCGCGGGGGATCGGGTCGCTTTTTCAAACCTTCAAGGATTAGTCATCGCCGTGAACGGAAGTCTCACGTCCACCTTGCTGAGCCTTGCAGGGGTGCTCGCCATTCTCGCCATCGCCATCGCGCTGTCCTCCTCGCGGCGGCACATCAACTTGCGCGTGGTGGGGTCTGCCTTCGCGCTTCAGGCGATCACCGCGCTGATCGTGCTGCGCACCGATGCGGGTGTGGCGGTGATCGGGGGGCTTTCTCAGGGCGTGATCGCGCTGCTCGATTTCTCCAAGATCGGCATCACCAGCGTTTTCGGCCCGATGGAGAGCAATCCCTTCGCCAATACCTTCGTGATCGCCGCGCTGCCGGTGATCGTGTTCTTCGCGGCGATCGTCTCGATCCTCTACCACCTCGGCATCATGCAGCGGCTGGTGCGCTGGGTGGGCGGCGCGATCGGGTGGATCACGGGAATCAGCAAGGTCGAGGCGCTGGGCGCGGCGGCGAACATCTTCGTAGGCCAGTCGGAAAGCCCGCTGGTGGTGCGTCCCTATCTCTCCGCCTTGAGCCCCTCGTGCCTGTTCACGCTGATGGCGGTGGGCATGGCGGGCGTGGCGGGGACGATTCTGGCCGCTTACGCCAGCTTCATCGGCGAGGAAGCCGTGCCCTTCCTGCTGGCGGCGGCCTTCATGTCGGCCCCCGGGGGCATCCTGATGGCCAAGATCATGATGCCCGATGAACCGCAGCGCGAAAGCGGACAGGATTACGCGGTTGCCGCCGCCGCTGTCGCCAAGGCGCGCGGGCGCAGCAAATCCCTGACCAAGGCGACCCGCGTGGTCATGTATGACGAGAACGGGCAGGAGGTCGAACTCCCCCAGGCGCGCATCAGCGCGGTCGGCCCGGCCTCGATCCTCGAAGGCGGCGCCAAGGCTGACGAGGTGAGCGCGGCCGAAACTTTCGAAGAAGGCCAGCGCCCTGCCAACATCATCGAAGCCGCAGCGCAAGGCACCCAGACCGGCGTGAAGCTGGCCGTGGCGGTGGGCGCGATGGTGATGGTGTTCGTCGCGCTGGTGGCGCTGGCGAACGGCATGCTGGCGGGCATCGGCGGCGGCATCGTAAGCCTTGCCGCGAATGTCGGCGCGCCGCTTTCGCCCGAAACCGCGGCGTGGCTTTCGGGCATCAGCTTCCAGAAGCTGCTCGGCTATGTGTTTGCTCCGGTGATGTTCCTGATCGGCATTTCCGACTGGGAACAGGCGCAGATCGCAGGCGGGCTGTTCGGCACCAAGATCGTGCTCAACGAATTCGTCGCCTTCATCGATCTGGGCGCGATGCAGGCGGGCGAGTTGACGGCGCGCAGCCGGGCGATTGTCACCTTTGCGCTGTGCGGCTTTGCCAATTTCTCCTCGATCGCGATCCAGATGGCGGTGACCGGCGGGCTTGCCCCCAACCAGCGCCCGGTGATCGCCAGGCTGGGGCTGAAGGCGCTGGCCGCAGGCAGCCTCGCCAACCTGATGAGCGCGGCGCTGGCGAGCCTGTTTTTGCCACTCTGACGCTTGGCAGCCAGACCTGCGCGGGTGTAAGGGCGCGGGCATGATCAACATCGCTTCCGTCAGCCTCGCCCAGCCGCTTGAAACCATCGCCGATGAACTCGGCCGCAGCTTTGGCGAATACGGCTTTGCCGTGGTCCGCGATCACGGCATCCCGCAGGACCTGATCGACGAGGCGGAGCGGGTCTCCAAGGCGTTCTTCGCCCTGCCCGACTCGGTCAAGCGCGCCTACAAGATCGAAGGCGGTGGCGGCGCGCGCGGCTACACCCCGTTCGGCACCGAAAAGGCCAAGGATGCCGAGGTGTTCGATCTCAAGGAATTCTGGCACGTCGGCCGCGATCTGCCCGAGGGGCACCCGCTCGCGGAATACATGGCCCCCAATGTCTGGCCGACCGAAGTCGAAGGTTTCCGCGAGACGATGAGCGCGCTGTTCCGCGCCTTCGAAGTGGCGGGGGGCCGCGTGCTCGAAGCCATCGCGCTGCACCTTGGTCGCCCGCGCGATTTCTTTGCCGCCAGCGTGGAAGACGGCAATTCGGTCATGCGCCTGCTCCACTACCCGCCGCTGGCCGAAGGTGCGCCCGAAGGGGCGATTCGCGCTGCGGGGCATGAGGACATCAACACCATCACCCTGCTGCTGGGGGCCGAGGAGGCCGGGCTGGAACTGCTCGCCAAGGACGGGCAGTGGCATGCCGTGGACGTGCCCACCGGCGCGCTGGTCATCAATGTCGGCGACATGCTCCAGCGCCAGACCAACGGGCGGCTGCGCTCGACCACGCACCGGGTGGTGAACCCGCGCGGGGATGCGGCCCGACGGGCGCGCTATTCCATGCCGTTCTTCCTGCATTTCCGGCCCGATTTCCTGATCGAGGCGCTGCCCGAATGCGTCGATCCGGCGGACGCGAATCCCCCCCCGCCGCCGATCACCGCGCATGATTACCTCATGCAGCGCCTGCGCGAGATCAATCTCGCCTGAGGGCGGATTTTCGGCCCCATTGATCTGTCTCGGGAATTTCCCCGCGGGCGTTGCTGCGATGCAACACTCGGCGGCGGAACACGCGCAATTCCTACACTTTTCTGGCGTTCAGCCAGACTCGCAGTATGGAAACGGCCCGCAGGGGTAGGGCATTTCATCAAACTGTCACAGAACAGTCGCTTTGCCGCAAGCGTTCGGGCCTAGCGAAGGCCGCACCACGAGTTTCGTACCACCTCCATCCGTTACCAGGGGCCTCAGCCATGAAGCTTAAGTATCTCCTCGCCGCGAGCATCGTCAGCCTTGCCGCGACCACCACGATCGCGACTCCCGCTTTCGCGCAG
>JAIEOM010000251.1 GCA_019750455.1 Sphingomonadales bacterium | reverse complement strand
GCCGCCAGATCGATCGGGACGATCTCGCCTGCCAGATAGAGCTTCTTCGCCTTGGCGCGGCTGAGTTTGCCCGAGGATGTGCGGGGCAGGGTGCGCGGGGGAACCAGCTCGACGATGCAGCTCATGCCGGTGACCGAACGCACCTTGTCGGCGATCTGGTCGCGCAGTTTCACGCGCTCTTCCGGGTCGCTCACCTTGCAGTGGACCAGCACCGCAGGCGCTTCCTCGCCGTTTTCCATCTCGATCGAGAAGGCGGCGATGTCGCCGTGGTTGAAGCCGGGCAGCTGCTCCACCGCCCACTCGATATCCTGCGGCCAGTGGTTCTTGCCGTTGATGATGATCATGTCCTTCGCCCGGCCGACGATGAACAGATAGCCCTTGGCGGTGTAGCCCATGTCTCCGGTGTCGAGCCACCCATCGACGAGGCAGTCGCTGGTTGCTTCCTCGTTGCGGAAGTAGGAGTGCATCACGCTGGGGCCGCGGCACCACACCTTGCCGATCTGGTGATCGCCGCGGGCCGCGCCGTCCTCGCCCCGGATCGCGACTTCCATGTCGGGGAGCGGCTTGCCGCAATTGACGATGGCGCGGTAGCGGGCCGGGCGGGACAGATCGCGCGGCGCGCCCGACAGGCGCTCTTCCTCGACCAGTTCGACACGGATGCCTTCGCCCGGCGGCATCACCGTCACCGCCAGCACCGCCTCGGCAAGGCCGTAGGAGGGGGTGAAGGAGGATGCCTTGAAGCCCGCATCCGCGAAGGCGTTGACGAAGTTCTGCATCACGTCCGGGCGGATCATGTCCGCGCCGTTGCCCGCGATCCGCCAGCGCGACAGGTCGAAGCGTTCGGCGACATTGCTCTGGCTGGAGATGCGGCGCGCGCAGATGTCGTATCCGAAGGTCGGCGAATAGGAGAGCGAGTTGCCCTTGTTGCGGCTGATCATGTCGAGCCACGCCAGCGGGCGGCGCGCGAAGGCATCGGGCTTGAGGTAATCGCCCGAGACCTGATTGGCGATCAGCGACAGCAGGCAGCCGACCAGCCCCATGTCGTGATACCACGGCAGCCAGCTGACGCAGCGGTCATTGGTGCCCAGCTCCATCGTGGTCGAATGGCCATAGAGATTGTGCAGCAGCGCGCGGTGCGTCACCGCCACCCCGGTCGGGAAGCGGGTCGAGCCGGAGGAATATTGCAGGTAGCAGATATCGTCCGGGCTGGCTTCGGGCAGCGTGCAATCGGGGGCGGGGCGCTGGCCGAAATCCTGCCAGCTGACCGCCTCGCACCCCTGCCGCGCAGCAGCGGCGGAGGCCATTTCGGCGATTTCCTCGGGGTAGATGAGGATCTTCGGATCGGAGCTCATCAGCTGGATCGCCAGCTGGTCGATGAAGCTTTCCTTGCCGCCGAAGCTGGTCGGCAGCGGCAGCGGCACGGGCCATGCACCGGCATAGACGCAGGCGCAGAACAGCGCGGCGAAATCGGGGCCGGTCTCGGCAATCAGGGCGACGCGGTCTTCCTTGCCGATCCCTGCCGCGATCAACCGGCGCGCCATGACAAGGGCATCCTTGCGCATTTCCGAATAGGGATAGACCCGCGCCAGTTCCCCGCGCATGTCGTGGAAATTGAGCCCCTTCAGGCTCTGCGCAGCATAGTCGATTGCTTCGTTGAAGGTCGCAAATTGCGCACGGATTCGCGGCAGATCGCAGTCATTCGGCGTCGGCGTCAAAGCGGCGTCGGTCATAATTTTCAGCGATACCCGTAAGTTGCGGCGCGTTTCATGGTGGCTTCCCGTCCGCGCTCTGGCATAACCCCGTGTCGCCGGGCATAGTCCGGCGGCGTCCAATAGTTCGCATTTGATAAGGAAAGTGGCACGAATAAGGCGAAATGGTTTCAGGTAAAGCGAATTCGTCATCACCCGGTCGTATCGTCGGGGAGGATCGCGGCTCTGGCGGCCGGCGGGAAAAGCGGGCCAAACCCCCGCTGACCGAGACGAAACTGCGCGACCTGGCGCTCCATTACGCTGCCCGCTTCGCCTCGACCGGCGCGCGGCTCGAAGGCTATCTCCAGCGCAAGATCAGGGAGCGCGGGCTGGCCGCGGATGCGGACGGGCGCACCGTCGACGTCGATGTTCCCGCCCTCGTCGCGCGGCTGGTGGAGCTGGGCTATGTCGATGACGATGCCTATGCCCGGATGCGCGCCCGCGATCTGGGTGCGCGGGGCTATGGCGCACGGCGGGTGGAGGAGAGCCTGCGCCATGCCGGGGTGGGCGAGGGCCTGCGCCGCGTTCACGCCCCGGGCGAGGCGGCGGGCCGGCAGGCCGCGGCACTGATGGCGCGCAAGAAGCGGCTTGGCCCGTTCGGCGCACAGGTCGAGGCCCCCGATCCGCTCGCCAAGCGCAAGGCCCACGAAAAAGCCGTTGCAGCAATGCTGCGCGCAGGCCACCAGTACGATCATGTGAAGCACATTCTCGCCGCAGCCAGCGCGCAGGATGTGGAGGACTGGGTCGCCGAGGCGGCGGACGAGGAAGGGATGGACGGGCAATGATAAGGCACATACTGGCAGGCATGGCGCTGGCGCTTGGTCTGGCGGCCTGTTCGGGCGGCGAAGGCGCGACGGCGAGCGCCCAGACCCCCGCCCCCACGCAAAGCGCGGTGCATCCTGTCTCGGGCCTGAGGGTTATCGACCTCGTGGTGGAGAGCGGGGGGAAGAAAATCCCCCTCAAGGTCGAACTCGCCGACACCCCCGAAGCGCAGGCGCGCGGGCTGATGTTCCGCACGGAACTGGGCGATAACGAAGGGATGATCTTCCCCTCCGCCACGCCCGAGCCGCGCAGCTTCTGGATGAAGAACACCCCGCTCAGCTTGGATATCATCTTCATCGGGGTGGACGGCCGGATCATGAACATCGCGGCCAACACCACGCCCTATTCGCTCGATTCGGTGAAGTCCGACGGGATCGCCAGCGGCGTGCTGGAACTGCGCGCGGGCCGGGCCAAGGCGCTTGGGATCGTGCCGGGGGATAAGGTGGCTTATTGATAGCGTGCCCGCCTCCGCGGGCGCGTCCTCGGTGCTGTTTCAAGCCCTGCGGGCTTGAGCACCTGCGGCTCGCGCCGTGCGCTCGCGGTCGCTGGCGCGACCGATATCGGCGAAAGACGCGCGTTCCCCGCTTGGCGCAGTGCGTCTAATCCGCTAATCGCCCCGCCCATGGGAATCCTCGCAAAGATCTTCACCTGGTGGGATGGTGCCACCATCGGCACGCACCTGTGGGCCAGCCGCGCCAAGGGCGAGCATGTCGGCACCGACGCGTCGGGCAACAAGTATTACCGTGAACGCGCCAAGGCGGGCGGGGCCAACACCGGCTCCTACACCAGCCGCGAAAAGCGCTGGGTGATCTACAACGGCGCCAATGATGCCAGCCGCGTGCCTTCCGAATGGCACGGCTGGCTGCACGGCACCTATGACGAAGTGCCCGAAAGCCACCTGCCTGCGCCCAAGGTGTGGGAGGTCGATTACACCCCCAACGCCACCGGCACCGCCGCCGCCTATCGCCCGCAGGGCGCGCTCGAGCGCGGCGGCCAGCGGGCCCGTGCGGTCGGCGATTACGAGGCGTGGACCCCGGGCGGCGCGGACAGCTGAGGCGCAGGGTGAAGGCCGTCCGCCTTGCCGCGCTGTTGTCGGCCACGCTGACGCTGGCGGCCTGCGACTATTTCTCCACGCCGGGGGAAGAGGTCGTCAAGGTCCCGATCGACAGCGCCACCGCCGCCCCTGCGCCTCCCGCCAGCGCCTCTGCCACGGGCGGAAATGATTACGGCGCCACCCCGATGAACGAACGCGTCGCGGTGCTCGGCCTGCTCAACAAGCGCAACAATGTCTCCGAAGAGATCAAGCTGAAGCCCGGCGAGGCGCGCGAGATCGGCCCGGTCATCATCCGCGTGTCCGCCTGCGAGCGCACCGCGCCGTGGGAACTGCCGCAGCAGACCGGCGCTTTCGTGCAGGTCGACATCCGCGAACGCGGCGCGGCGCAGCACGCCCGCGTGTTCTCGGGCTGGATGTTCCTCGAAAGCCCCAGCCTCAATGTGGTCGAACACCCGGTCTATGATGTCTGGGTCAAGGATTGCACGATGCGCTTCCCGGGCGAGGAAGGCCCGGCATCGCCCAAGGCAGAGCCCTCCGCGAAGCCTTTCGCGGCACCTTCGGCGGCTCCGTCTCCCACACCTTCCGCTTCGCCCGCACCCGCCGCATAGGCGAGGTCCGCTTCGGGCACGAACTCCTGCCATGCGGCGGTCAGGCTCATCGCCGGCTTGCCGCCTGCGCCTTGCAGCAGCCGCCGGTAACCGGTCTGCGCCAGCTCGCGCGCGCCCATCGAACGCAGGTGTTCGGTCATGAACTGGCAATCGAGCAGCGCGAACCCCGCGTGCCGCATCAGCGCCACCAGCCAGGCGAGCGCGACCTTGCTGGCATCGGGCACCCGGCTGAACATCGATTCGCCGCAGAACACCCGGTCGAAGCTGACCCCGTAAAGCCCGCCGACCAGCTCCGGCCAGCCCTGGTCCCCGACCTGCCAGCACTCGACCGAGTGCGCGTGCCCGGCGCGGTGGAGGCCGAGATAGGACTGCACGATGCGTTCCGAAATCCACGTGTCGGGATGGTCGGGGCGCGGCTCGGCACAGGCGCGGATCGCCTGTTCGAAGGCGCGATCGACCGTCACCGCGAAACGATCGGCGCGCAGCACCTTCTTGAGCGACTTCGAGACATGCAGCCCTTCCAGAGGAATGATCGCCCGGTCGCGCGGCTCGACCCAGAACACCTCGGGATCGTCGCGCTTGTCGGCCATCGGGAAAATCCCGCTGCGGTAGGCGAGCAGGAGTGTCTCGACCGGGACGGGAGGGCGTTTGGGTGCGTGCATGGCCGGACACGCTAATACAGCCGCGCATGCGCAGAGGCAAAGTGGATTGCCTATCTTCGGGAGCTTCGTTAAAGGGCGCCCCTCAGCGAGTGCAGGGGTGTAGCTCAGCTGGTAGAGCATCGGTCTCCAAAACCGAGGGCCACGGGTTCGAATCCTGTCACCCCTGCCATTCCTTTGCGTTTCGAACCTGCCTCCGCAGGTTCGTCCTCGCGGCTGATCCTCCGTTTCGCTTCGCTACACTCCGGGCCGCTGCGGGCGCGCGTTCGCGCTTGCGGTGCCTTTGGCACCGATTCTCGCGCTTTCCCCTGTGCGGGGTGGCTGGGCCTTCCCCATATCGCCCGTTCATCCTGCCGCAAGCCGAAGCGTGTATTCCTGTCGGTGAGCTGAGTGCCAACCCGCGACAAGGAGACCCAGGATGAGCGCCTACACCTTCCGTTCCTCGCGTCCCGATCACTGGGTCAGCCCGCGCCCGACCCGCGATCCGGCGCGGCTGGCGGCGATCCACGGGCCGCTCCAGCCGATGGAGAACGCACCCGGGCTCCTCGGCCGCCTGCTCGGCCGGCGCTGAGACGCCCAACATTCTTGCATTTGCGCGCGCCCGCGCGTAAGGCCGCAATCGTCTCTCCGACATCGGCAGATCCTCCAGCCCCTCCGGCGACCTTGTCCCGGGCGGCGCGGAGCCCTACCTGAAAGCCGGCCGGACGAGACGACACGGCATTACGCGAAGGACAAGGGCTGCATGGCCGACAAGATGATCGCTCCCAAGGACGGGGCCGAAGAAAAGAAGCGCAAGACCTCGCCCGGCGAGTTCTTCAGTCAGGTGAAGACCGAGACGACCAAGATCGTCTGGCCGAGCCGCGAGGAAACCGTCCGCACGGCGATCTTTGTGTTCATCTTCATGGTGATCCTGTCGCTGTTTTTCCTCGGTGTCGACACCGTGTTCGGCACGATCGTCAATGCGCTGATCGGCCTGCTGAAGTAAGGTCCGCCGACCCTTTGCTCTCCTGACAAGATCCCAATTTCAAGGACGTCCCATGGCCCGCTGGTACATCATTCACGCCTATTCCGGTTTCGAGAACAAGGTTCGCGACGCGATCATTTCCGAAGCCGAACGCCTCGGCCTGTCGGAAGGTGTCGAGGAAGTGCAGGTCCCGACCGAGACCGTGACCGAAGTGAAGCGTGGCAAGAAGGTGCAGGTCGAACGCAAGTTCATGCCCGGCTACGTGCTGGCCAAGCTGAACATGACGGATGACATCTATCACCTCGTCAAGAACACCCCGAAGGTGACCGGCTTCCTCGGCTCGGGCAACAAGCCGCAGCCGATCTCCGAAAAGGAAGCCTCGCGCTATTTCGGCGGTGTTGCCGAGGCGCAGGCCACCCCCAAGCGCGACATTAGCGTCGATTACGAGATCGGCGATTCGGTCAAGGTGCTCGACGGCCCGTTCGCCAGCTTCAACGGGATCGTGGAAGAGCTCGATTTCGACAAGGCCAAGGTCAAGGTCAGCGTATCGATCTTCGGCCGCGCGACGCCGGTCGAGCTCGATTTCGAGCACGTGGAACTGTCGAAGTAAGAACCCGCCCCGGCATCTGCCAGCGCAAGCGCCGCTTCGCTTCCCGTGAGGAGGCGGAGCAGGTCGCCTTGCGGGCCGACGTGACCTTGCGCGCCTACAAGTGCGCGCTATGCAAGGCGTTCCATCTCACCAGCCGCACCAAGGGGCTGAGGGTGCCGCGCGTCAGCCCCTAGGATTGTGTTTCCGGCCTCATGACGACCAGGACCGGGTGGAGCGACGGCTTCGGGGTCGATGGCCGATCGCCCGCTTGCTTTGGGCCGCAGCCACAGCCGGGTTGCTTTTTGCCCGATTTGCTCATAGGCGCGCGGCTTCGCTCGGGGATGCCCGGGCGATTCCGTGCGGGAGCTTGCGGCGTTGCACAGCCGCAGGCGTCTGACCGCTTAACATGAGCTGCGATGGAAACAGCGCAGCAACAGTGCGACAGGAGTAAGGCCACATGGCCAAGAAAATCGAAGGCTATATCAAGCTGCAGGTGCCCGCCGGCTCTGCAACCCCCTCGCCGCCGATCGGCCCGGCGCTGGGTCAGCGCGGCGTGAACATCATGGAATTCTGCAAGGCGTTCAACGCCGCCACGCAGGAAATGGAAAAGGGCATGCCGATCCCCACCGTGATCACGGTCTACGGCGATCGCTCGTTCACCTTCATCACCAAGACCCCGCCGGCCTCGTTCTTCCTGAAGAAGGCCGCCAACCTGAAGTCGGGCTCGAAGGAGCCGGGCAAGGTGTCGGCCGGAACCATCAAGAGCTCGCAGATCCGCGAGATCGCCGAAGCCAAGATGGCCGACCTGAACGCGAACGACATCGATCAGGCGATGAAGATCATCGCCGGCTCGGCCCGCTCGATGGGCCTCGAAGTGGTGGAGGGCTAAGCACATGACCAAGATCACCAAGAAGGCGAAGATCCTCAGCAACCTCGACCGCGAAAAGCTCTACACCGTCGAGGAAGCCCTCGCGACCCTGCGCCAGTTCAAGAGCAAGTTCGACGAAACCGTCGAAGTCGCCATGAACCTCGGCGTCGATCCGCGCCACGCCGACCAGATGGTGCGCGGCATGGTGTCGCTGCCCTCGGGCACCGGCAAGGACGTGAAGGTTGCCGTGTTCGCGCGCGGCGACAACGCCGAAAAGGCGCTGGCTGCGGGCGCTGACAAGGTTGGTGCGGAAGACCTCATGGAAGACATGATGGCCGGCAACCTCGATTACGACCGCGTGATCGCCTCGCCCGACATGATGGGCGTGGTCGGCCGTCTCGGCAAGATCCTCGGCCCCAAGGGCCTGATGCCGAACCCGAAGCTGGGCACCGTGACCCCGAACGTGGCGCAGGCCGTGACCGACGCCAAGGCAGGGCAAGTCGAATTCCGCGTGGAAAAGCAGGGCATCATCCACTCCGGCATCGGCAAGCTCAGCTTCTCGGACGACGCGCTGAAGGCCAACTTCAAGGCGCTGACCGAAGCTGTCGTGAAGTCGAAGCCCTCGGGCGCCAAGGGCAAGTACGTCCGCAAGGTCACCGTGACCTCGTCGATGGGCCCGGGCCTCAAGGTCGACCTGTCGGAAGTCGAAGGCGCGTAAGCGTCTCTTCCAGCGAAACTGGATGATACAAGGGGCCGGGAGCGCAAGCTTCCGGCCCCTTTTCCGTGGCGGCGACATTTGTTGCGCGCCCCCTTGTCATTTTTGCGTACTTGCCCATTTTGATAGTCAGGCGGCCCGCTCTCCTCCCCCCGGCCGCCCATCATGAATTGAGGTACGAAAGATGCCCGTTCCTTCCGAACGCCTTGCAGGGTGGCTTTCTCCCAAGTGGCTCGTCGCCGGCGTCGCGCTGGCGGCTGAGGGGCTGCTCGTGAACTACGACTTGCGCCTTGCCGCTGCGGCCGGCGTGCTGATCGCGGTGGTCGTCGCCGCGTGGCTCTATATTGCGGTGCGGTTCGGATCGCTCAGCGGTACGCCGTCGGTCCGGGCGGCACTGGTCGAGCAGGCGACCCGGCAGTCGGCCAACCGGCGCAGCGCGGAATCCCAGATGGCGGTGCGCTCAGGCGCGCAGCAGGGCGCGGAGCCGGCCCAGCGCCCCTGACCGGGCGGCCAGCGCCTTGGCGCTTGCCACGCCCGCATCGAACGCGTCCCGTGCGCCCAGCAGGGTGCGGTTGGCCAGCGTCGGCTCCAGCAGCACAAGGCTTGCGCATTCGGCGCTGTGGGTGCCGAACATCGCCTTGTGCGCGCCTTCTCCCTCGGTGAAGTCGAACCAGGCGAAGCGGTCTTCCGCGAACAGCCGTTCCAGCGCATCCATCTGCAACACAGTGCCGACCGAAAGCCGCGCCCAGCCGGGATCATAGCCGAGATGGGCATAGACCAGCGTCCGCCCGCTGACCGGGAGCGAGAGATAGGCAACCGCCGCGCCGCCCGCATGGAGCAGGAAAGCGCGCATCCGGTCATCCTCCGCCGACTCCAGCATCGCCCGGCGTGCCTCGGGGCTGTCGGGCAGGCCCGCCTCCAGCAGCCGCGCCTGATAGGTGCGGGCGGACAAAGGCAGGGCGGCGGCGAGGAAGGCCTCGATCTCGGCGGGGGTGCGATGTTCGGTGACTGCGTATCCGCCTGCATCCTCGGCCAGTTTGCGCGCCTTGCGTCGCAGGGTTGACCGGGTCTTGCCGGAAAACCGCTCCATGTAACCGGCAAAGCCGGTTCCCATGTCGATATAGTGGCGGCGATAATCCTGCCGCCCGCCGGCGATGAAGCCGGGGTAGTGCGCCGCAACAGCGGATAGCTGCGCAGCGGGGGCGGAGAGCACGCGCACCCCGTCACGCCCCGGCGGCGGCGCAGGCGGGAGAGTGCCCGCCAGCACGTCTTCGAGCGAGAAGCTCCAGGTCGAAAGCAGGCGCGGCACGCTCGCCAGCCGCCGCGCGCCCAAAGTGAAGTCGATGGCAGCCGTCATAGGCGCAAGGCGCTCTAGATGTTTCCGTAGAGCGCGTTGGAGACCAGCTGTTCGGCAAGGCGCCGTCCGGTGCGCATCGGGCTCGCCGGGAGCGGCTGGCAGGTTCCGCCGGTCAGGCGCAGCTGCGGCGGGCTGTCGGCATAGGTCCCGGTCGTCACCCCGCGCATGCTGGCGAGCGCCTTGATCAGCCCGCCAAAGCGGCGGCGCACGATCGGGTTCACCGCCATCCTGCGGCGGTTGATGAGCTCGAAGGAGTGGCTCACCAGCGTGAAGCTGTCGTTCCCGCTGTCGCGCGCGTGGCGGATCGCACAGAGCAGTTCGCCCAGGGTCAGCGCGGTGATCTGCGCATGGCGCAGCCCGCCGCCCATTGTCCCGATTGCGCCGACGGGGACTTCGAGCACGCCCATGTGGCCGATCGGCTGGCGGTTCTCGGCAGTGAGGCCGATGCGGCAATCGCCGTTGCCGACCAGCGCCGGGCAGTGGCTCGAATCGTAATCGAACCCGAGCGCGGCCAGCGCCCGCAACGTATCGTCATTGGCGCCGTAATTGCCGGCCCGGAAGGCGACCGGCGGCGGCGCGCCCGCCGCGATCAGCGTGCTGCGGGCGTAATCGAGGATCGCGCACTGGTCCTCGAAATCGAAATCGAACAGGTTCCGCCCCGTAGCCCGCGAGGCAAGCGGGTTGGCGGCTCCGGCAAGTCCGAGCCATTCGGTATGGCAATGGAGCTGTACGTCCTGCCCTGCGGCGACAATCGGGCCGACGATGTCCTCGATCGCCGCCACGCCCCACACCAGCGCGGGCATGGGATCGACGAAGAAGACCGCTTTCTGGCCGTGTTCCTCAAGCAATTCGAGCTTGTGGCTGATCCCCGATGCGCCCGTGGGTGTTTCGCAGGAGATCGAGCGAGCGAAGTTGTCCGCACGGTCGGCCGCTCCGGGGCCTGTGTAGAGGCCGGAGGAATACTCGGTGTCGATCGTGATGAACACACGCGTCATGCCCTTGAATTAGCATACAAGGGTTAAGGCGGAGTGATGATGTCTCTTCGCGATCCCGTCGTGCGCCGTGCGCCGGTCAGATGCCGCCGCGGGTGACGGGGTAGCCCTCGGCCTCCAGCCCTGTGGTCAGCGTGTCGCAGCAGGCCTTGAGGTCATCGGCGCTGACAGAGCGGACGACGAAATTCGCCCCCACGCGGCCTTCGCGGAAGAAGGGGTAGGAGCCGATCTGGCAGGTTTCGAAGGCAGCCTCGGTGCGGCGCAGCAGATCGGCGACCTCGCTTTCGGGGATCCATCCGCCCAGCGTTTCCGACAGCAGCGGCGCGCCGCCTTCGAGCTGGCCGGTCAGCGCATCGAGCATCCCGGCGGTGATGTGGGGCACGCCCGCCATCAGGAATATGTTGCCGCGCCGGATGCCGGGGGCGCCGGACATGCGGTTGGGGATCAGTTCCGAGCCCTCGGGCACGCGGGCCATGCGCAGACGGCCCTCGTTCAGCCCGCCGCGGGTTTCGTAATAGCGTTCGAGGATCGCGCGGGCATCGGGGTGGATGACCACCGGCACGCCCAGCGCGGCGGCGACCGCATCGACGGTGATGTCATCATGCGTCGGCCCGATGCCGCCGGTGGTGAAGAGGTAGTCATAGGCCGCGCTGAGGGCGTTGACCGCCTCGACGATGCGCGCCTCCACATCCGGCACCACCCGCACTTCGGCAAGGCGAATGCCCTGCACCTGAAGCCAGCTCGCGACCTGCGCGATGTTCTTGTCCTGTGTGCGGCCGGAGAGGATTTCGTCGCCGATGACGATAAGCCCGGCGGTCCAGATCTTTTCGGGAGAGGTCATGGGCTGTGGTTAGGCCAAGGCTATCGAAACCGAAAGAGTTTCGTCATTGCGAGCCGCAGGCGACGCAATTCATGAACCGACGCCTCGGCAAGAGGCGCGGGTGGGTCATGGATTGCACCGTCGCCTGCGGCTCCTCGCAATGACGATGGCAGTGGTCACTCCGCCGCTTCCAGTTGCTGGTCGGCAGAACGCGCATTCGCGCCCGGCTTGGTGAAGGTCAGGATGCCGTCGGTCAGCGGGTCATCCTTCATCCGCTTGCGATCGACGACATATTCCTGATTGAGCCGCCACGGATAGCTGACCGAATTGCGCGGCATGATGTGCTTGCCGCGCTGGATGTAGCCGGACGAGAAATCGAACACGTCGTCCTCGGTGATCGCGGCCTCGCCTTCAGGGGTCAGCACCGGGGTGGCGATGGTCGCGCCGGTGGCGCGCATGTGCTCCAGCACGCGGCACACATAGTCCGAATTGATGTCCGCGCGCAGGGTCCAGCTGGCATTGAGGTATCCGAACACCACCGCAAGGTTGGGCAGGTTCGAGAACATGCAGCCCTTGTAGTAGAACCGCTCGTTGAACTTCACCGGCTCCCCATCGACGCGCACGTCGATCTTGCCGGCGACCGCAAGTTTGAGGCCCGTCGCGGTGACAACGATATCGGCGGGCAGGAACTTGCCATCGGTCAGGCGCACGCCGCCCTTTTCGAACCTGGCGATGTGGCCGGTGACCACATCGGCCTTGCCCGCCTTCATCGCCTTGAACAGGTCCTCGTCGGGCACCAGGCACAGGCGCTGTTCCCACGGGTTGTAGGGCGGGGTAAAACTCGCCTTGTCGTAATCCGGCCCGAGCGAGGCTTCGATCTTCTTGTAGAGCGCGTCCTTCACCTTTTGCGGGTTGTCGCGCGCCAGCTTGAAGCTGAAGTCCTGCATCTTGATGTTCTTGAAGCGGGTCAGCCGGTAGGCGAGCTTTTCCGGCAGCACCGCGCGCAGGAAGTTCGCCACCGCATCCTTGGCGGGCCGCGTGAACATCCAGGTCGGCGTGCGCTGGAGCATGGTCACATGCCCGGCCTCGCGCGCCATCGAGGGAACGATCGTCACCGCCGTCGCCCCTGAACCGATCACGACGACATTCTTGCCCTTGTAATCGAGGTTTTCGGGCCAGAACTGCGGGTGGAGCACCTGCCCCTCGAACTCGCCGAAATCGAAGCCCGGGTCATAGGGCTCGTCGTAATCGTAATAGCCCGCGCCAAGGTAGAGGAAGTTGGCAGTCAGGTGCGTGCGCGAACCATCGGCCTTTTCCATTTCGACATGCCAGCGTGCGTCATCGTGGTGGAAGTCGGCGCTGATGACCTTGTGGCCGAAACGGATGTGCTGGCGGATGCCGCGTTCGTCGACGATGCGGTCGAGATATTCAAGGATCGCGGGCGCATCGGCGATGCTCTTTTCGTGCCGCCACGGCTCGAAATCGAAGCCGAGCGTGTGCATGTCGCTGTCCGAGCGGATGCCGGGATAGCGGAACAGGTCCCACGTGCCGCCCAGATTGTCGCGCCGCTCGACGATGGCGTAGCTGTGGTGCGGCGCTTTCATTTCCATGTGCGCGGCCATTCCGATGCCGGAAATGCCGGCGCCGACGATCAGGACGTCGAAATCTGGCGGTGTTGCGAGCATGACGGGCCCTCTCTCTCCCTTGTTGACACGGATGTAACCACAGCGTGGGGGCAAAAGCGAGTCTTGAATAGCAAAGTGCAACTGAGTTTGTGGTGACGGGGCGGCCTGCGCACTTTAAGGCGCGGGCCATGACCTTCCGTGCCCGCCTGCTCGCCTGCGTTCTGCTCCCCCTCGCCGCGCCGCTCGCCGCGCAGGATGAGGAGGCGGTTTCCGAAGTGGAGCTGCTGCCGGAGGAGATCCGTGGAGAGATCATCGTCACCGGGCGGGGTCTCGATCCGGCGCTGTCGACCGGCATCTATGCGACGACCACACTGGAGCGCGAGGCGATCATCGCGAGCCCGTCAGGCCGGATCGAGGATGTGCTGCGCAATGTCGCGGGGTTCCAGCAGTTCCGCCGTTCGGACAGCCGCTCGTCCAACCCCAGCGCACAGGGCGTGACGCTGCGGGCGCTGGGCGGCAATGCCACCAGCCGCGCGCTGGTGCTATTGGACGGCGTGCCGCTCGCCGATCCGTTCTTCGGCTACATCCCGCTCTCGGCCATCCCGCCCGAAACGCTCGGCACGATTCGCGTGACACGCGGCGGCGGGTCGGGGCCGTTCGGGGCAGGGGCGCTGGCGGGCACCA
Source organism: Sphingomonadales bacterium (assembly GCA_019750455.1). Classification (GTDB taxonomy): domain Bacteria; phylum Pseudomonadota; class Alphaproteobacteria; order Sphingomonadales; family Sphingomonadaceae; genus Erythrobacter. The sequence continues at coordinate 1,677 of JAIEOM010000251.1, read as the reverse complement.
TCGAGCTGGAGAGCGCAGAGCCCGGCGCGGTCCACCCCTTCCTCGGCAACGCGGCGGTCAATGACCGGGGGGAGAGCGAGCTTTCGGGCGTGCTCACACAGTCGCTGGGCCGCGGGTTCGCGGTCGCCAGCGGGCGGTGGGATCGGGGGCAGGGTTTCTTCACCACGCCCGATGCGCAGCGCGTTCCCGCCACGGCCCGCGCCGCTTTCGACAGCTGGAATGTGGCCCTGCGCACTGTCGCACCGCTGACCGATACGGTCGAGGTTCAGGCCCGCGTGGCCGCCTTTCGTGATGCGCGCACGCTGCGTTTCCGCGGGGCGGATTCGACCAGCGAAGGGGAGGAAGCGAGTATCCGGTTCGTCGGCCGGGGTGATTGGCAGTTCGATGCGCTCGCCTATGTGCAAGCGCGCGATTTTTCGAACATCGTCATCTCATCGACCCGCTTCACCCCGACGCTCGACCAGCGGCGCACGCCATCGACCGGCGTGGGCGGCAAGTTCGAGCTGCGTCCGCCGATCCTCGAAGGCCACGACATCCGCATCGGCGCCGATTACCGCCGCGCCGATGGCGAGCTTCAGGAAGAGGCGCTGAACGCCGTCAGCGGCGCGATCACCGAACGCCGCCGGGCCGGCGGGGCGACCGCCAATCTCGGCATCTTCGTTGAAGACGACTGGCAGATCGGCCCGCTGACCATCAACGGCGGGCTGCGGGCGGACCGTTCCAGCATCACCGGCGGCTTCTACCGGGCAGTGAACGCCAACGGCGTGCCGGTCAGCACGCTGATCGCTCCCGACCGTTCCGACTGGTCGCTGAGCTGGCGCGCGGGCGCGCTGTTCTACGCGACCCGCCGGCTGGATATCCGCGCTGCCGCCTATACCGGCCTGCGCCTGCCGACCCTGAATGAACTCTACCGTCCCTTCGTGGTCTTCCCGGTGGTGACCGAGGCCAATGCGAACCTCGCCAACGAGCGGCTCAAGGGCTTCGAGATCGGCCTCGACTGGCAGCCGGTCAACGAAGTGGTGATCGCGGTGACCGCCTTCGACAACAAGGTCGAGAACGCCATCGCCAATGTCACCATCGCCCCCAACCTGCGCCGCCGGGCGAACCTGCCGGCCATCGACGCGCGCGGGATCGAGGCGAGTGTGGCGGCAAGGGTGGGGGCAGTCAGCCTCGAAAGCGCACTCGCCTGGACCGATGCCGAGGTGGAGGGGCGCGGTCCTTCCGCCGATCTTGATGGCCTCCGCCCGGCACAGACGCCCGAATTCGCCGCCACTCTCACGCTTGGCTGGGAACCCGCCTCCGGCTGGCGGCTGGCGGCGACCCTGCGCCACGTTTCGACCCAGTTCGAGGATGATCGCCAGACCGACCGTCTGCCGCCCGCCACCACGCTCGACGCTTTCCTCGCCGCGCCGCTGTGGGGCCGCCTGTCGCTGGTTGCCCGTGCGGAGAACCTGACGGACGAGGATATCGTCACCCGCAACCAGGGCGGCTCGATCGATCTGGGCGTGCCGCGCACGTTCTGGCTCGGGGTGCGCTACGGCTTCTGAGCCGCGCCGCCTGAAAGCGCGCGCAACAATATTGCCGCAAGCTTTCTCTGTCCGGTGCCTTGCTGCGCTTCAACCGCGAATGTGGCATTTTTGCTACTGTCCCGCATAACTTCGCTGTTACTCTTGTTAG
>JAIEOM010000257.1 GCA_019750455.1 Sphingomonadales bacterium | reverse complement strand
GTCGAGGTCGCCTACGACTTCAAGTCGGTGACCCCGATGAACCTCTTCGACAACCAGCAGATGGTCTACACCGCTGCATTCAACGTGCGCGACAATCGCGATCTGAGCCAGCTCTTCCCCGGCGGTCCGCAATCGAGCTGCAACACCTATTCGGCGGCGCGGCCGCGGTAATCATCCGCGAATTGCCGCGCCGGCCGAAGGCAGGCTTCTACTTGTAGCAGACCTTGCGCGCGCCCTCTGCGATGCGCGCGGCATCGATCAGCGCGAGTTTTTCGAGGTTCGCCGCATAGGGCAGCGGTACATCCTCGTTGCACACCCGCAGCACCGGCGCATCGAGGTGGTCAAAGCCCTCCTCCATGCAGATCGCGATGATCTCGGACGCGATCGAGCAGGTCGGCCAGCCTTCTTCCGCCACGATCAGGCGATTGGTCTTGGCGAGGCTCTTGAGCACGGTTTCCTTGTCGAGCGGGCGCAGGGTGCGCAGGTCGATCACCTCGGCATCGATACCCTCGTCTGCCAGCGTGTTGGCCGCTTCCAGAGCGAGGCCGACGCCGATCGAATAGCTGACGATGGTCACGTCCTTGCCCTCGCGCACGATCCGCGCCTTGCCGATCGGCAGGACATAATCGTCGATATCGGGGACATCGAAGCTGCGGCCATAGACCAGTTCGTTTTCGAGGAAGACCACCGGGTCTTCGCAGCGGATCGCCGCCTTCATTAGCCCCTTGGCATCGGCGGCATCATAGGGCGCGATGACGATCAGGCCGGGGACGCTCGCATACCACGGGCCGTAGTTCTGCGAGTGCTGCGCGCCGACGCGGCTGGCCGCGCCGTTGGGGCCACGGAACACGATCGGGCAGCGCATCTGGCCGCCCGACATATAATTGGTCTTCGCAGCCGAGTTGATGATGTGGTCGATCGCCTGCATCGCGAAGTTGAAGGTCATGAACTCGACGATCGGACGCAGGCCGCCCATCGCCGCGCCAGTGCCGATCCCGGCAAAGCCGTATTCGGTGATCGGCGTGTCGATGACGCGCTTGGGGCCAAACTCAGCAAGCAGGCCCTGCGTCACCTTGTAAGCGCCCTGATATTCGGCGACTTCCTCGCCCATCACGAAAACGCGGGGATCGGCGCGCATTTCCTCGGCCATCGCATCGCGCAGCGCCTCGCGCACCGTGGTGCTGACGAGCTTGGTTCCCGCAGGAATGGCAGGATCGGCGGCGGGTGCCGAGGGCGCGGGCTTTTCTGCCTTGGGTGCCGGAGCAGGAGCGGGCGCGGGCGCCGGAGCAGGCGCCTGTTTGGCGGCAGGAGCGGCCGCGGGCGCGGCAGCCTCCCCTTCCCCGGCGATCAGCGCAATCACCGCGCCCACCGCCACGTCTTCGGTTCCGGCAGGCACGAGGATCTTTTCCAGCACGCCTTCATCAATGGCTTCGAATTCCATCGTCGCCTTGTCGGTTTCGATCTCGGCGATGATATCGCCCGGCTCGATCCGGTCGCCTTCCTGCTTCAGCCATTTGGCCAGCGTGCCCTGCTCCATCGTCGGCGACAGGGCCGGCATCTTCAGTTCGATCCCCATGGCTCAGTACTCCTCCACGAGAACATCGGTGTAAAGTTCGCTCGGCTTGGGCTCGGGCGAGGTTTCCGCAAAGTCGGCAGCTTCGGCCACTTCGGCGCGGATCGCCTTGTCGATCGCCTTCAGCTCGTCCTCGGTCTTGCCGGCTTCGATCAGCGTCTTCTTCAGCCCTTCGATCGGGTCGTGGTGATCGCGCTGTTCCTGCACTTCCTCGCGGGTGCGGTATTTGGCCGGATCGGACATCGAATGCCCACGATAGCGATAGGTGTTGCACTCCATCAGCACCGGGCCCTTGCCGGCGCGGACATGGGCGAAGGCGACTTCGGCCGCGGCGCGCACTTCGAGCACGTCCATGCCGTTCACTTCCATGCCCGGAATGCGGAACGCCGTGCCGCGGCGGTAGAAGCGGGTTTCGGCGGACGAGCGCTTGGTCGCGGTGCCCATTGCGTACTGGTTGTCCTCGACCACTAAGACGATCGGCAGGTTCCAGAGGGCCGCCATGTTGAAGGTTTCGTAGACCTGCCCCTGGTTGGCCGCGCCGTCACCGAAATAGGCAAGGCACAGCCCGCCGTCGTTGTTGTACTGGTGGGCGAGCGCGAGACCCCCGCCCAGTGCCACCTGCGCACCGACGATGCCGTGGCCGCCGTAGAACTTATGTTCGGTCGAGAACATGTGCATCGACCCGCCCTTGCCGCGCGAAATACCGGATTCGCGGCCCGTCAGCTCGGCCATGATCACCTTGGGATCAATCCCGTAAGCGAGCATGTGGCCGTGATCGCGGTAGCCGGTGATCACACTGTCGCGATCATTGTCGAGCGCGCTCTGAAGCCCGATGGCGACCGCTTCCTGGCCGATGTAGAGGTGACAGAAGCCGCCGATCAGGCCGAGGCCGTAGAGCTGGCCGGCCTTTTCCTCGAAGCGGCGGATCAGCAGCATCTGGCGGTAGAATTCGAGCATCTCCGCTTCGGACGCGGCATAACGCTTCTTCGCCTCGAACGCCTCCTGCAGCGAATGGAGCATGAAATCGCTATCGTCAGCGGCCGCGGAGGCGGCTTTTGCGGGCTTTTTGGCCAAGATAAGTATCCCTCTCTCTGGCGCGCTCATGGGGAGGAGAAGCGCCGTCCAATACCTTGCTCTATAGGCAGGCAAACGCGGGTGACGCAACGGCAACGCGTTGCAGAAAACCGAACGCGCATACGAAATCAGCGCGATTTGGCAGCTTGAATCAGATCACTCGCCTTCGAGAGTGATGACAACCTCGTCCTCGCGCATCACGCCCAGCTGATCGCGCACCAGTTCGCTGGCGAGATCGGGGTCGGCGGCCTCGGGATCGAGCAGGCCGACACGATTGCGCAGCGCATCGCGCTTTTCGGTGAGAGCGGCGATCTCGGCCTTGCGCGCATCGAGCGCGGAAGCGTTTTCGCTCCACGCCAGCAGCCCGGTGGGACCAGCAACGGCAAAGCCCGCGAGCAGCAGCAGCGCGCACAGGGCGACGATCCGCTTCATCCTGCTTTCAGTGGCTGGCCTGCGCATGGTGCGAAAAATCCCCTCGTGCCGCAAATCCCGCTGCGACCGCGAAGATCACAGAATCACACTTGGCGCGTCGCCGCAAGTGCGATGCGACACAATGCGCAGAAATCCGGCCTCCGGAGCACGATTTCAGTACGAGCGCGGCAGGCCCAGCACGTGTTCGGCGAGATAGGACAGGATCAGGTTGGTCGATATCGGCGCGACGGTATAGAGCCGCGCCTCGCGGAACTTGCGTTCGACATCATATTCCTCGGCGAAACCGAAGCCGCCGAAGGTCTGCACGCACATGTCCGCCGCTGCCCAGCTGGCTTCCGAGGCGAGCAGCTTGGCCATATTGGCTTCCTCGCCCGGGTTGCCGCCCTCGTCATAGACGCGGGCGGCGTGGTGAACCATCAGCTTGGCAGCGCGCATCTGGGCGTAGCAGCGCGCGATCGGGAACTGCACGCCCTGGTTCTGCCCGATGGGCCGCGCGAACACGCTGCGGTCTTTCGCATAACCGGTCGCCTTCTCGATGAACCACTGGGCGTCTCCGATACATTCCGCCGCGATCAGGATACGTTCGGCATTCATGCCTGACAGAATGTAGCGGAAGCCCTTCCCTTCCTCGCCCACCAGCGCGCTGGCCGGGATGCGCAGATCATCGAAGAACACCTCGCATGATGAATGATTCATCATCGTGCGGATCGGCTTGATGGTCATGCCGCTTTTTTGGGCAGCCTGCATATCGACGAGGAAGATCGACAGCCCCTCCGTCTTGCTCGCCACTTCTTCGCGGGGCGTAGTGCGGGCCAGGAGCAGCATCAGATCGGAATGTTCGGCGCGGCTGGTCCAGATTTTCTGGCCGTTGATCACATAATGATCACCGTCGCGGACAGCACGTGTCTTGAGGCTGAGCGTGTCGGTCCCGCTGGTCGGCTCGCTTACCCCGAAGGCCTGAAGCCGCAATTCCCCGCTGGCGATGCGCGGCAGGTAGGTCGCCTTCTGCTCCGCCGAGCCATAGCGCAGCAGCGTGTTCATGATGTACATCTGGGCATGGGCGGAGGAGCCGTTGCACCCGCTCGCCTGGATTTCCTCCATGATGACACAAGCTGCCTCAAGGCTGAGCCCGCTGCCGCCATGCGCTGCCGGGATCAGCGCGGCGAGAAAGCCCGCCTTGGTGAGCGCGTCGACGAACTCCGCCGGATATTCGCGGTTGGCGTCCTTCGCCCGCCAGTATTCGCCCGGAAACCCATCACACAGCGCGCGCACCGCGCGGCGGATTTCGGCGAGTTCCTCGGGTTCGTGGGCAGACTGTGGCACGCATCATCTCCTTTTGGCGGCGGGGATTGCCCGCTCGCGTTCCCCAAGTCCACCTGATCAATTTGCGTGCTTTCGGATAGGACTGAACCCGTGGCAATCCCGTTTCGATCTGCTACCGGACACCGGAATGTCCGAGCCCGCCAGCCCCTCCGCCCCTGCTACGGCGCCCGCCTATCTCACCCGCACGCAGGAGCGGGCGCTGGCGCTCACCATCGCGGTGGTGACGGCCAATGCCTACTACATTCACCCGATCATCGGCGATGTCGCACGGGCCTTCGGAGTGGGCGAGGCCGAGATCGGGCTGGTGCCGGCGCTCAATCAGCTGGCACTTGCGCTGGGCATCCTGCTGCTGCTGCCGCTGGGCGATTTCTACCCGAACCGGCGGCTGTGCCTGATCTTCGTGGCCGGACAGACCGCATGCCTTGCGGGCATGGTCATCGCACCGGGCTTCATCGCCTTCACTGCCGCCTCGACCCTGCTCGGCTTTTTCACGATCGCGCCTTACCTGATCCCCGCTTTCGCCTCCAAACGCGTCGCGCCGGAACGGCTGGGGGCGGTGACCGCGCAGCTGACCGCGGCGGTGATCTTCGGCATACTGGTGGCGCGCGTGGGCGCAGGCATCATCGCCGAACATGCCGATTGGCACACAGTCTATGTCGGCGCGCTGGTGCTGATGGTCGGGGTCACGGCCTTTCTCCCCTTCGCCATGCGCAGCGAGACCGCATCGGCAAAGCAGCCGCCGGCAAGTTACCGCGCATTGATCGCGTCGGTGATCGCGCTTGCAGCCCGGCACCCTGACATGCGCCTTTCTGCCGCCATCCAGGGTTTGAACTTCGGCATTTTCACCGCGAGCTGGCTCGCCCTTGCCCTGCACCTCACAGGACCCGCAATGGGTTATGGCACGGACGATGTCGGCTATCTCGCCGCGATTGCCGCCGTGAGTGTCATCACCACCCCGCGGCTGGGGCGCTGGGCGGACAAGGTGGGCCCACGCCGCGCGCGGATCGTGGCCGCCTTGGTGCAGCTTGCCGGGATCGCTCTGTTCTACCCCCTCGGCTTTTCGGTCTGGGCATTGCTGGTGCCGCTGTTCATCGTCAATCTTGTCGGCCCGACAGTCGATGTGACGGGACGGATGACGCTGTTCACGCTCGCCCCGGAAATCCGCACCCGGCTAACCACCAGCTACATCGTGACGATGTTCGTGGGCGGTGCAGTCGGCAGCGCGGCGGGGACCGCCGTTTACGATTTCGGTGGCTGGGCAGCGACCTGCGGACTGCTGCTGGCGATGTCCTGCTGCGTGGTCGCGCTGTCGTTTTTGGCCGAGCGCCGCTGGAAAGTCGCCTCGCCTGTCCATGCCAAATGACACAAATGGGATTGACGGTTTATCTTTTGTTAAGCCTGAGAGGGTAAACAGGTCTTCGAAGGGCGCTACGGCCAGATACCGAATGACGAGGTGAGAACATCGTCACTCCGGTTGGGCCGAAAGCCTTTCCCCAAGGAGGGCGTTACGGCCGAATACCGAATGAGCGGGTACGCCCGATCACTCCGGTTGGGCCGAGCGCCCTTTTTTGCGTCCCCATTCGATGCAACCGTCACGTGAACAGCGCAACACCATAGCGGACAAGCCGTGATGCAAGAGTGGGATGGTGACCCCGGCGCGATTCGAACGCGCGGCCCCCAGATTAGGAATCTGGTGCTCTATCCGGCTGAGCTACGGGGTCCCGCCGCATTCAATAGCAGGACAGGCTTCCCGATCAATTGAGTTTGTCCGGTGGAGCAACGGGGAACGGTAAGGGCGCGACCGGCACGCCTTCCTCGATCAGCGCTCTGGCCTCGGCGAGGCTGGCCTGCCCGTGGATCGGGGCCTCGTCCCGCTCGCCATAATGCATCTTGCGGGTTTCCTCGGCGAATTTGTCGCCCACCCAAGTCGAGTTCTTCAGCGCCTCTGCCTGGGCCTTGGCGAGGGTGGCGAGCGCGTTGCGCATCTCGGGCGGCATGGGGGTGTTGGCCATCGGGCGCGCTTCAGGCGAAAGAACCTCCTGCCGACTGTTGCCTTTGGCCGGCACCGCCGGGGCCATCGGCGCCTTGCTCACCTCGTCCGACCCGCAGGACGGACATGCCAGAAGCCCGCGCGTGCGTTGATCCTCGTAGTCGGCGGAAGAACCGAACCACCCTTCGAACCGGTGGCCCTGATGGCAGGCAAGGTCGTAAACGATCATGGCAGGTCAGGATTTGGCGATTGCGCGGCGGTTGGCAAGAGCGGGCACCTGCGCGCGCACTTCGGCGATGCGGGCAAGATCGATGTCGCAAAAGGCCAGCCCCGGCGCTTCGCCGCCCATATCGAGCAGCACCTCGCCCCACGGATCGACGACAAGGCTGTGGCCATAGGTCTCGCGCCCGTCCTGATGGCGGCCCACCTGCGCGGCGGCGATGACGAAGGCCTGCGCCTCGATCGCGCGGGCGCGCAGCATCACATGCCAATGCGCTGCACCTGTGGGACGGGTGAAGGCGGCGGGCACAGCGATGGCGTCACAGCGGCGGTCGCCCAGCGCGCCGAACAGGGCGGGAAAGCGCAGGTCATAGCAGATTGTCAGGCCGAGCCGGCCGAGCGGCGTACCGGCAAGGTCGATCACCTGCCTGCCCGGGTCATAGGCATTGCTCTCGCGCCAGCTTTCACCATTCGCCAGATCGACATCGAACATGTGGATCTTATCGTAGATGTCGGGATTCTGGTTATCCTGTCGGAAATAGTGGGTCCGGTTGGCCCACTTGCCCGTCCCGGAAGCGACCGCCATCGAACCGAGCGCAACGTCGATCTGCATCTTGGCGGACATCAGCGACAGTTCATCCAGAACGGTCTGCTCCCACACCGGATTGACCCAGCGCCTCGACCGCTGGCGATCGCGGTCGAGCAGGATCGACATTTCGGGAGTGAAAACAACCTGCGCCCCGCCCTCGGCAGCGTCGCGTACCGACTGGAGGATCGTGGCCAGATTCGCCTCGGGGTCGATCCCCGAGGTCATCTGCAGGACAGCAATCTTCGGCATCAGCCCGCCAGCAGCGCGTCGAGCTTGCCGGCGCGATCGAGCGCGTGGAGATCGTCGCACCCGCCGACATGGGTCTCGCCGATGAAGATCTGCGGCACGGTCATCGCGTTCGGCGCGCGGGCGAGCATTTCCTCGCGCTTGGGGCCGCCCATGGTGATGTCATATTCGGTGAAGTCCGCGCCCTTTTCGGTCAGCAACCGTTTGGCGCGCACGCAGAAGGGGCAGGCGAACTTGGTGTAGATATCGATCTGGGGGGCGGCCATCATGTCCCTCTTGAAAGCTCGGTTGCGCAAACCAAATAGGCTGTGTCGCCGCGTTTCGCCAGTCTCGGGAAACACGGCGGGGACAAGGCGGGTGCTGCATCCGGCAGGCCCGCATCAGACGAGAATCGCTCAGCAGAGGATTTGGATATGTCGCGTTTCGATTTCACCCCCTACCGCCGCTCCACCGTGGGCTTCGACCGCCTGTTCGACCTGCTCGAAAACCAGGCACGGCTCAATGCGGGCGACAATTACCCCCCCTTCAACATTTCGCGCCGCGGCGAGGACAATTACCGCATCACGCTGGCCGTGGCGGGTTTCCGCGCTGGCGATATCGACATCACCGCCCAGCAGAACCTGCTGGTCGTGCAGGGCCGCAAACGTGACGAGGTGGAGGACGGCTCCGAACTGATCCATGTCGGCATTGCCAATCGCGGTTTCGAACGCCGCTTCGAGCTCGCCGATTTCGTGCGGGTCGAACGCGCAGATCTGGCTGATGGCCTGCTGATCATCGATCTCGTCCGCGAGGTTCCCGATGCGATGAAGCCGCGCAAGATCGCGATCGGCGGCACCGCGACGCTCACCGCAGTGCCCACCGGCGACAGCGAGGACGCGGCCAGCGCGGCCTGAATCTCTCCGACATCGTTTAGACCAAGATAAAGGGGGCGGACCTTGCGGACCGCCCCCTCGCGACTTGCGTCGCCCCGTCTCATCCTATCCGTCCGGGTCGCAGAAGACGGACAAAACGAGACAAGCTGTGTTTCGCGAAAACCCCGGCTTGAACCTGTCGGTTGCCACTCCTGTGGCCATGGCCGACCTTATCCCGAGATCCCTGCCAAACTGTCAATTCGTTACCGCGTGTAATGCGGAACCGAAACAATACGCAAGGCCAATCTGCAAACCTTGTAAAGAAGCGACATGGCTGTTCCCGCTTGCGAAACAAAGGATTGTAACGCGCCGCCAAAGCGCGCGATTGGCAGCATGGCGGTTCGAAACGGGACAGGTGAATAATAGAGCCGGTGGATATTAACCGCGCAAATTTGCCGGCCTGCCCCGGGCGATGCCAGGCGGCAGGCCGAACTTGACCGTACCGCGCACGGCACCCGAATCGGACGGCGCTTACACCAGGCGCGACTGTTCCAGCGCCGCGGCGATGAAGCCGGCGAACAAGGGGTGCGGGTCGAAGGGACGCGACTTCAGTTCCGGGTGGAACTGCACGCCGACGAACCACGGATGGTCCGGCCGCTCGACGATTTCGGGCAGCAACCCGTCAGGGCTCATGCCCGAGAAGATCAGGCCCTGCTTCTCCAGCGGCTCGATAAAGGCGCTGTTGACCTCGTAACGGTGACGGTGGCGCTCGGAAATGGTCTCGGCGCCGCCATAGATTTGCGAGACATGGCTGTTGGGGCCAAGCTTGGCCGGATAGGCGCCAAGCCGCATCGTGCCGCCAAGGTCCCCGCCCTCTTCGCGCTGCTGGAGACCTTCCTTGGTCATCCATTCGGTGATGATGCCGACAACAGGCGTGTCGGTGGGGCCGAATTCGGTAGACGAAGCTTTCTCGAACCCTGCGGCGCGCGCGCCTTCGATGCAGGCCATCTGCATGCCGAGGCAGATGCCGAAGAACGGCACATTGCGGGTGCGGGCAAAGCGCACCGACGCGATCTTGCCCTCGCTCCCGCGCTCGCCGAAGCCGCCGGGCACGAGAATGCCGTGCATCGGTTCAAGCTGGGCGATGATCTGGCTGTCATCGTCGCCTTCGAAAATCTCCGCGTCGATCCAGCGGATGTTGACCTTCACGCGGTTGGCAAGGCCACCGTGGACCAGCGCCTCGTTGAGGCTCTTGTAGGCATCGGGCAGGCCGACATACTTGCCCACCACCGCGATGGTGACTTCGCCCTCGGGGTTGAAGTGGCGGTCAGTGACATCCTTCCACGAAGACAGGTCCGGCTCCGGCGCATCGGTGATGCCGAAGGCGCGCAGCACCTCGCGGTCGAGGCCCTCGGCGTGATATTGCTGCGGCACCGAGTAGATCGAGGGTGCATCCAGCGCCTGAATCACTGCTTCGTTGCGGACGTTGCAGAACTGCGCGATCTTTCGGCGGTCGCTTTCGGGGATCGGGTGTTCGGCGCGGCACAGCAGGATGTCGGGCTTGATGCCGAGCGCCGCCAGTTCGCGCACCGAATGCTGCGTGGGCTTGGTCTTCAGCTCGCCCGCCGCCTTGATGTAAGGCACCAGCGTGACGTGGACGCTGACTGTCTGGAACGGCTCAAGCTCGTTCCGCAGCTGCCGGATCGCTTCCATGAAGGGCAGCGATTCGATGTCGCCCACCGTGCCGCCGATCTCGCACAGGATGAAATCATGGTCGCCCTGATCGGCGAGCGCGAAGGCCTTGATCGCGTCGGTCACATGCGGGATCACCTGCACGGTGGCGCCGAGGTAGTCCCCGCGCCGTTCCTTGGCGATGATGTCGCGGTAGACTCGGCCCGAGGTGATGTTGTCGCTCTGGCGCGCAGAAACGCCCGTGAAGCGCTCGTAGTGGCCGAGATCGAGATCGGTTTCCGCCCCGTCGTCCGTCACGAACACCTCGCCGTGCTGATACGGGCTCATCGTGCCCGGATCGACGTTGAGATAGGGATCGAATTTGCGGATGCGGACCTTGTAGCCACGCGCCTGAAGGAGGGCCGCCAAGGAGGCTGCCATGAGACCTTTGCCGAGCGAGGAGACCACGCCGCCGGTGATGAAAATGAACCGCGCCATGGGATTCGGGCCTTAAGCAACAGGAGGGATTCGGGGCAAGCGAATTGCTTGTCCCAGACGCTCGCCATCCACAGCGGCGTCGATGTGACGAAACGGGAAAGGGGCGCGCAGCCCCTTTCAGACGCGCGTTTTACTGCGCGGGCTGCGCCGGAGCCGGCTCGGCGGGGGCGGCGGGGGCCGGCTGGGCGGGCGCAGGCACCGGATCGGCCAGCAGGTCAGGCTTGGCCGGCGCCGGTGCACCGCGTTCCAGCGTGGTGGTGACATTGCCCACCGAACCTTCGCGCGCGGCGAGCGCGGCCAGCACGATCGAGAGCGACACGAAAGCGACAGCCAGCCACTTGGTCGTGCGGGTCAGGAAATCCGCCGCCCCGCGCGCACCGAAAGCGCCGCCCGGGCTCGAGCCGATGCCGAGGCCGCCCCCTTCGGAACGCTGCATCAGCACCACGCCAACCAGCGCGGCGGCCACAAGGGCCTGGATCACGGTGAGGAAGATGAACAGGGACATGAAGATTCTCGTGACCGGGGGCGATCACCTCGCCCGGATGAATATATCGGCGCCATGTAGGCGCGCTCGGGCCGCGCGGCAAGCCCGGGGCCGCCGGGCTGCCTGGCACCGCCTGACGGGCCTCAGCTTTCGAAAGGCTCGCTGGCAGCCAGCGCGATGCCCATGAAGCTGTCGGCCGTCAGACTTGCGCCGCCCACCAGTGCCCCGCCCACATCGGGCACGGCAAAGATCGCGGCGGCATTGTCGGGCTTGACCGAACCGCCATAAAGGATGCGCACCTCGGCGCCCTGCTCCTCGCCCAGCAGCTCCACCAGCAATGCGCGGATCTGGCCGTGCATTTCCGCGATGTCATCGGTGGTGGCGGCATTGCCTGTGCCGATCGCCCAGATCGGTTCGTAGGCGATGGTCAGCCGGTCCGCGAGGTCTGCAGGCATGGTTGCGACCGGGGGAAGCGATGCCGTGAGCTGGCCGCGCACGAAATCGACCGCCTTGCCCGATTCGCGGGTCGCCGCGCTTTCGCCGCAGCACATGATGACCTTGAGGCCCGCGGCAAAGGCGGCTTCGGCCTTGGCGCGCACCAGCGCATCGGTTTCGCCGTGGTCCTGGCGGCGCTCGGAATGGCCGAGGATCACGAAGGTCGCCCCCGCATCGGCCACCATCGCTGCCGAAATGTCGCCGGTGTGCGCGCCGCCATCGACATGATGGCAATCCTGCGCGCCGACGGCGATCTGTTCCGCCTCGCGGTGGATGGGGTGAATCAGGGTGTAGGGCGGCGCGATCGCCACCTCGACCTTCATGTGGCGCTGGGCGGCACGATCGATCGCACGGGCTTCGGAAAGCATCGCGCGGGTGCCGTGCATCTTCCAGTTTCCGACGATATAGGGTCGGCGGGTCATGACGATTTACTGCACTTCCTGCAAATTGAGAGGGTTGGGCCCGGGCCCTTGCGGCTCTTCTTGTGATTCTGGTTTTGCTGTAGTGCGCCGGGGCCGCGTCCGCTAGCCGAGGAAGACGCGCTAGTCAAAACGCCTGCGAACCTGTTGCCGCGCGGTCGCAGGGCCTCTAAAGCGCGCGGTGCGTCGCAGCCAGCGGCGCATGCCCGAGCTTTGCGCCTGCGCCGCGTGCGCCGGCCCCGGATGGGATCCGTACCGCATATGATTTCGTTCTTCCGCCGCTTTTTCGCCTCCAAGATCGGGTTGCCGATCGCGCTCGCCTTTCTGGTGCTGATGGGGCTGGCCTTTGCGGCTTCGGACCTGACGAACACGTCGTTCTCGGTTGTTTCGGGCGGGGATAACCTTGCGGTGGTCGGATCGGAGAAGATTCCGGTGTCCGATCTTCAGGTTGCCGCCAACAGCGCGCTCGACCAGCTGCGCCAGCAGAACCCGACGCTGACCATGCCCGAATTCGTCGGCGAGGGCGGCATCGATGAAGTGGTGCGTCAGATGATCGACCGCGCGGCGGTTGCCGAATATGCGCGGAAATATGGCCTGCGCGCTGGCGACAATCTGGTCAACAGCGAGATTCTCCAGATCCCGGCCTTCAAGGGGCTGACCGGCGCTTTCGACGAGAAGGCCTATCTCGGCGCAATCGGTCGGCGTGGGCTGACCGACCAGAGCTTCCGCCGCGGGCTCGAATCCGATCTGCTCGCCCAGCAGCTGATCGACCCGGCGATTGCCGGGACCGTGCTGCCCGAAAAGATCGCCCGCCAATATGCCGCCCTGGTGCTGGAAAAGCGCAAGGGCGAGATCGCGCTGATTCCTAGCGCCGCCTATGCTCCCGCGGGCAATCCTTCCGATGCGCAGCTGGCCGCATGGTATCAGGATAACCGCACCCAGTTCATCCGCCCCGAACGCCGCACGCTGCGCTTCGCGGTGATCGGCACCGACACGATCAAGGTCAACGCCGTGCCGAGTGCGGCCGAGATCGCCGAACGCTTCAAGCGTGACGCGGCCAAGTATGCCGCCAGCGAAACGCGCGTGGTGACCAGTTTCGTCGTCCCCACCGAAGACGCTGCCAAGGCGCTGGTTGCGCGCATCCGCGGCGGCACCGCTCTGGAAGCCGCCGCGCGCGAGGCCGGCTTCACCGCTTCCACGGCGGAAGCGCGCGACCGCGAGGGAATGGCCAGCGCGACCAGCTTTGCCTTTGCCCAGAACGCCTTCAAGGCAGCGCAGGGCGCGATCGTCGATCCGGCGCAGGGCACGCTCGGCTGGTATGTCGCCCGCGTCGACAAGATCGAGCGGAAGGCCGCGCGCGATCTTGCCGCCGCCACCCCGGAAATCACCGAGCAGCTGACCAACGAAAAGCGCACCGCCGCCATCGCCGACCGCATTGCAGAGCTTGAAGGCGAGATCGACAGCGGCACGGCGCTGGCCGAAGTCGCCAAGGCTTACGGCCTCAAGGTAGAGACCACTCCGCCGCTGCTTGCCAACGGGCAGGCCTTCGGCCAACCGCAGATGCAGATCGTCCCCGAGCTGGCACAGGTACTCCAGACCGCCTTCCAGATGGAAGAAAGCGAACCCCAGCTCGCCCCCGTTTCGGGCGACCAGTTCGTGGTCTTCGAAGTCGCCCGGATCGAGGGAGCCTCCGCCCCGCCGCTCGCCGAGGTCAAGGATGCGGCGATTGCCGGGTGGAAGCGCGCGCAGGGTGCGGTGCTTGCCAAGCAGGCTGCCGAGCGCATCCTCGGCAAGATCCGCGCCGGCACCCCGCTGGGCGAAGCGCTGGCCGCGGAAGGCAAGCAGGGCTTCGAGCGGCAGCCGATCGATCTCGAACGCCGCGAGTTGCTCGCCCGGATGCAGGGCCGCGTTGCCCCGCCGCTGGTGCTGATGTTCAGCATGGCCGAAGGCACCGCCAAGACGTTGGAAGGCCCGCGCAATCTCGGCTGGTATGTCGTCAACCTTGAAGACATCAGCACCCTGCCGATCGACAAGGAGCCGCAGCTGATCGCGCAGGCGCGCCAGCAGCTCGGTGCCTCGCTGGGGCTCGAATATCGCGATCAGGCAACGGCAGCGATGCGCAAGGAACTGGGCGTCACGCAGAACGACGCCGCCATCGCGGCGGTGCGCAAGCAGCTCGCCGGCGAGCAGCAGTAAGCACGAAGGCGGCGCGCATCCCGTGATCGACACCAAAGGAGCAGGCCTGCCAGAAAACGCCGGCGCCGCCGCTGCCATGCTCGCAGAGGGGCGTCCGGCGCTGGTGTGGCGGCGGATCATCACCGACAGCGACACGCCGGTTGGCGCCGCGCGGCGGCTGATCGTACCCGGCCGCGGCGATTTCCTGCTGGAGAGCGTCGAGGGCGGCGAGGTGCGCGGGCGTTACAGCCTGCTCGGCCTCGATCCCGATCTGGTGTTCCGCGCCAAGGGCGCCGTCGCCGAGGTCAACCGCAACTGGAAACTCGACCGCGAAGCCTTCACCCCGCTTGGCGACGACGCGCTCGCCGAACTGCGCGCGCTGGCCGCTGCCTGCCGTATCGCGCCGATGCCCGAAGGCCTGCCGCCTGCCCTCGCCTGCCTGGTCGGCTATTTTGGCTACGAGACCATCGGCCTTGTCGAGGCCCTGCCGCGCGCGCCGCAAAGCGCGCTCGACCTGCCCGACATGCTGTTCGTGCGGCCCACGGTGATCCTCGTCTTCGACCGGCTGACCGACGCGCTGTTCGCCGTCGCCCCGATCTGGGAGGCGGCCGACCCGCAGGCGGCAGTGCTGCGCGCGGGCGAGCGGATCGATGCGACGCTGAGCCTGCTCGGACAGCCCGCGCCCGCTCTCGTGGCGGACGCCCTGCCCGATGCCCTGCCCGACCTCGCCCCGGTGATTGCCCCCGAAGATTACAAGGCGATGGCACTTGCGGCGAAGGAATATATCGTCGCCGGCGACATCTTTCAGGTGGTGCTGGCCCAGCGGTTCACCTGCCCCTTCCCCCTGCCCCCGCTCGCCCTGTACCGCGCGCTGCGGCGGGTGAACCCTTCGCCCTTCCTCTATTTCCTCGATCTGCCCGGCTTCGCGCTGGTCGGCTCGTCGCCCGAAATTCTGGTCCGGGTGCGCGATGACGAGGTGACGATCCGCCCCATCGCGGGCACGCGCCCCCGCGGGAAAACGCGCGAGGAGGATGACGCGAACGAGGCCAGCCTGCTCGCCGATCCCAAGGAGCGGGCCGAGCATCTTATGCTGCTCGATCTGGG
>JAIEOM010000144.1 GCA_019750455.1 Sphingomonadales bacterium | reverse complement strand
GCGCGCATCTACGGCGCGATCGGGCGCAAGGTCCGCGCGCGGGGCACCGAAGCGTGGAATTCGCGCACCTTCGTCCCCCGGCCCGAAAAGGCGCTCTATGGCGTGCGGGCGTTTCTATCGGCGGTGATCAATCGCGAGAAGATGCCCGCCGGCGGCATCCATTGGGGGATCGCGGATTACCGGCCATCTTAGCCAAATCCCGTTCCCCGCGAGAGCAGTCGAGAGGCCGTTCGCGGGTGTCTCGACTACGCTCGACACGAAGGGAGGGCGGGGCTAATCCGTCCGGCATGAAAGCCATTCTCGCAACAGCAGCCCTCCTCGCCGCTGCACCGCTTGCCGCCGAAACACCTCTGCCGCCCAAGACGGAAGTCGCCGCCGCGGTCGATGCCTTCTTTGACGCCCTGCGCAGCGACGACAAGACCGCCCTCGCCCGTCAGATGGACCCCAAGGGCCTGATCTTCATCCACGACCGCATGGACCCGGCCGCGCCCGAGGTGATCGTTGTCCCCGTGGCCAGGCATCTCGAAAACTGGCTGAAGTCCCCGCCCGGGCTGGACGAGCGCATGGTCTACACCACCGTGCTGGTCGAGGGCGACATGGCGCAGGTGTGGGGCCCTTATCGCTTCATCGCAGGCGGCAAGACCAGCCACTGCGGGGTCAATTCGATGAGCCTCGTGAAGGGCGAAAGCGGCTGGAAAATCGCCAACACCAGCTTCTCGATGGTGCCCCCCGACCAATGCAAGGCGCTGGGCGCGCCGGAGGCTCCTGCACAATGATCCGCAAACTCCTGATCGCCAATCGCGGCGAGATCGCCTGCCGGATCATGCGAACCGCGAAGGCGATGGGGATCGCGACCGTCGCGGTCTATTCGGATGCCGATGCCAAGGCGCTGCATGTGCGCTCTGCCGACGAGAGCGTGCATATCGGCCCCTCGCCCGCTGCCGAAAGCTATCTGGTGGGCGCGAAGATCATCGCGGCGGCCAAGCAGACCGGCGCGGATGCGATCCACCCGGGCTACGGGTTTCTCAGCGAGAACGCCGACTTCGCGCAGGCGGTGATCGACGCGGGGCTGATCTGGGTCGGCCCCAAGCCTACCAGCATCCGCGCGATGGGCCTGAAGGACGCCGCCAAGCAGCTGATGCGGAGCGCGGGCGTGCCGGTGACGCCGGGCTATGATGGCGCGGACCAGTCGGTCGAGCGGCTGACGCAGGAGGCCGAGGCGATTGGCTACCCCGTGCTTATCAAGGCGGTCGCGGGCGGTGGCGGCAAGGGGATGCGCAAGGTCGATGCCCCCGAGGATTTCGCCACGTCGCTGGAAAGCTGCCGCCGCGAGGCCAAGGCCAGCTTCGGCAATGACGAGGTGCTGCTGGAGAAGTGGATCACCTCGCCCCGCCATATCGAGGTGCAGGTGTTCGGCGATAGCCACGGCAACGTCGTCCACCTGTTCGAGCGCGACTGCTCGCTCCAGCGCCGCCACCAGAAGGTGATCGAGGAAGCCCCCGCCCCCGGCATGGACACCGCCACCCGCGAAGCGATCTGCGCCGCCGCCGTGCGCGCCGCGAAAGCGGTCGATTACGAGGGCGCGGGCACGATCGAATTCATCGCCGACGCCTCCGAGGGCCTGCGGGCGGACCGCATCTTCTTCATGGAGATGAACACCCGGCTTCAGGTCGAACACCCCGTCACCGAGGAGATCACCGGCGTCGATCTGGTCGAATGGCAGCTGCGCGTCGCGAGCGGCGAGCCGCTGCCCAAGCAGCAGGACGAGCTGTCGATCAACGGCCATGCCATCGAAGCGCGATTGTATGCGGAGGATCCGGCGAAGGGGTTCTTGCCGAGCCCCGGCAAGATCGTCGATCTGTATCTCGACGATCGGGCGCGGATTGAAACCGGCGTGGAAGAGGGTGACACTGTCAGCCCGTTCTACGACCCGATGATCGCAAAGATAATCGTCCACGCGGAAGAGCGTGGCGAGGCGATCAACGCGATGCTGGAGGCGCTGGACAATTCCTATGTTTCGCCGTTGCGGACCAATCAGGGATTTCTGTTCGAGTGCTTGGACATGCGGGAGTTTCGTGATGCGAAACTCGATACCGGACTCATCGAGCTCAAGGGAGAGGCACTCCTGCCGGACTACCAGCCTTCGAAAAGCGCGGTGGATGCCGCAGCGCGCCGCTTCCGGAGGGACTACTTGGATTGGCAGGGCAGCTTCACGGTCGAAGGGCAGTTGCGCAAAGGCTTGTTCGGCTTCCGTCTCAATGCCGCTCCGAACGAGACGGTTACTCTTCACCACTCGCAGGAGCCCGTGCGCGGCGATAGCCGTCGGCACAGAGAGAGCTTTGGCGTTTGTACAACGATGACGGCCGACGAAAGGATTTTCGTGACCGAGCGAGGCGAGACCCATTGCTTCGCCGTCCGAGGACCAGATGGCACCGGCCAAGCCTCCGCCGCCGATGGCGCGATCATTGCGCCGATGCCGGGCAAGGTCATCGCGGTCGATGTTGCCGAGGGGCTGACCGTCACCGCCGGGCAGCGGCTGCTGGTGCTCGAGGCGATGAAGATGGAACACGCCCTCACCGCGCCCTTCGATGGGGTGGTCGAGGGGCTCAGCGTCAGCGCGGGGTCGCAGGTGCAGGTCGAGACGGTTCTCTGCCGGGTGGTGCCGGCGGCTGCAGAATAACCCGTCACCCCAGCGCAAGCTGGGGCCTATGGCCTCTTGGAGCAGTGCTTGCCGCCCTAGGTCCCAGCTTGCGCTGGGATGACGAAGAGGGCCACCCTCTTTTCGTCATTGCGAGCGCAAGCGAAGCAATCCATCACCTGACCTCACAACAGGGCGCGCCGTCCGGCCATGGATTGCCGCGTCGCCCCTTGCGGGGCTCCTCGCGATGACGAGGTGGGAGATTGGGATGTCGTGGCAAAAAGAACTCGAAGAACTGCGCCGCCGCGAGGCGCTGGCCGAGCAGATGGGCGGCGCGGACAAGGTTGCGCGGCAGCATGGGCGCGGGAAGATGGACGCCCGTGCGCGGCTTGCGGCGCTGTGCGACGAAGGCTCCTTCCGCGAGATCGGCAAGATTGCGGGCTCGGCCAAATATGACGCCAATGGCGACCTCCAGAGCGTCACCCCCGCCCCCTTCCTCTTCGGCAAGGCGCTGATCAACGGCCGTCCGGTGGTCGCCACCGCCGACGATTTCACCATTCGCGGCGGCGCGGCGGATGCCGGCATCGCGCGCAAGATGGTGCAGGCCGAGATGATGGCGCACCAGATGAAGCTCCCGATCATCCGCATGATCGACGGGACAGGCGGCGGCGGCTCGGTGAAAACGCTCGAACAGATCGGCGCGACCTATATTCCTGCGGTGCCCGGCTGGGGCGATGTGGTGACCAATCTCGATACCGTGCCGGTCGTCGCGCTGGCATTGGGGCCAACGGCGGGCCTCGGCGCGGCGCGGACGGTGGCCAGCCACTATTCGATCATGGTGAAGGGCCTCAGCCAGATTTTTGCCGCTGGCCCTGCCGTGGTCGATGGCTTGGGCGAGGCCTACAAGGGCGGCGCGGCCAATCACGAGGAGGCCAAGGAAGCGCTCGGCGGCAGCGCGATCCACACCCGCAACGGCGTGGTGGATGACGAGGTGGCCAGCGAGGCCGAAGCCTTCGCCCGCGCGCGGCATTTCCTCTCGTTCATGCCCGAATATGTGGGGCAGCCTGCCCGCCGCTCGGCTTGCGATGACCCCACCGACCGGCGCGAGGAGGCGTTGCTCAGCCTCGTCCCGCGCGATCCCAAGCAGGTCTATTCGATGCGCCGCTGCATGGAGATGCTGTTCGATGCGGGCACCGTGTTCGAGATCGGCCGCCATTGGGGCCGCGCCGCGATCACGGCTCTGGCGCGGCTCGATGGCTGGCCGGTCTGCGTCATCGCTAGCGATCCTTCCTACCTCGGCGGATCGTGGGAGGCCAAGACGTCCGAGAAGGTCGAACGCTTCGTCAAGCTCGCCGACCAGTTCCGCCTGCCCATCGTCCACCTCGTCGACAACCCCGGCTTCATGATCGGGCGCGAGGCGGAGATGGCGGGGACGATCCGGTATGGCGTGAACGCGATGAACGCGATCTACCGCGCCACCGTGCCGCTGGCGTCCATCGTCCTGCGCCGCGCCTATGGCATCGCCGGGAGCGCGATGAGCAATGCCGACCGCTACCAGTACCGCTATTGCTGGCCCTCGGGTGACTGGGGGAGCCTGCCCATCGCGGGCGGGCTGGAGGTCGCCTACAAGGCGGAGCTGGAAGCCGCCGAAGACCCCGAAGCCCTGCTGGAGGATATCCGCGCCCGCCTCGCCAAGGTGACTTCACCGTTCCGCAGCGCGGAGAGGTTCAATGTCGAGGACATCATCGACCCGCGCGATACGCGGCCCTTGCTGTGCGAGTTCGCGGGGCTGGCGTGGCGGCGGCTGGGGGCCGATCAGGCTTAGGTGCCGCATCGCTTTTGCGGAACACCGGTTACCACTTTTCCGCGCGATGCTCTAAGGCTTGCGGCGGTAAAGTTCGGCAGGGCGGAAGCTGGTCGCGGTCTCGCGCTCGCCGGTCGGCTCGATCCAGCCGGTGTCGATCATGCGGCGGCGGAAGGCAGGCTTGTTGAGGCTTTTGCCCGTGATCGCCTCGTGCACGGCTTGCAGATCGCGCAGGGTGAACCGTTCCGGCAGCAGCGCCAGCGCGAGCGGCGCGTAATCGAGCTTGCCCTTCAACCGGTCATGCGCGGCAGCGATGATCGCGGCGTGATCGAAGGCGAGCGCGGGGGGCAGGTCCATGACGGGAGCGAGCGTCAGGTCCTCCGCCGCGCTCACCGCCGCCGCCAGTTCCTCTGCCGGAAGCAGCGCGAAATAGGCCACGCTGACGGTGCGCATGCGCGGATCGCGTGACGGATCGCCGAAGGTGTAGAGCTGTTCAAGCCACGCCCCCTCGCCCTGCGCAAAGGCTGCCTTGTCCGCCAGCACGCGCCGCGCCGCCGCATCGAGCGGCTCGTCCACCCCTACAAACCCGCCCGGCAAGGCGAGCAGGCCCGAAAAGGGCTCGGCCGTGCGGCGCTGCAGCAGGACTGTGAGGCGATCGGCCGTGACGGTCATCAGCACCAGATCAACGGTCACGGCAAAGGGCGGGTGGGTCATGGATGTCATCATATAGCTTGACTGCTTATATGCAAATTAGATATATGCACCTCAGCGAGTCGGGGAGTCCGGCCTGCACGACACTTCGAGGGAGCCTCGAACACATGAGCACGATTGATTTCGGCGTCTTCATCGGACGCTTCCAGCCGCTGCATATCGGCCACGAGCATGTCATCGCCCGCACATTGGAACAGGTCGATCGCCTGATCGTGCTGGTCGGATCGGCGAACGTGGCGCGCGATCCGCGCAACCCCTTCACCTATGCCGAGCGCGAGGCGATGCTGCGCTCCGCCTTCCGGCACGAGGTCGCGCAAGGCCGGCTGATCATCGCAGCCCTCGACGATCACCTCTATTCCGACACGGCATGGACCGCGCAGGTCCAGCGCACCGTGCGTGCGCTGGTGCTCGATCACGGCAATGCTCACGGCTTCCGGAACCACGGCCTCGCCGATTTCCGGGTGGCGCTGGCGGGGTATGGGAAGGACGCCAGCTCCTATTACCTCAAGCTGTTCCCCGAATGGGAGAACCTTCAGGTCGATAGCCAATATGGCACCTTTTCTTCGCAAGATGTGCGCAATCGGTACTTCCAGCGCATTCCTGAAGTGCCCGAGGCAATCCTTTCTCCCGGTGTTGTCGGCTTCCTCAGGGAGTTCGCTCTGGGTGACACGTTCAAGGCGCTGCTGGAGGAGGCGGAATATCTCGCCGCCTACCCCGCACAATGGGGGCCGGGGCCGTTCGTCACCGCCGATGCGGTGGTAGTGCAGGCGGGGAACATCCTGCTGGTCACGCGCGGGTCGGTGCCCGGCAAGGGGCTGCTCGCCCTGCCCGGCGGCTTTGTGAACCCGGCCGAACGCATCCGCGACGCCGCAATCCGCGAGTTGCGCGAGGAGACCGCAATCAGCGACGGCAAGGGCCAGATCCCGCCGGCCATGCTCGCCAGTTTCATCGAGGACGCGCGCACGAGGGTATTCGATGCCCCGAACCGGAGCTTGCGCGGCCGGATCATCACCCACGCCTTCCTGTTCCGCCTGCCCGAGCGCCGCAAGCTGTTCAGCGTGAAGGGCGGCGACGATGCCGCCCACGCCCGCTGGTATCGGCTCGGCGATCTCAGCCCCGAGATGCTGTTCGAGGATCACTGGGCGATCATCACCGCAATGGCCGATCTCTGACACCCTTCCGCCCGCGCCGGGGAGCCCGGCGCAGCTTCCAAACCTGTGAGGAGCTCACAGACATGACCGACAACCTGATACTCGCCACCGACAGCTACAAGCAAAGCCACTTCCTGCAATACCCGCCCGAAGCGCGCGCAATCAGCGCCTATGTCGAGGCGCGGCCCAATGATTTTGCGGACGAAGTGCTGTTCTTCGGCTTGCAGCCCTTCCTGCTGGAGCGGCTGGGCACCCCGATCACACAGGCCGACATCGACGAGGCCGAGGCGGTCTGCGCCGCACACGGCGTGCCTTTCAACCGCGCGGGCTGGCAGATCATTCTCGATGAGCACGGCGGGTTCCTCCCCGTCGAAATCCGCGCCTTGCCCGAGGGGCTGATCGTGCCCACCGGCATGCCGCTGATCGAGGTCGAGACCACCGACCCGCGCCTGCCGTGGCTCGCCACCTTTATCGAGACCGCCCTGCTGCGCGCGGTGTGGTATCCCACCACGGTGGCCACGCTCAGCCGCAAGTGCCGGTCGATCATCGCCGCAGGACTGGAGGCAACGAGCGAGGACCCCCGGGGCCAGCTCCCCTTCAAGCTCCACGATTTCGGCGCGCGCGGTGTCTCCAGCGGGGAAAGCGCCGGCCTTGGCGGCATGGCGCACCTCGTCAACTTCATGGGCACCGACACGATGGAGGCGCTGGTCGCCGCGCGGCGGTTCTATGGCGCCGAGATGGCGGGCTTCTCGATCCCGGCAGCCGAACACAGCACCATGACCAGCTGGGGCCGCGACCGGGAGGCTGAGGCCTATGCCAACATGCTCGATGCCTTCGATGGCGAGGGACGATTGGTGGCGGTGGTCTCGGACAGCTACGATCTCGATGCGGCGCTGACCGGCATCTGGGGCGGCGTGCTGCGGGACAAGGTACTCAGCCGCAAGGGCACGCTGGTGGTGCGCCCCGACAGCGGCGATCCCGTCGAAACCCCGCTGCGTGCGGTGAAGGTGCTGTGGGAGGCGTTCGGCGGGGCTGTGAATGCAAAGGGCTTCCGCGTGCTCGATCCGCACGTGCGCGTCATCCAGGGTGACGGCATGACGCCCGCCACCATCGCGCGGCTGGTCGAGCGGATGATCGCGGAAGGCTTCGCCATCGACAACATCGCCTTCGGGATGGGCGGCGGGCTGCTCCAGCAGGTCAACCGCGACACCCTGCGCTTCGCGATGAAGGCCAATGCGATGCGTGACGACAAGGGCGTGTGGCACGACGTGTCGAAAGCCCCCGCGACTGATCCGGGCAAGGCCAGCAAGGCCGGGCGGCAGGCCGTGGTGCGCGAGGGGGGCAGGCTGGTGGCCAAGCGGAGGGAGGCGGTGGCGGAGAGCGACGATCTGCTCGTGCCCGTGTGGCGGAACGGCACGCTGCTGGTCCGCCACAGCTTCGATGCCGTCAGGGCACGGGCTGCGTGAGGCGGGCGGCGCCGGGTTGCGGGGCGGTCAGCCTTGCAACTCGGCGTCGGAAGGGCCGAACAGCTTGCCCTTCTCGCTCCACAGCACCAGAGCGAGACAGGTGAGGCCCGATGCCAGCAGCGCCAGCGCCAGCGGGCGTGCCGTGCCGTCATAGGCATAGCCGATGGCCCCGCCCAGCAGCGCCGCGGTGGTCATGCGCACGAAGCCGTGGGCGGAACTGGCCGCGCCGGCGATGCTGAAAAACGGGTTCATCGCGATTGCGCCAAAATTGCTGCCGATGAAGCCGAGCAGCGCCATGTTGATCGCCATCAGCGGGACGAAGTGCCACAGGCTTTCTTCGGGCTGGAAGGCAAACATCACCTGCACCGCGCTCACCAGAATGAAGGCGAACAGCGCCGTGTGGCTGACCCGGCGCGCGCCGAAACGTTCCACGATGCGCGAATTCGACCAGCTCGCCAGCGCCATCGATCCGGCGCAGATGCCGAAGACATAGGTGAAGATGTCGCCCGCGCCGAAGGTGTGGGTGATCAACTGCTGCGAAGAATTGATGAAGCCGAACAGCGCGCCGAACACCAGCGCCGAACCGATCACATAGCCCGCAACGCTCGGCATCGCTAGCGCGCGCGCCATGTTGGCGGCTATGGTACGCGGAAGGATCGGCTGGCGGTTCTCTTCGGTCAGGCTTTCGGGCAGACGGATGTGGACCCACAGGCCCATCGCCACGCCCAGCCCCGCCATCGCACCGAAGATCGCGCGCCAGCTGCCGAATTCGAGGATCGCCTTGCCGATGGTCGGCGCAACCGCGGGCACCATCAGGAAGATCACGAAGATCACGCTCATCATGCGCGCCATGCGGTCACCGCCCACACGGTCGCGGATGATCGCGGGCGGCAGGGCGACGATCCCTGCGGCGAAGAAGCCCTGCGCCGCGCGCACGGCGATCAGCGCGTCATAAGTCGGCGCGAGCGCGGACAGGATCGAAAGCACGATATAGACCGCGATCGAGCCCAGCAGGATCGGCCGCCGTCCGAAACGGTCGGCCAGCGCGCCCGGCACAAGCGACCCCATCCCAGCGGTCAACAGATAGACGCCGATCACGAACTGGCGGTCGTTCCCCCCCACCGCGAGCTCCGCCGCCAGCGCATCCAGCGCGGGCAGAATCGCGTCGATCCCGAAGGCGTTCAATGCCATCAGCATCGCCATCATCCACATCAGCTCGCGCTCACCGAGCGCCTTGCGGGCAGGCGGGGAAGAGGCGAACGAGGTGGCCATGGCGGGGCCTTTGCCCACGGGTTCTCCGGATGACCACTGTTCTTTTCGCATGTGCACAAAATGGCACGCGTGGTAAATGGTTCCAGCAACAGTTCCTTCATGCGGGGGAAGGTTCTATTTGCAGGGCATGACCATTCCGGCTCCGTCAGACGACAATGGTGAAGCGCGCGGCGGAGAGCTTGGCCTGCGCAAGATCATCCATGTCGATATGGATGCCTTCTTCGCCAGCGTCGAACAGCGGGACAATCCCGAGCTGAAGGGCAAGCCCGTCGCCGTGGGCGGCGCGGGCGGGCGTGGGGTGGTGGCCGCCGCCAGCTACGAGGCGAGGAAGTTCGGGGTGAGAAGCGCCATGCCCTCGGTTACGGCACAGCGCCTTTGCCCTGACCTCATCTTCGTCCGTCCACGCTTCGACGCCTACAAGGAGGCGAGTCGCCAGATCCGGCGGGTGTTCGAGCACTACACCCCCCTGATCGAGCCCTTGAGCCTCGACGAGGCTTATCTCGATGTCACCGACGACCGATTGGGCATCGGCAGCGCCACCCGCATTGCCGAGCTGATCCGGCAGGAAATCCGCGCCAAGACCCGCCTGACCGCGAGTGCGGGGGTGAGTTACAACAAGTTCCTCGCCAAGCTCGCCAGCGACCAGAACAAGCCCGATGGCATGTGCGTGATCCGCCCCGGGGAAGGCGCGCAGTTCGTTGCCGGGCTGCCGATCCGGCGGTTCCACGGGGTCGGACCCAAGGCTGAAGGGAAGATGCAGGCGCTCGGCATTGCCACGGGGGCGGACCTTGCCGGGAAGGACATCGCCTTCCTGCGCCAGCATTTCGGCAGCATGGCCGATTATCTGTTCCGCGCCGCCCGCGGCATCGACCTGCGCCCGGTCGCGGCGCACCGCATCCGCAAATCGGTGGGCGGGGAGCGGACCTTCTCGGCAGACATCGGCAGCGGCGCGGCCCTGCGCGAGACGCTGGAGAACATCATCGACATCGTCTGGGACCGGATCGAGGCGGCCGGGGCGCGAGGGCGGACGGTGACGCTGAAGCTGAAGTTCACCGATTTCCAGATCATTACCCGCGCAACCTCGCTGCCCGGTTTCGTCAGCGGCAAGGCGGAATTCGCGACGCTCGCAAGGGCGCTGCTGGAGGCGGAATTGCCGCTGCGCGGCCCGATCCGGCTGATGGGATTGACGCTATCTGGGCTGGAGGGGGCAGAAGACGCGAAGCCCGCCCGCGACGAGGCGCAATTGCGGTTGCTGTAGGCCCTACCCGGTCCCCCGCGCCCGCCACACAGCGATCCGCGCGCGGGTGGTGCGGCCGAGCGGTTCGGGCAGGGAGTGCGAGGGGAAGAAGCGCGCCTCGGTCACCTCGCGGCCATCGGGCCGGGGCTGGCGGTCGCACACGCCGGCGAAGATGTAGGCGGTGTGGGGGCAGCCGGACAGCACCTCTTCCAGTATCCCCACCGGCTCGATCCGGGCAAGGTTCACGCCCAGTTCCTCGCGCACTTCGCGCCGCGCTGCCTCCTGCGGGTCTTCGCCCTTGCCGAGCCCGCCGCCTGGCAGGCCCCAAACATCGGGACCGTAGGAATGCTTGAGCAGCAGCACATCGCCGGAAAGGTTGGTGACGATCACACTCACCCCGGCGATCGGTTGCTTGCGCAAGCGCCGCCACCAGTGCCGCGCACGATACGCGAGCGGCATCAGCGCGCGGTGGAGCGGGGCGGGGAGAAACGTCGCCATCGGCTCAGGCAAAGACAGTGACGGGAATGCCGCGCGCCTGCGCCGCGTGCAGCAGACGGGCGACTGGCAGGTCATTCTCGCCGCGCGCGGCGGCATCGAAAACCGCGCGCTTGTCCGCCGCTCCGCCAAGGGTGAACAGGATCGCGTCGGTATCGAGCAGCGCCGGGATCGTCAGCGTGATCCGGTCGAAGGGCGCGTGTGCCGGTAGGGGATCAGGCGTCAGGCGGCGCAGCGCCTGCGGATCATCGACCTGCGGATCGGTGTTGGGGAACAGCGAGGCGATGTGTCCGTCCGGCCCCATGCCCAGCCAAGTCACCGCGAAATGCGGCGGGCGCGCACCTTCGGCCAGCGGCACGATGTCCGCTCCCGCAGGCTCCAGCAGCGCGCGCATCTTGCCGGTGTTGGAGGCCTCGTGATCTTCAGGCACGATGCGGTCGTCATTGGGCCACACCTCCCGGTCCGACCAGACGCCGCTGTCCGTTTCGACCAGCACGGCGATTATGGGAAAGGGCGTTGATCCGCCTGGCAAACACACCGCACCCGGCTGCCCGAGCGCCTTCGCCAGCCAGTCGGCAATCGCGCCCGCACCGGCGCTTTCGATAATGGTGATTTCGGCCATGCCCCCTGATACCAAAAGGGCCGCCCCCGGCAACAGGCGCGGCCCTTTGTGGATATTTATGCGTGTGTTCGCGGGGCTTAGGCCAGCAGGGACTTGAGGAACCACACGCGTTCCTCGGCCATGTCGGTCCAGTCGTCGAGGAGGCCGTCGGTAGCGTTGTCGCCGGCCTGTTCGGCAAGGTCCTTCATCCGCTTCAGCCGCTCAACCACCTTCTGGTTATCGGCCATCAGCTCGGCAATCATGTCTTCGGCGGCAAGGCTGGCGCTGTCCTGATCCTTGATCTGGGTGTGCTTCGACACCGATCCCGCCGAGGTCAGCGTATCGCCGCCCTGCTTGCGCACGCGTTCCCCGATCACGTCGATCTGGTCGCGGATCTGGATCGCCTGATCATCGAAGAGCAGGTGCAGGTCGCGAAACCGCGGACCCTTGACGTGCCAGTGGAAATTCTTGGTCTTGATGAACAGCGCGAAGTGATCGGCCAGCAAGCCGTTAAGCTCGGCAATCAGTGCGCCTTTCGAATTGGTTTGGGCGTCGGCCATGACGTTCTCCTTTTATTTGGCGGGGGCAGGTTTTTCAGCCTGCTTGAGAGGTCCGATTACCCAACGCACCTACATGCTTTGGGTTTCGGCGCTCTTTTTAGGTCTGATTGATCGATTCTGGCGATCAGAATGCGGCGAAACGGGCGTTGAGGCCGATAAAGAGCGCCGCGATGGCGAGGCATACCGCAAGCCCGATGCGCAGCGGGAGCAGCGGCCAGCGGGCCATGTTCTCCGCTCCGGCAGCCCACCCCAAGGCCACTGCCGCCGCGCCGCCCAGCGCCCCGCCAAGCGCCGCTGTCACCGGCCATACGGTCCACGCCGCCAGGGCGAAGACCGCAAAGCGCGCCCCATCCCCGATCTGGCGGGCGAGCAACACGATGCCGATTGCCGCCAGCGACCGGGTCGGCTCAACCGGCTTCTTGATGCGCACCGGCAGCGCCAGTTCGGTTGCCGCCAGGGCAAGCGCGAAGGCGACCAGCATCTGCGCGGCGCGGCGCGGCAGCATGGCGGCAAATTCGGCCCCGAACCACGCCATCGCTGCTGCGCTCAGGCAGGTGCAGGCCACCGCCAGCAGCAGCAGCCCGGCGCTCCGCCCGAGGCTGTCAGCCCAGCGCGCCACCATCCACTGGTCACGCCCTCCCATCGCCAGTGCGGCGACCAGCAGCAGCGCGAGGAGAAAGCCGTCCACCGCGTCGCCGGCAGATCAGGCGACCCACGGCCCGGTGATCGCCAGTGTCGCGGTGGGGCCGTAAGCGTTGACGAACAGCACCTTGCCATCGGGCGAGAAGCACCCGCCCGCCAGTTCGGTCTGCGCGTGCAGTCTGGCGAGGTTGTAGGCGCGGCCATCCGGCGTGATCCCGCGGATGTGATTGTCCACCACGTCGGTGTACTGGTCCTCGCACACGATCAGGTGGCCATTGGCCGCAACCGTCAGGTTGTCGCCGAAGTTGAACTGGTCGGTGCTCTCGCTTTCGAAGAACAGCTCGATCATGTCCGGCTTGCCCGACTGGCCGACCGTCAACCTGAGGATCTGCCCGAGCTGCTTCGCGCCGCCGCTGGTGCAGCAGGCGAAGACTTCGGACACCCCGCGATTGACGCCCATGTGCAGCCCCTCGCCCCGCGCGATCAGGGTCGCGCCCTTGGCCGCAGCGCGGATGCGCAGATCGTCCTTCGGCGCTTCGGGCTGGTCAAGATCGATCCAGCTGACCGCATAGGCCTTGCGCAGCGGCATCAGCGCGGTTGCCCAGTTGCGCGAATCCGGCAGGCCTTCGATCGACATCGCCTGAAGGCGTCCGCCCTCGGCGAGTTTGCCCGGCACCTTCGGGATGAAGCGGTAGAGCACCCCGTCGTCGCGGTCCTCGGTCATGTAGACGATGCCGGTCGCCGGATCGACAGCGGCGGCTTCGTGGTTGAAGCGGCCCATCGCGGTCAGCGGCACCGGCTCGACGAGGCCACGCGCAGCGGCGGGCACTTCGAACACCCAGCCATGATCCCGCTCCAGCCCGTCGCCATAGGGCTGGCCGGGGCCGGTCGGCGCCTCCTCGCAGGTCAGCCAGCTGCCCCACGGGGTCACCCCGCCCGAACAGTTGCGGATCGTGCCGCCGAGGCTGCGGAACTGGCGCTTCACTTGCAGGCTCGCGGCGTCGAGCACGATGGTGGTGGTGCCGCCGGGGACGAAGGCGCCATTGCGCTTGCCGAAGCCCTTGGTGATCGGCCCGCCCGCATCGTGGCGGGGCTGAAGTTCATGGTTGCGCACCAGCGCGATTTCCCCGTTACCGAGGTCGAAGCAGCCCATCCCGTCCGCCCGATCGGGCACGGTGCCGCCATCGTCCATCGCATCGCCGAGGCGGGAGATGACGCGGTAGGAGAAGCCCTCCGGCAGATCGAGGAAGCCGGCTGGATCGGGCTTCAGCGGACCATAGCCTGCAAAACCGCCGGCCGCTTTGGGCGCGGGCGCGGGCGCGGTGGCGGTGCCCTCCCCGCGGGTCATGCAGCCACTGGCGGCCAGTGCGGCGAAGGCGGAAGCGGTGGCGCCGAGGAAGCGGCGGCGATCGGGCGCGGCGAGGGGTGCGGTCATGGCGGCGGAGTTACTGCCCCGCGCGGCGTGCGGCAAGCCAATCATCTGCATTTGGAGAGCTAGCGCATACCCTGCGAAAGGCCTAGCCAGAGGCAAAAGAATATCAAGGGAGAGACATACGCATGAAACTGGAACCGGGCATGGCCGTGGTCGTCACCGGCGGCGCGAGCGGGCTGGGCAAGGCGAGCGCACAGGCCTTCGCCGAGGCAGGATGCAAGGTCGCGATCTTCGACATCAACGACGAGGCCGGCGAGGCGCACGCCGCAGCGATCGGCGGCATCTTCTGCCATGTCGACATCATGGACGAGGCCAGCGTCGAGGCTGGTTTTGCCAAGGCACGCGCCGCCCACGGGCAGGAGCG
Source organism: Sphingomonadales bacterium (assembly GCA_019750455.1). Classification (GTDB taxonomy): domain Bacteria; phylum Pseudomonadota; class Alphaproteobacteria; order Sphingomonadales; family Sphingomonadaceae; genus Erythrobacter. The sequence continues at coordinate 458 of JAIEOM010000144.1, read as the reverse complement.
CGTGACGCTCCACTGCGCGATGGCCAGCCGGCGCGGCAAGACGCTTGGCTGGGACAAGGAAAGCGGCCAGTACAAGCGCCTTTCCACCGAGGATTACGCCTTCGGGGCCGAGGGCATTCTTGTCGCCAGCTACCGTGTCGCCAGCATCTCGGCGCTGGGGATGGCGAATGCGGAGGCCCTCAACGCCGATGGCGAGCGCGGCTGCATCATCCTCACCGCCAGCGTCGCCGCGCAGGACGGGCAGATCGGTCAGGTGATCTATGGCAGCTGCAAGGCCGGGGTGAACGGGCTGGTGCTGCCAATGGCGCGCGATCTGATGGATATGGGCATCCGGGTGAATTCGGTCATGCCGGGCATTTTCGCCACCCCGCTGATGCTGGGCATGAAGGACCGCAACCCGCCGATGTGGGCGCAGCTCAATGCCAGCGTCCCCTTCCCCAAGCGCCTCGGCGAGCCTG
>JAIEOM010000050.1 GCA_019750455.1 Sphingomonadales bacterium | reverse complement strand
CGTGCGGGCGAGAAGCTCGACTCGGTGAACCGCGCGCAGACGATCTTCAAGGCCGGGCAGCTGGGGTATCTGGGGGCTTCAGACTAAATCTCGTCATTGCGAGCGTAGCGAAGCAATCCATGGCCTGACCTTGCGGCTAGCGTTTGGTCAATGGATTGCTTCGTCGCCTGCGGCTCCTCGCAACGACGAAGGGAACTACCCCAGCTTCCTCAGCGGCTCGCTCCCATCCCAGCCCACGCCCGCAGCCTTGATCATCCCGAACAGGTCCGGGCCGTCCTTGTCCTGCTGGAGAATCTCCACCAGTGTCCCCGGCCCGCCCCCGGCGTCGACATAGATCGCCTTGCTGGTGCCGAAGGTCCCCTCGATCATCACCTCGGCGCCTTCGGCCTCGCACACGGCGCGGGCGTGGGCGATATCATCGACCAGAATGCACACATGGTGCAGCCCGTTGCCGGTCGCGCCGTATTCTCCGGTGTAGACGGAAGGGTGATTATCGCGCGGGCGGATCAGTTCGATCTGCATGTCGCCCCAATAGGCCAGCGCCAGATCGAACACGGCCTCGGTCGGCTGCCCGCGATACTTCATGCCATCAAGGTGGATACCCTCGATGATGTAGAACGGGCCTACGCCCATCACTTCGGTCCAGTGCTTCACCGCCGCGTCGAAATCCTCCGGCACGAAGGCCAGCTGCATGATGTCGCCCAGCGCGGCGATCTTGCCTGTCAAACCCACATTCCTCTCCAATCCGATAGGGTGTCCTTGCCGCAAAGCTGTGTGATATTCTGCGCCGGAAACACTGCACAAAGTGCGAGGACGAGAGGCGGGGCCTGCCCCCGAGAGGACCGGACAAGCCAGATGAACGAGATCAAGGACATTGCCCGCGGCGACCGTTGCCCGGGGATCAGCTACACCGACATGCTGAACGGCGACACCCGCCGCGCGCCCGATTACCTGTTCGAGGAAACCACGATCGACATGGGTGACGATCCGCTGCCGGTGGCGCCCTATATCTCGGAGGAATTCGCGAAGCTCGAGCGCGAGAAGATGTGGCCCAACGTCTGGCTCTTCGCCGCGCGCGAAGACGAAATGCCGGATGCGGGCGACACGGTCGTCTTCGACATCGCCGGCAAGAGCTTCCTTCTGATCCGCCAGAAGGACGGCGGCGTGAAAGCCTTCTACAACGCCTGCCTCCACCGCGGCCGCAAGCTGCGCACCGAAAGCGGCAATTCGGTCCAGCTGCGCTGCCCGTTCCACGGGTTCACCTGGCGCAATGACGGGTCGCTGAAGGAAATCCCCTGTTCGTGGGATTTCAAGCATCTCGAAGGCAAGGACATGGACCTGCCGCAGGCGCGCATCGAGCTGTGGCAGGGCTTTGTCATGCTGACCGAGAACCACGATCTACCCGATTTCAAGACGTGGCTCGGCCCGGCGGCATCGCATTACGAACGCTATGACTTCGCCAACCGCTACACCGGCATGTGGGTGCAGAAGAAGATCCCCGCCAACTGGAAGGCGACCGCCGAGGCTTTCATGGAAGCCTGGCACTCGATCACCACCCACCCGCAGCTGCTCGCCTTCCTCGGCGATGCCAACACCCGCTACGACCTGATCGGCGACCACTTCAACCGCGCGATCACACCCTCGGGGGTGCTGAGCCCGCACGTGAAGGGCAAGAATTCGGACTACGTTCTGGAGAAGATGAACGAGTTCTCGGGCGGGCAGCACGCGCGCACCAACCGGCGCTTTTCGGCCAGCGAAGGCACCGATGAAAGCTACGATGCCAACGATCCGCTCGGCGCGCGCAAGATCCTCGCCGAAGCCGGACGCAAGGGCTTTGCCGAGCAATATGGCTACGACTATTCGGACGCTGCCGACACCGAGATCCTCGACAACTTCACCTACAACATCTTCCCCAACTTCGCGCCGTGGATCGGCTTCCTGCCGACGCTGGTCTACCGCTGGCTGCCCGGCGACACGCCCGACTGGTGCATCATGGAAATCCGCCTGCTGTTCCCCACCCCCAAGGGTCAGGAACGCCCCCGCGCCGTCGCCATGACCTACATCCCCGATGATGAGCCCTTCGCCTGGGCCAATGACATCATGGGGCCGCAGCTCGCCAATGTGTTCGATCAGGACATGGCCAACCTGCCTTACGTACAGGAAGGCATGAAGAGCATGAAGGACGGGCTGATGGAACTGGGCCATTATCAGGACAGCCGCGTGCGCCATTTCCAGACCACGCTGATGAAATACGTGAACGGGGAGCTGCCTGCGGTTAAGTAGGCGCGCATGAGCTTCTCCTTCGACCTCACCGGGCGCACCGCGCTCGTCACCGGCGCGTCTTCGGGGCTTGGCACCCGTTTCGGACGCATCCTTGCCGCGAGCGGCGCGAATGTAGCGCTGGGCGCGCGGCGGGCGGACCGGCTGGCCGCGCTGGCATCCGAAATCGGCCCGCAGGCGGCTGCCGTCACCATGGATGTGGCGCGCGGGGCGGACATCATCGCCGGTTTCGATGCGGCGGAGGCGGCATTCGGCGGCCCGGTCGATACGGTCATCGCCAATGCTGGCGTGGACGGCGCGGGGATGGCCACCACCATCTCGGAAGAGGAAATCGAACAGACCCTCGCCATCAACCTGAAGGGCGCGATACTCACGGCTCGCGAAGGCGCGCGGCGGATGATGGCCCACGGCGTAACGCGGGGAAGAATCGTGCTGATCGCCTCGATCACCGCCTTCGAGCCATCGCCGGGCCTCGTCGCCTATGCCGCATCGAAGGCGGGCGTGGTGCAGGCGGGCCGCACGCTGGCGCGCGAATGGGCGCGGGCCGGGATCAACGTCAACACCGTCTCCCCCGGCTACATCCGCACCGCGATCAACGATGCGTGGTTCGATACCGACCCGGGCAAGAAGCAGATCGCGCGCTTTCCCAAGCGCCGGTTGATGGGCGAGGAGGGGCTGGACGCGATGATCCTGTTCCTGTGCTCGGACGCGAGCGAGTTCGTGACGGGGGCCGACTTCGTTCTGGATGACGGCCAAACCTTGTGATCAGACGGCAGATCTCGCTCGCCGCCGGGATCATGCCTGAGGCCACTCCGGCGCAGTTGATCGAATGCGCCGCTGCGGCCGGTTTCGATTTCGGCGGGATGTGGGTGGAGCGCGAGACGTGGACCCCCGCCACCACCCGCGCGATCCGCCAGCAGGCGCGCGATGCGCGCGTTGAGCTGCTCGATTGCGAGGTCGCGTGGATCATGCCCGGCGCGCCCGATCCGTGGCTGACCGAGCTCGTCCACATCGCCGCCGAACTGGGCGCGGCGAACCTCCTGTGCGTCTCCAGCGACCCCGACATGGCCGCCACCACCGCCAAGTTCCAGACGCTGGTGAGCGCGGCGGCGGGCACGGGCGTGCGGGTGAACCTCGAATTCGGCATCTTCACCGAGGTGAAGACGCTTCCCATGGCCCGCGCGATCCTTGAAGCCGTCGAGGGCGACGCCAAGGCGCTGCTGGTCGACACGCTCCACTGGGCGCGGTCCGGGGGGACAGCCGAAGACCTCAAGGCGATCCCGCGCGAGTGGTTGTCCTACTGCCAACCCTGCGATGCGCCCGCCGAGGGGCCTGATCTCACCGATTTCGACGCGATCATCGATGATGCGATCAACCGCCGGATGCCACTGGGCCAAGGGGGCCTGCCGCTCGCCGCGATGGTCGATGCCCTGCCCGCGCATCTCCCGATGGCCATCGAAGAACGCTCGGCAGCCTTGCGGGACGCCTACCCCGACCTGATCGAACGCGCCCGCGCCTGCGCGCGCACTTCGGGGGCGTGGCTGGACGGGCGGGCCTGAAAACTCCGCAGCCGGGAGGCGGCAACGTCACCCCCCGCGCGCGTGGCCCGCGATTTCGCTGGCGAGGCGCGGGATCAGGGGCACCGGCAGATCGTGACCCCAGCCCGGAACAGTCACCAGCCGCGCGCCGGAGATGTGCCGCGCGGTATCCTCGCCCGCTTCCACCTTCACCAGCGGATCGGCCTCGCCGTGGAGCACCAGCGTGGGGGTGCGGACCTTCGCCAGACGCGACCGGCGGCAGCCATCGTCGATGATCGCGGCAAGCTGGCGGGGCAGGCCGGCCGGGTAGACCGAGCGGCGCATGTTCGCCAGCACCCGTTCACGCTGGGCCGCTTCGTCGAAGGGAAATTCGGCGCTGTGCGGGCTGCCGATGTTGCGGGCGATGTTGAGCCCGTGGGCGACCAGCGTTTCCTCGTCCATGCCCTTGAGCGGTGCGATCAGCGCCTCCATCGCGTGCTTTTCCGCCTGCGGCAGCTTGCCGTTGCCGGTGGTGGACATGATCGAGGTCATGGTCAGCAGCCGGTCGGGGTGGTGGATCGCCATCAGCTGGACGATCATGCCGCCCATCGACGCGCCGACGACATGCGCCTTGTCGATCCCGAGCGCGGTAAGCACCCCGATCCCGTCATCGGCCATGTCCTTCAGCGTATAGGGCACCTTGGCCGGGAAGCCGATCTTCTTGCGCAGCAGCTGGATCGGGAGCGAGGGCGCACGCGCGCCTTCGAACTTCTGGCTGAGGCCGATGTCGCGGTTGTCGTAGCGGATCACCCGGAAGCCATCGCCCGCCAGCGCGGCGACCAGTTCATCCGGCCACAGCGTCATCTGCGCGCCGAGGCCCATGACCAGCAGGATCACCGGCGCTTGCGGGTCGCCCTGCTCCTCGTAGAAGATTTCGATGCCGGTGTTGGGGGTGGTCAGGGTGGGCATTGCGCGGCGGGTCCTCTCAGGGTCTTTGTTCTTTGGCCCGCGCGGTTCACTTCCACGGAGGTCCGGCGATATCGAAGCCGCGCGCGTCCAATTGGTCAAGCACCCCGCCGCTTTCCGCCAACACCCTTAGCGGAACGACCGCCAGAGTCGTGCCTTTCGCGGCGCTGGCTTCGGCGATGCGGTCCACCCAGATGGTGCGCAGTTCGCCGCCCACCTGCTCGTCCGCCCAGGGCCAGCACTTGCCCAGTGCCTGCTCGAGCGGGTTGGCCATCACTGCGGCAACCTTGAATCGCCGCCAGTCGGTCCCGCGCTGTTCGACGATCTGCGGCCCGGCCTCCAGCGCGTCCATCGCGGCGGTGAGGCAGGGGATGTGCGTTTCGGGCGGAGCCTCGGCGAGATTGTCGAGCAGGTCCTCGCCCCGCAAGGTCGCGGCGCGGGTGGTGGGCACCTTGGCCTTGTCGGCGGCCTTCCTCACCACATCGGTGGTGTCATCGCCCGTGTCACGATTGAAGCGCAGTTCCTTGGACAGCAGCTGAAACGAGGTGAGCAGGAAGCTTGAGCGCGAGTAATCCTCGTCCTGCGCCGTGCCGATTGCGGAGAGCCGCGCCCATTGCTCGGGCGTCAGATAATCGGCGGCGACGGTCTTGTCCGGCAGCTTGGTGAACTTCCCGCCCGAGAAGATCAGGCGGAAGATATCGCCCGGCGAAACCTTGGGCCGGGCGCCGAGGATCACCCGGTCAGCCGCACGCGTGGCTTCTTCCAGCCGCGCGGGCTCCCACTGGACGGTCTTGGGGATCGCCCGGATCTCGCCGACGAGGATGACGGTGCCGGTAGCGGTGGTAACGGTCCACATCGGCGCGCCGGAACGCTGGGCGGTGACGACGATGGCGTTGGCCTCGCCGCTATCATCCTGCGCAGCCAGAGGCGCGGCCATGAGACCAAGCGCAGATAACGCCATGACGAATGTTTGTTTTCTCAAACTTAATTGCCTTGCAAATGAGAAACGACCGAGGGATCATGCTCCTACTTTCCTGTTAATGAACGGAAAGGAAACCGGGAGAGATGCGATGCGCACATTGGTTTTTCTTTCGGGCGCGGTCCTGCTCGCGGCAGGCACCGGCGCACTGGCCGGCAGCACGGCCCCGCGCACGGTCAGCGGCACGGTCGATCAGTCCGAATGGGCAGAGCCCGGCCAACTCACCGTCGATCTCGACAGCGGTGTCTATAGCGTCACGCCCGGGGTCTGGGCATCCGGTGAGCGCAAAGGCCAGCCGCGCGGGAAGGCGCTCTCCGGCACAGTGCAACCGGCTCAGCTAATGAAGCTGAATGCGCTCGCCGAGACGGCTTCGGCGAATGGCCTGGTCGATACGCAGTGCGCCGCGACCGACCGAAGCGAGCGCCCGGGGATCGTCGTGTCCAACGGCGGGGAGCAGACGATTGCGCTGACCCTCGACGGGGAGCGCGAAACTGCGCACCCCGATCTGGAATGCTGGACCGCAGCTGCCACTGAATTGCATCGCGGAATGCAGGCGTTGGTGGATGCGGAGCGCACCCGTCAGCCCTAAGGCACCAGCACCGTATCCTTCGCTTCTGCCGCCAGCTCGGGGTAGTCCAGCGTGTAGTGCAGCCCCCGGCTCTCCTTGCGCTTCAGCGCGGACTGCACGATCAGCTCGGCAGCTTGCAGCAGGTTGCGCAGTTCGATCAGGTCGGTCGTCACGCGGAACGCGCCGTAATAGTCCTCGACCTCGCGCTTCAGCAGTTCGATGCGGCTGGCGGCGCGTTCCAGCCGCTTGGTGGTGCGCACGATGCCGACGTAGTTCCACATGAAGCGGCGGATTTCGGTCCAGTTCTGCTTGATGACGACTTCCTCGTCGGAGTCGGTCACGCGGCTTTCGTCCCACGGGAGGATCGCAGGCGGGGCCTCCAGCGTGTCCCAGCGCGCGAGGATATCCTGCGCCGCCGCTTCGCCGAAGACGAAGCATTCGAGCAGGCTGTTGGACGCCAGCCGGTTTGCGCCGTGAAGACCGCTTTCGGTGCATTCGCCTGCCGCCCACAAGCCCGGCACATCGGTGCGCGCGGCGAGGTCCACCACCACCCCGCCGCAGGTGTAGTGCTGCGCGGGGACGACCGGGATCGGCTGGGTAGTCATGTCGATGCCCAGACCCATCAGCTTGTCGTAGATCGTCGGGAAGTGGCCCTTCACGAACTCGGCTGGCTGATGGCTGATATCGAGGTGGACGTAATCCAAGCCGAAGCGCTTGATCTGGTCGTCGATCGCGCGGGCGACCACATCGCGGGGCGCAAGCTCCATCCGCTCGGGATCGTAATCGACCATGAAGCGGCGGCCGGTTTCGGGGTGGAGCAGATGCCCGCCCTCGCCCCTGACCGCCTCGGTAATCAGGAAGTTCTTGACGTCGAGGTGGTAGAGGCAGGTCGGGTGGAACTGCATCATCTCCATGTTCGAGACCCGCGCGCCCGCACGCCAAGCCATCGCGATGCCATCGCCCGTCGCGCCGCGCGGGGCGGTGGAGAACTGGTAGACGCGGCCCGCGCCCCCGGTGGCAAGGATCGTGGCGCGGGCGACATGGCGCTCCACGCGGCCCGTTGCCTCGTCGAGCGCATAGACACCCCACACGCGGCCTGCGGCGGAGAACTGTTCGCGATGGCGATCGGTGATGAAATCGATGCAGGTCCTGCCGGGCAGCAGGGTGATGTTGGGATGGGCTTCGGCCGCTTTCACCAGCGCCGATTGCACCGCCCAGCCGGTCGCGTCATCGACATGGACGATGCGGCGGTGGGAATGGCCACCTTCGCGGGTGAGGTGCAGGGCATGCTCCTCGCGGTTGAAGGGCACGCCAAGCTCGCACAGGCGGTCGATCGATTGCGGGGCGCGTTCGATCACGAATTCCACGGTCTCGCGGTCGTTGAGCCCCGCGCCGGCGACCATCGTGTCGCGGATATGGTCTTCGAAAGTGTCGCCCGCATCAAGCACCGCAGCGATCCCGCCCTGCGCCCATGCGGTGGACCCGCCGGTCAGCGACCCCTTTGCCAGAACCAGCACGCGCCGCTGTTCCGCCAGCGCGAGCGCGGCTGTCAGCCCCGCTGCGCCCGAACCGATGACGAGCACGTCATGGGTGATGTCGTGCGGCGCTCCGGAGGCATCATTCATGGCCATGCCCTCGCCATGGCGCGCATTGGAGGCGCGGGCAAGAGTCATTGCAATCGCACGGACTTATCGCCGACGGCATCGTAATTCTCCCTAGGTCGCGCTGCGACATGGTGCTAATCTCCACCCGAGGCGCAATCCGTCAAAAGGCGGGTGCGCATCGGGGCGCAGAACATATCATCATCTGACATCACTTCTCTGCGGGGCAACAGAGTTCATGTCTGTGCTATCAATTGTCGCATGCGTGCTGAACCGGCATCATCCGGTGCGGCGCGAGGTCAGCTGGGATGGACGCCAGTACACGGGGCGCTGCCGCCACTGCGATGCTCCGATCCGGCGCCTTGGGCGCCGCACCTGGCGCCGGCAAAAGACCGCGGACACCGACCGCTGACAGCGTGTTCGGGCCGAGCGTTCAGGCCGCGCCGGCGGTAAGCTGGACGAAGACATCCTCCAGATCGGCTTCGCGGGTGGTGACATCCTCGATCGTCAGGCCCTGGCCTTGCAGGATCGCCAGCACCTGGCCGGCGCTGAGGCGGTCCTTGTCGTAAGTCACCTCGACCGTCCGGGCCCCGTCCCACTCGACGCGGGTGAAAGCCTCGTGCGCGGGGGCGGCGGCGAGATCATCGCCGGTGGTGACGGCGACCACTTTCTCGCGGGTCATCTCGACCAGTTCGCGAGTCGGCTTGTCGGCGATCACGCGGCCATGGTTGATGATGGCGATGCGGTCGCACAGCTCCTCGGCCTCTTCGAGGTAGTGGGTGGTGAGCACCACGGTCACGCCCTCGCGGTTGAGTTCGCTGACCAGTTCCCACAGCTGGCGGCGCAGATCGACATCGACGCCGGCGGTGGGTTCATCCAGCACCAGGATCGGCGGCGAATGGACCATGGCCTTGGCGACCAGCAGCCGCCGCTTCATGCCGCCCGAAAGCGTGCGGGCATAGGCGTTGCGTTTGTCGGCCAGCCTGACCGCCTCCAGCAAGGCTTCGGACCGGCGCAAGGCGGCCGGGATGCCGTAGAAGCCGGCCTGATTCTCCAGCACCTCGAAGGGGGTGAAGAAGGGATCGAAGACGATTTCCTGCGGCACGATGCCGATCGACCGGCTGGCGTTGCGGCGGTGCTGGTCGATATCGAAGCCCCAAATGTCGACGCTGCCCGAGGTCTTGTTGACGAGGCCCGCAAGGATATTGATCAGGGTCGATTTGCCCGCCCCGTTCGGCCCGAGCAGGCCAAAGATCGAGCCCTGCGGCACATCGAAGCTGACCCCGCCCAGCGCCAGCTTGCCCTCCGTCATCGTTCCCTTCGCGCCCTTGGCGGGCGCATAGCGTTTGACGAGGTTGTCGATGCGGATGGCGGGTTCGGCAGACATGGGGATGCCCTAGGGCGGCGGCGGCGCGAAGGCAATTGCATGCGCGCACGCGGGGCTGTATCGGCGAAGCATGAGCATTCCTCCTCCCGAAACCCTGCTGGTCGATACCCGCCGCGTCAGCTGCGACGGCGCCAGCGGTATCCGCGGCGGCGCGGGCTTCCGTCCGGCGGCGCTGGGCCACCCGCGCGTGTTCCTCGAGATTGACGAGCATGGCTATGTCGACTGCGGCTATTGCGACCGGCGCTTCGTGCTGAAGGGCGGCCCGGCTGATGGGGCCGCGCAGGCAACGCTCGGTGACATCGCGTCCGGGGCGGATGCCGGTCACGCCTGAGCCCGGGCAACCGGGTAAGCCGCTGTGCTCAGCGGCGGTTAAGGCGCGGCGCGGTATGGCTATGCCAACAGACTGAAGGAGATGTCCGCATGATTCGTATCTCCCCTCGCTCGCGCCTGTGGACCGGCTGTATGGCCGGCGCGCTGGCGATGGCCGCATCGCTGCCGGTGGCGGCGCAACCCGCTGCCGGGCAGCCCGATCTCGAAACGGAAAGCGCCCAGACCGCGGCCCCGAGCAAGGGTGAGCGGCGGCTGGCAAAAATGCTTGAGGGCCGCGTCGCAGGTGAGCCGATGATTTGCATCCGCGCCTTTCCCAGCCAGCGGATGCAGACCATCGACGGCGTCGCCTATGTCTATGGTTCGGGCAACACCATCTACGTCCAGCGCACGCGCAACCCCGATGCCATCGACGATACCGATGCTCTGGTGGTGACCCGCACCAACGGCACGCAGCTGTGCCGCTTCGACATCGCCACGACCGTCGATGCCGTGAACGGCTTCTTCACCGGCGCCGTGATGTTTGAGGACTTCGTGCCCTATACCCGCGTCAAGCCCGGCACCACGGGCGAGGGCTGAACGACCTGCGCCGCCACCGCCGCGGGAACGGCCTTGCCGCAGGGAATGCCGCCGGCACAGGCAACCCGGGCCGGACCGGCCACACCGCAAGTGGGTTCTCCGGTCAGCCCGATAAAGCGGCATCCATGCACCATGCCCTGCGGCCAGGGATCGAGCCGCAGCACATCCGCGTCAAACCCGGCAAGCACCTGCTCTGCGCGGCGATACGCGGTGATTTCCCTGTGGACCTGCCCCAGACATGTCGCGGCATCCAGCGCCACGCGGCGCTCGTCGCGTGCAGCATCCTGACAGGGCGCAGGCTCGGGCGCGGCACAGGCCGCGGGGGGAACGGGATCCGCCGCTCCGGCACCAGCCGTTGCCGGCTGATCGCCAGCGTCCGCCGGATTCGTGGGTGCGGCCATGGCGTCGGGGACCGCGACAAGCCCCCCCTGCCAGCGTCCCAGCGCCCACGCGCCGAGTGCAGCCCATATGATGATGCCGCCCAGCACCGCCGGGCCTCCTGAAATATCCATCGCCACCTCCCCGCCCAAGCCATCCGGGGAAGCATCCCGCTGCTCGCCCCGAAGCACACAGCCTCGCGCGCGGGGCCGACCCCCTCCAGAATCGGCCTGTCGCGCTTTTACAAGTGTGCCGCAGCGCCGCGACGGGGAGAATGAGGGCGTCTACGTAGTTGCGCACGGCCCAACGCCGCCGCGCAACCGTCTGGCGCGGATCAGGCGCGGGCCATGGCCTGCATGCGGGCAATGATCTCTTCCGCCTGAAGCATGATTCGGTCGATCAGTTCCTTGCAGGTCGGAATGTCGTGGATCAGCCCGGCCACCATGCCGCAGCTCCACGCGCCCTCGTCCATCGCGCCTTCCATCATGATCTTTGGGTAGACCCCGGCGACTTCGGGCAGGATGTCCTGAATGGTGATGGCATCGCCGAGGTCCTTCTCCTTCTGGATCAGGCGCTCGACGGCGGCATTGTTGAGCACGCGCTCGGTGTTGCGCAGCGGGCGCATGACGAGGCGGGTGTCGAGTTCGCTGGCGGCGAGGATCGCCTGCTTCACGTTCTCGTGCACGGGCGCTTCCTTGGTGGCGATGAAGCGGGTGCCCATGTTCATCCCCTGCGCGCCCATTGCGAGGCTGGCGACAAGGCTGCGCCCGTCGGCCATGCCGCCGCTGGAGACGAAGGGGATTTCCAGTTCATCAGCGGCGCGCGGGAGCAGGATGAAGTTTGGCACGTCATCCTCGCCCGGGTGCCCGCCACATTCGAATCCGTCGACGCTCACCGCATCGCAGCCGATCTCCTGTGCCTTCAGGCTGTGGCGCACCGAGGTGCACTTGTGGATCACCTTGATCCCGGCATCCTTGAGCGGCGGCAGCAGATCGACCGGATTGCGCCCGGCGGTCTCGACCACCTTCACCCCGCCATCGATCACCGCCTTGACCAGCCCCGGATAGTCCGGCGGAGTCAGGGTCGGCAGGATGGTGAGGTTCACGCCGAAGGGCTTGTCGGTCATGTCCTTGCAGCGGGCGATCTCGTTCGCCAGCTTTTCGGGAGTGCCCTGCGTCAGCCCGGTGATGATGCCGAGCCCGCCTGCATTGGAAACCGCCGCCGCCATCTCGGCGAAACCGACATAATGCATCCCCCCCTGAATGATCGGGTGCTGGATGCCGAACATTTCGGTGATCGCGGTCTTCATGGCGTGAGTTCTCCCGTGCAAATCTGCCTTTGGGCGGCAGACAAGCCGAGTTGCGCAACCGTTTCAAGCCCGCTTTTGGGGAGGGATTCGCGATCCCTTGCGCGCCGTAACGGCAGGTCCTGACGAAAATCGGGGGGAGCCGGACAGCGGAGACGCGGTGGGATCGGTTCGCTCCCTGCCGCCCGGCGTATCGGCGCATGCCAGCGCCCGCGGCTCATCGCATTGATTCAGAGCAAGGGCGCCTCAGCCGCGCGTGAAGACCAGCGTGAACGTGACAGGCACAGCGGGCGTGATCGAAGGCAGCTGTGCCAGCGCGCGCAGCTCGCCCAGCTCGTCGGTCAGTTCGAACATGTCGGTCGAAATGATGACCGGCGCGGTCGGCACCACCAGGACGCGGTCTTCGGTGGTGCGGGTGACCAGCACCTCGGTCTCGACATCGGCGGATGCACCCTTGATCGTCACCTCTGCGGTGAGCGGGCGGGTGACCGACTGGCCGACCGCAAGCCCGGCGAAGCGGGCAGGGTCCAGCTTGGCGGTGACGGTCGCCTTGGGGTTGTCGGCCACGGCGAAGAAGATCTCGCGCATCCTCTCGTTGCGGATGTCGACGCCCGTGTTGACCGAGGCGAGGTCGATATCGAGGCTCGCGGTGCCATCGGCGGCCACGGTGCCGGAGAGAGTATCAAAGCGGTTGTTCTCGGCCACTTCGCCGGCCTTGATCGAGACATAAGCAAGCCGCGAGCCCGCCAGATCGAGCGTCCAGGCGCTATCGGTGACAGACGCAGTGGCAGTCGCTTCGGGCGTGGGGGCCTCTGCCTCGGGACCAGCGCAAGCGGCGAGAGCGAGAGCGGCGACAAGGAAAAGCGGACGAAGCATCGGCATGGCGCAGGCGATATGCGATTTGCCGCACGGGCGGAAGAGGCTCGTCAGGCATGCCTGCGAATGGTTGAGGATACTGGCATCCCACACGGCAGCTTGCGGCGCCGAGTGCCCCGACCGCCCTGATCCCCCGGATCATTGCGTGTCGCGGATTACTCCCATTCGATCGTGCCGGGGGGCTTGCTGGTGTAGTCGTAGACCACCCGGTTGATGCCCTTCACCTCGTTGACGATGCGGGTCGCCACGCGGGTCAGGAAACCGGCGTCGAAGGGGAAGACGTCGGCTGTCATCCCGTCGGTCGAGGTCACGGCGCGCAGGGCGCACACCGAATCGTAGGTGCGCCCGTCGCCCATCACGCCGACCGTCTTGACCGGCAGCAGCACCGCGAAGGCCTGCCAGATCGCGTCGTAGAGGCCCGCGTTGCGGATTTCTTCAAGGTAGACCGCGTCGGCCTTGCGCAGGATGTCACAGCGTTCCTTGGTGACTTCGCCGGGAATGCGGATCGCGAGACCCGGGCCGGGGAAGGGGTGGCGGCCGACGAAGGCATCGGGCAGTCCCAGCTCGCGGCCGAGGTCGCGCACCTCGTCCTTGAACAGCTCGCGCAGCGGCTCGACCAGCGCCATGTTCATCCGCTCGGGCAGCCCGCCGACATTGTGGTGGCTCTTGATCGTCACCGAAGGCCCCCCGGTGAAGGAGACGCTTTCGATCACGTCGGGATAGAGCGTGCCTTGCGCGAGGAAATCCGCGCCGCCGACCTTCTTCGCTTCGGCCTCGAACACGTCGATGAAGGTCTTGCCGATGAACTTGCGCTTGGCTTCCGGGTCGGTGAGGCCGGCGAGGCCGCCGAGGAACAGCGCCTCGGCCTCCACGTGGACGAGCGGGATGTTGTAGTGGTCGCGGAACAGGGTGACGACCTGTTCGGCCTCGTTCATGCGCATGAGGCCGTGGTCGACGAAGACGCAGGTCAGCTGGTCGCCGATCGCCTCGTGGATCAGCACAGCCGCGACCGCCGAATCGACCCCGCCCGAAAGGCCGCAGATCACCCGCCTGTCACCCACCTGCGCGCGGATTTCGGCGATCTTGGTCTGGCGGAATTCGGCCATCGTCCAATCGCCCGCAAGGCCGCAGACGTGGCGCACGAAGTTGGCGATCAGGCGCGCGCCGTCGGGGGTGTGGACCACCTCGGGGTGAAACTGGGTGCCGTAGAACTTGCGCGCCTCGTCCGCGATCACCGCGAAGGGCGCGCCGTCGGAGGTGGCGACGATCTCGAAGCCGGGGGCAAAGGCGGTGACCTTGTCGCCGTGGCTCATCCACACCTGATGCCGCTCGCCCACTTCCCACAGCCCGTTGAACAGCGCGCATTCGGCGGTGACGGTGAGGAAGGCGCGGCCGAACTCGCCGCCTTCACCCGTTTCATGGCCCGGCTTGACCTCGCCGCCGAGCTGGTGGGCCATCACCTGCTGGCCATAACAGATGCCGAGGATCGGGATGCCCGCATCGAACAGCATCTGCGGGGCGCGGGGCGAGCCTTCCTCGGGAACGCTGGCGGGAGAGCCCGACAGGATTATGCCCTTGGGCTTCATCCGCTGGAACGCGGCCTCGGCCTGCGTGAAGGGGGCAATTTCGGAATAGACGCCCGCCTCGCGCACCCGGCGGGCGATCAGCTGAGTGACCTGACTGCCGAAGTCGACGATGAGAATCGAGTCGGAAACGGCGGACTCGCCGTGGGTGGGGTGCGCGCTCATGGCGGCGAATTAAGGAGCGCGCCCCGCGCTGTCCAGCATCCCGGCGCACCCTTCCCCTGATTTTGCAGTGCAGCACACAAAGTGCATATTTGAATCAACGGGTT
>JAIEOM010000011.1 GCA_019750455.1 Sphingomonadales bacterium | reverse complement strand
AATATCGGCGGCACGCTCGCTCACCTCGCGGCTCTGAAGGGCCTTGGCGACATCGTCCTGTTCGACGTGGCCGAGGGCATTCCGCAGGGCAAGGCGCTCGATCTTTCGCAGTGCGGCCCGGTCGAGGGCTTCGATGCCTCCATCACCGGCTCGAACGACTACGCCGACATCGCCGGTGCTGACGTGGTGATCGTCACCGCGGGCGTGGCGCGCAAGCCCGGCATGAGCCGCGATGACCTCCTCGGCATCAACCTCAAGGTGATGAAGGCGGTCGGCGAAGGCATCCGCGACAATTGCCCCGATGCTTTCGTGATCTGCATCACCAACCCGCTCGACGCGATGGTCTGGGCGCTGCGCGAATTCTCGGGCCTTCCTGCCAACAAGGTCGTCGGCATGGCCGGCGTGCTGGACTCGGCGCGCTTTGCCACCTTCCTCGCGTGGGAATTCGGCGTCAGCGTCAAGGACGTGAACGCCTTCGTGCTCGGCGGCCACGGCGACACCATGGTGCCGGTGCTGTCCTACTCGACGATCAACGGCATTCCGGTCGCGGACATGGCCAAGATCAAGGGCATCTCGGAAGAGCGTCTCGAGGAAATCGTCAAGCGCACCCGTTCGGGCGGCGGCGAGATCGTCGCGCTGCTCAAGACCGGTTCGGCCTTCTATGCCCCCGCCACCAGCGCCATTTCGATGGCCGAAGCCTATCTCTACGACCAGAAGCGCATCCTCCCCTGCGCGGTGCAGGTTGACGGCAAGTACGGCGTCGACGGGCTCTATGTCGGCGTGCCGGTTGTGATCGGCGCGAACGGCGCTGAGGAAGTCATCGAGATCAACCTCACCGACGAAGAAAAGGCCAACCTCCAGGTCAGCGTCGACGCGGTCAAGGAACGGCTCGAGGCGTGCAAGGCGCTGGATAGCTCGCTGGCGTGATGGAAGTTTTGGCCTTCGGGCTGCTTGGAGCCTTTTGCCTCTACCAGATTTTGCCTCTGGTTCTGGCGTTCAAGGGTCATGCAGCCTGGTGGCTGGTCGCACAGGTCGGCTTCGGCCTGTCAATGCTGGCGCTGGCGTCAATTCAGTATGACGGACGCGGCAGCTGGGTTTTGTTGGTCGCGACAGGCTTCGCGCTTGTGGCGACCACGGTTTTATCGGTGTTGCTGGCCTTGGCCGGCTTTCATCTTCGTCAGCGCAAGGCGCGTCAGGTTCAATAAAGGGAAAGCTGAATGAGCATCCTCGTAAACAAAGACACCAAGGTCATCACCCAAGGCATGACCGGCAACACCGGCACCTTCCACACCCAGGCCGCGCTCGATTACGGGACGCAGATGGTCGCGGGCGTGACCCCGGGCAAGGGCGGCACCACCCATATCGGCCTGCCGCAGTTCGACACCGTGCGCGAAGCCAAGGCAGCGACCGGCGCGACCGCCTCGTGCATCTACGTTCCGCCGCCGTTCGCCGCCGACGCGATCTGCGAAGCCATCGACGCCGAGATCGAGCTCATCATCTGCATCACCGAGGGCATCCCCGTGCTCGACATGGTCCGCGCCAAGCGCGCGCTGGCGGGCTCGAAGTCGCGGCTGATCGGCCCCAACTGCCCCGGCGTCCTGACGCCGAACGAGTGCAAGATCGGCATCATGCCGGCCAACATCTTCAAGAAGGGCTCGGTCGGTATCGTCTCGCGTTCCGGCACGCTCACCTATGAAGCCGTGCACCAGACCACCATGGCGGGCCTCGGCCAGACCACCGCGGTCGGCATCGGCGGCGATCCGGTCAACGGCACCAACTTCATCGACGTGCTCGACCTGTTCCTCGACGATCCGGAAACCGAGTCAATCATCATGATCGGCGAAATCGGCGGCTCGGCCGAAGAAGAAGCCGCTGCCTTCATCAAGGCCGAACGCGCCAAGGGCCGTTCCAAGCCGATGGTCGGCTTCATCGCCGGGCGCACCGCCCCTCCGGGCCGCCGCATGGGCCACGCTGGCGCCATCGTCAGCGGCGGTCAGGGCGGCGCGGAAGACAAGATCGCGGCGATGGAAGATGCGGGCATCCGCGTCAGCCCCTCGCCTTCGCTGCTCGGCGAAACGCTGGCCGCGATGCTGAAAGAGAACGCCTGAGTTAACGACTACCGGCCCCCGGCGTCCTAACCGTCGGGGGCCATCCTTCCTCCTCACGTTTTTCTCCTCCCCGGGAGTCCCGCCATGGGCAACGAACCGCAGAACTTCATCCCCGCCTTCACCGATCAGGAAGGTCCGCAGCCCGGCCCCTCATGGGCGAAGCGCGGCTGGCTCGACACGCTGGCAGACAGCGGCTCGGACCTCACCGCCGCGATGGACCCGACCGAGATGAAGCTCGCGGTCGCCAAGGCGGCCAAGGATGCGGGCAAGCCGCTCGACCCCAAGGCGACCGAGAAGGCCGCAGCCCTCTCGATTGCGGCGATGACGCTGGTGCGTCTGTATCGCGTGCGCGGCCATATGGCTGCGGACCTCGACCCGCTCGGCCTGTCCAATCGCGAAGGCCCGGCGGACCTGACCCTCGAATGGCACGGCCTTGCGGGCAAGGAGAACGAAGACGTCTATGTCGGCGGCGTACTCGGCATGGAGTGGACCACGGTCGGCAAGCTCCACCAGCGCCTGCGCGAAGTGTATTGCGGCAAGGTCGGCCTTGAATACATGCACATCGCCGACACCGAGGAGCGCCGCTTCCTCCAGGAAAAATTCGAAAAGCCCGGCGAGACGATCCAGTTCACCCCCGAGGGCAAGAAGGCGATCCTCGCCGCGGTGCTGCGCGGGGAAGGCTACGAGGAATTCCTCGCCAAGAAGTATGTCGGCACCAAGCGCTTCGGCCTTGATGGCGGCGAGTCCATGATCCCGGCATTGGAAGCCGTGATCAAGCACGGCGGCAGCGCGGGCGTGCGCGAGATCATCTACGGCATGGCCCACCGCGGGCGCCTCAACGTGCTCGCCAACGTGATGGCCAAGCCGTACCGCGTGATCTTCCACGAATTCTCGGGCGGCTCGGCCAACCCCGATGATGTCGGCGGTTCGGGCGACGTGAAGTATCACCTCGGCACCTCGACCGACCGTGAGTTCGACGGAATCTCGGTGCACATGAGCCTTGTGCCCAACCCCTCGCACCTCGAAACGGTGAACCCGGTGGTGCTCGGCAAGACCCGCGCGCAGCAGGCGATCCGCGATGATCTGAAGAAGAAGGATCAGGTGCTTCCCGTCCTGATCCACGGCGATGCCGCCTTTGCGGGTCAGGGCGTGGTGTGGGAGAGCCTCTCGCTGTCGGGCGTGCCGGGCTACGACACCGGCGGCTGCGTCCATTTCATCATCAACAACCAGATCGGCTTCACCACCTCGCCCAAGTTCGCGCGTTCCTCGCCCTATCCGAGCGATGTCGCCAAGGGCGTGATGGCGCCGATCCTCCATGTGAACGGCGATGATCCCGAAGCCGTGACCTTCGCCTGCAAGCTCGCGGTCGAGTATCGCCAGACCTTCCACCGCGATGTCGTGATCGACATGTGGTGCTACCGCCGTTTCGGCCACAACGAGGGCGACGAGCCCAAGTTCACCCAGCCGGTGATGTACGACAAGATCCGCGCCCACCCCAAGGTCAGCGTCGCCTACGAAGCGCGCCTGATCCGTGAAGGCGTGGTCGAACCCGGCACGCGCGACAAGATCGCCGCCGAGTTCACCGCGCTGCTCGAAGAGGAGTTCGAGGCCGGCAAGAGCTACAAGCCCAACGAAGCCGACTGGTTCGGTGGCCGCTGGGCCGGGCTTAACAAGCCCGCCGACCCGGAAACCGCGCGCCGCTCGGTAGAGACCGCGATCGAGCCCAAGGTGTTCGACGCGCTCGGCCGCGTGCTGACCGACGTGCCCGCCGATCTCGAGGTCCACAAGACCCTCGACCGCGTGCTGACCGCCAAGCGCGAGATGTTCGCGAGCGGCGACGGCTTCGACTGGGCGACCGCCGAGGCACTCGCCTTCGGCAGCCTTGTCATGGAAGGCTACGGGGTGCGCCTGTCGGGGCAGGACTCCGGCCGCGGCACCTTCTCGCAGCGCCATGCGGTGTGGGTCGACCAGAAGAGCGAGCGTAAATACGTGCCGCTTTCGACCCTGCCCCATGGCAAATTCGAGGTGCACGATTCCACGCTGTCGGAATATGGCGTGCTCGGCTTCGAGTATGGTTTCGCGATGGCCGATCCCAAGAGCCTTGTGCTGTGGGAAGCCCAGTTCGGCGACTTCGCCAACGGCGCGCAAATCATGATCGATCAGTACATCGCAAGCGGCGAGAGCAAGTGGCTGCGCGCCAACGGCCTCGTGATGCTGCTGCCGCACGGCTATGAGGGCCAGGGGCCGGAGCACTCCTCCGCACGTCTCGAGCGCTTCCTCCAGCTGTGCGCCGACGACAATGTGTGCGTGTGCAACATCACGACGCCGGCGAACTACTTCCACGTGCTGCGCCGCCAGATGCTCCGCAGCTTCCGCAAGCCGCTGATCATCATGAGCCCCAAGTCGCTGCTGCGCCACCCGATGGCCAAGAGCACCAAGGCGGACTTCCTCGGCGAGAAGCAGTTCCGCCGTATCCTGTCGGACACCAAGGACATCGCCGACGAAAAGGTGCGGCGCGTGGTGCTGTGTTCGGGCAAGGTCGCCTACGACCTGATCGAGGCGCGCGATGCGGCGGGGATCGAGGATATCTCGATCATCCGCATCGAGCAGCTGTTCCCCTTCCCCGGCGATCCGCTGGCGGAGCGTCTGGCGCGCATGACCAACCTCAAGGACGTCGTGTGGTGTCAGGAAGAGCCGCGCAACAACGGCGCGTGGTTCTTCGTCAACGAACGGATCGAGGAATCGCTGACCGCTGCCGGTCACACCGGCATGCGCCCGACCTATGCCGGCCGCGATGCCTCAGCCTCGCCCGCGACCGGCCTCGCCAGCCGCCACAAGGCCCAGCAGGATGCGCTGATTGCGCAGGCGCTGGGGCTGTAAGCGTCTCGCCCTTCTTCACACGCGATTGAATCAAGTTTCAGGAACCCATTCAAATGGCCACCGAAATCAAAGTCCCCGTCCTCGGCGAATCCGTTACCGAAGGCACGATTGCCGAATGGCTGAAGCAGCCGGGCGAAGCGGTCGCGGCTGACGAACCCATCGCCAGCCTCGAAACCGACAAGGTCGCGGTCGATGTGCCCTCGCCGGTCGCGGGCGTGATGTCGCAGCATGTCGTTGCGGTTGGCGACACGGTCGAAGTCGGCGCGGTGATCGCGATCATCGAGGAAGGCGCCACTGCGGGTGCAGCCCCTGCCGCCGCTCCCGCCGCCGCCAAGGCCGAAGCCCCGGCCCCCGCTGCCACCGAGGAAGTTCCGGGCGCCGCCCAGACCATGTCGCCCGCCGTGCGCCGCGCGGTGCTTGAGCACGGGGTCGATCCCTCGACCATCAAGGGCACCGGCAAGGATGGCCGCCTGACCAAGGAAGACGTGCTGGCTGCCGCCGAAGCCAAGGCCAAGGGCCCGGCGACGCCTGCCCCGGCACCCGCCGCAGCCCCTGCCGCTCCGGCCCAATCGGGCGGCGCGCGCGGCACCGAGCGCGTCAAGATGACCCGCATGCGCCAGACCATCGCCAAGCGTCTGAAGGCCGCGCAGGACAATGCCGCCCTGCTCACCACCTTCAACGATGTCGACATGAGCGCGGTCATCGAAGCGCGCGACAAGTACAAGGACCTGTTCGCCAAGAAGCACGACATTCGTCTGGGCTTCATGGGCTTCTTCGCCAAGGCTGCCTGCCTTGCGCTGAAGGACGTGCCCGCGGTCAACGCCTATATTGATGGCGACGAGATCATCTATCACGACTTCGTGGACATCTCGGTCGCGGTTTCGGCCCCCAACGGCCTCGTCGTTCCCGTCATCCGCGATGCCGACAAGAAGGGCTTTGCCCGCATCGAGCAGGACATCGCCGATTTCGGCGCGCGCGCCAAGGCGGGCACGCTGACCATGGAAGACATGACCGGCGGCACCTTCACGATCTCCAACGGGGGCGTGTTCGGCTCGCTGATGTCGACCCCGATCATCAACCCGCCGCAGAGCGCGGTGCTGGGCCTCCACCGCATCGAGGACCGCCCGGTCGTCCGCAATGGCGAGATCGTGATCCGCCCGATGATGTATATCGCGCTCAGCTACGACCACCGCCTGATCGACGGGCGCGAGGCGGTGACCGCGCTCAAGATCATCAAGGAAGCGATCGAGGATCCCACCCGGATGCTGATCGACCTTTAAGTTTGACCGTCTCCCAGCCAAAGCTGGGGCCCAGGGCGGCACGGCTTGCCCTTTGACGCTCGAGACCCCAGCTTTCCCTGGGGCGACGGAGAAAATAATGGCTGACCATTCCTACGATTACGACGTCCTGATCATCGGTGCCGGCCCCGGCGGCTACGTCGCTGCGATCCGCGCCGCGCAGCTCGGGCTGAAGACCGCTTGTGTGGAATCGCGCGCGACCCTCGGCGGCACCTGCCTCAATGTCGGGTGCATCCCCTCCAAAGCGCTTCTGCACGGTTCGGAACTGTTCGAGGAAGCCGCAGGCGGCCACTTCGCCACCTGGGGCATCACCGCCACGCCGACGCTCGATCTCGGCAAGATGATGGCCGAGAAGACCAAGGCCGTGGGCGAGCTGACCGGCGGGATCGAATTCCTGTTCAAGAAGAACAAGGTCACCTGGCTCAAGGGCCATGCCGCCTTCGAGGACGCGCACACCGTCAGCGTCGCGGGCGAAAAGGTCACTGCGAAGGACATCGTGATCGCCACCGGGTCCAGCGTCACCCCGCTCCCCGGCGTGCCCGTGGACAATGCGGGCAAGCGGATCGTCGATTCCACCGGCGCGCTCGATCTCGATGAAGTGCCCGAACACCTCGTGGTGATCGGCGGCGGCGTCATCGGCCTCGAGCTGGGCTCGGTGTGGCGGCGCTTGGGTGCCAAGGTCACCGTGATCGAGTTCCTCGACCAGCTGCTCCCCGGCATGGACGGCGAAGTCCGCAAGGAAGCGCAGAAGATCTTCAAGAAGCAGGGCATGGACATGATGCTCGGCCACAAGGTCACGGGTGCTGAGGTGGACGGCAAGACCGTCGCCCTCACCGTCGAACCCGCTGCGGGCGGCGAGGCGAAGACCGTTACCGCCAGCCACGTGCTGGTCGCTATCGGTCGCCGCGCCAATACCGATGGCCTCGCGCTCGACAAGGCGGGCCTCAGCGTCAACAACCGCGGCCAGATCGAGATCGACCACGATTTCCGCACGAGCGTCGACGGCATCTGGGCGATCGGCGACGTCGTCCCCGGCCCGATGCTCGCCCACAAGGCCGAGGATGAGGGCATTGCGGTGGCCGAGAACATCGCTGGTCTCACCGGCATCGTGAACCACGATGTGATCCCGAGCGTCGTCTACACCGCGCCGGAAATCGCGGGCGTCGGCATCACCGAGGAACAGGCCAAGGAAAAGGGCCTCGCCGTCAAGGTCGGCAAGTTCCCGATGATGGCCAACAGCCGCGCCAAGGCCAACCGCGACACCGACGGTTTCGTCAAGGTGATCGCCGATGCCGCCACCGACCGGGTCGTCGGCGTGTGGATGATCAATTCCCTCGCCGGGACGATGATCGCCCAGGCCGCGCAGGCGATGGAGTTCGGCGCGACCAGCGAGGACATCGCCTACACCTGCCACGCCCACCCCACCCACGCCGAAGCCTTCAAGGAAGCGGCGATGGCGGTGACGGGCAAGCCAATCCACATGTGATCGCGCAGCGGCAGGGTGTTCTCGCAGGTCGCCGACCGCCGACGTCTCGCCCTACCGCTGGTCTTCCCGTGCTTTGGCGGGCTCTGGTATCTGTGGGCGCTTGGCGCGCCTGAGCGGCTGATCGCGGTCAACGCGGGGGCGCTGGCACTGGGCCTTGCATGGGTGGTTTGGGGACGACTGCCGTCGCGCCCGGAAATCCGACTCGCCCTTGCCGCCCTCGGCGCCGGGCTACTGTTCGTGCCGCTCCTCACCGGGCCTGACGTTGGCGGCGTGGCTCGGTGGTTTCCTGCCGGGCCAGTGACTCTGCAATCCGGGCCGTTACTCCTTCCACTGATCGCGGTGCTCGCCGCGCGAGAGGGCTCGCGCGGGGCGGCAGTCCTGGCGTTGGCGGCCATCGCGCTGGCGCTCCAGCCCGATGCGGCGGGGCTTGCCGCGCTGGCGCTGGCGAGCGCGGTGCTCGGCTGGCACCACCGCAATGGGGCCTTTGCTGCCGTGGCCTTGGGCGCGGGTGCCCTTGCGACGATCACCTTCCATGCCGGAACGCTCGAGCCGCAGCTCTACACCGAAGGCGTGCTCGCCCACGTTGCCGAGCGTACGGCCACGTGGCGGGCGCTCCCGCTTGCGGCCCTTTTGTTCATCGTGCCGGCCTGGAACCTCACCATGGACCCGCAGATCACGCGCGCCGAGGGCTATGCACTTGCTGCGCTCATCATCGGCCTTGGGGGCATGGCGGCGATCGCGCCCTTCCCCTTCCCGCTGATCGGTTATGGAGCCGCGCCGATCCTCGGCTTCGCGCTCGCACTCGGGGCATCGGCACGGCGCAAGCAGATCAGGGTGGGTGAATTCGTCGAACTCTGGGACCGCGTGGGTTGAACGGCTTTCGCCGCGCCGCGCGAGCCGTTACACCCCTCCTTCAAACGGGAGAGAATTCACACAATGGCCTATCCGCAACTGACCGACAAATCCGGTGCGCTTGCCACTGCCGCCGCCATCCGGGCGGGCAAGCTCAGTGTCGCGGAAGCGGTCGACGCGGCGATCGTGCGGGTCGGGAAGCTCGATGCCACGATCGACGCGCTGGCTGTCCCGAATTTCGAGGCTGCCTATACCGAGGCACGCGCGCTCGATGCGGCGGGTGCGCGGGCTGACCAGCCGTTGTTCGGCGTGCCGATGACGATCAAGGAAAGCTTCGATGTCGCCGGGCTCCCGACGACTTGGGGCCATCCGCAGTTCCGGAACAAGCCCGCGCCGCGTGATGCGCTGCTGGTTCGGCGGCTGAAGGCGGCGGGCGCGATCATCATCGGCAAGACCAACGTGCCGGTCGACCTGACGGACTGGCAGAGCTTCAATCCGGTCTACGGCCGCACCAGCAATCCGCACAATCCGGATCGCTCCCCCGGAGGTTCCTCCGGCGGCAGTGCGGCGGCGGTGGCGAGCGGGATGGTCCCCTGCGACTACGGCACGGACATCGGCGGATCGGTGCGGGTGCCCGCCCATTTCTGCGGGGTGTGGGGCCACAAGACCACTTGGGGCCTTGTCCCCAAGACCGGCCACGATCACCCCGCCATGAGCCGCCGTGAAGGCTTTGTCGCCGCTGCCGATGGTCCGCTGAGCATCGCCGGGCCGCTTGCCCGCAACGCCGCGGATCTCGCCGTGCTGGTCGAGGTGGGCGCGGAATTTCCGCTACTCCGCCGCCCCAAGCCGCTGGCGGAATGCCGCCTGCTGGCGATCACCGCGCTGCCCGGCGCGCCGGTCGATGCAAGCGTGCTGGAACCGACCGAGGCCGCGCTGGAAACCCTCGGACGCGCAGGCGTGCGGATCGACCGGGCCAGCGACCTGCTGCCCGATCAGGCGGCGCATTATCGCAGCTATCTCAAGATGATGAACATCACCATGTCGGGCGGCGCCCCTGCGCCCGATGGCAAGCGCGCAACCGCTGCGGACTGGTTCGCGCTGAAGAACGCGCAGGCGACATGCATCGCTGAGTGGGAGGCGCTGTTCGCCGAGTACGATTTCGTCCTCGCCCCGCCCGCGCCGGTTCTTGCCGTGCCCCATGCCGACAAGGCGGTGTTCCGCACCGCGCTGAACATTGACGGGCGCGACGAGCCGGGGGGCTGCGGGCTGGTGTGGTCGGGCATGGCGACCTTCCCGGGCCTGCCCTCCACCGTGCTGCCGATCGGCAGCGGCACCTATCTTGGCGCGGAGCTGCCCTGCGGGATGCAGGTCATCGGCCCGCGCTGGGCCGATCTCGATTGCATCGCCGCAGCCGAAGCGATCGGGAACATCTTGCACGGGTGAGCTCGCTTCGTCATGGCGCGGGCATGAAAATCATCACTATGCGCTCCCTCGCCAAGTGGCACATCTGGCTCGGCTGGCTGGTCGGCGTGCCGATTGCGATGTGGCTGGCGACGGGCCTGCTGATGACGCTGCGCCCCATCGAGGAAGTGCGCGGCGATCACCTGCGCACCAAGGCCGGTGAACCGGTGCCGTTGGAGCTGCCAGGCAGCACCCTCGCCGCGCCCGGAACCGGGCTCAAGGAAATGCGCGTCATCATGCAGGATGGGCGGGCAGTGGCGGTCCTCACGACCCTGAAGGGCGAGACCCGCCGTGTCGATTTCGCGACCGGCACGCCGCTCCCTCCGCTAGGTGCAGGCGAGGCGCGCGCATTGGTGGCGCAGCGCATCAACGGCGGCGACAAGGCCGGCCGCGTGACGCTGTTCCCGGCTGACAAGACGCCCTTCGATTTCCGCCGCCCGCTCGCGGTGTGGCAGGTCAAGCTGGTGGACGGCACCAATGTCTATGTGGGGCGCGACACCGGAGAGATCGAGGCTGTGCGCACCCGCTGGTGGCGCGCCTTCGACTTTGCCTGGGGCCTCCACATCATGGACCTTTCGGAGCGCGAGGATACCAGCCATCCGGTGCTGATCCTGTTCGCCGCCCTGTCGCTGGTGGGCGCACTGATCGGCTGCGTCCTGATGTTCCGCCGCCGCAAGGCGCGGCCAGCTTTTGCCAAAGCGCAATGACCCCCACGGTTCTCACCCCGATCCTCGACCTGCTCGACCTGGCCGGCATCGCCCTGTTCGCGCTCTCCGGCGCGGTGCTGGCGGCGCGGCTGAACCAGACCTTCGTGACGATGGGCTTCTTCGCACTGGTGACGGGGGTCGGCGGCGGCACAGTGCGCGATCTGTTGATCGGCGCGCCTGTGTTCTGGATGACCGATGCCTGGGTGGCCGCCGTGTGCCTCGGCACGGCGCTGATTGCATGGTTCACGCCGGTCCGCTGGTGGGAGGGCAAGGGCTTCGATTATGCCGATGGCGCAGGGCTTGCCGCCTATGCCGTGCTGGGGAGCGCCAAGGCGCTCGCCTATGGCATCCCGCCGGTGCCTGCAGCGCTGATGGGCGTGATCACCGGCTGCGTCGGCGGGATCATCCGCGATGTGGTGGCGGGCCGCCCCTCGATCATCATGAGCCCGGAACTCTACGTCACCCCCGCCGCGCTGACCGCGACCCTGAGCGTGGCCGGAATGCTTGCCGGCCACACCCTTGGTTTGCCCGATGCGGCGGCATGGGGCATCGCCTTTGCCTGCGGCTTTGCGCTGCGCAGTGCGGCGATTCACTGGGAATGGGGCCTACCGAGCTATGGCGGCAGGCAGGAGGGGAGCTAACCCCTCCCGCTACCGGACACGGTTTATCCGCCGTTCGCTTCCTCGAGCGTTTCGGGGATCACCTCACCCGGGATCGGCCCGCCGGGATAGGCGGGCATGGCGGCGACCTGCGCGGTGCGCGGCGCGGCGGCCGCTGCCAAGGCCGTGCCCGCCGCGCTCATGTTCGCCTCGCTCACGGCCAGATCGGGCCGAACCGCTCCGCCCACGCTGGCGCGCAAGGCGGCATAGGACTGATCGCTGAGCTGACCCGGAGCCGGAGCCTGCGCGACCATCGCCTGCGGCTCACGCCAATCACTCGCGCCGAGCCTGCCGTCATAATCGACCGTGTCGATCTGCCCGCTATTGCCGATCCGGCAGCGGAAGCCAGTGCCATTGAACAGCGCGCCGCTGACCTGCCAGCCGCTCGCCGTGCGCTCGACATTGTCGACCGTGTCAACGCGCACGTCGCGCTCGATCCGGTCGAGGCACATATTGACCGCATTATCGAGGCCAGACGCGCCCGTGCCGCGCGGGGCAGCGCGGCGATCATCGCGGAAGCGGGTGTCACGATCGTCCCAGTCACGGTCGCGGACATCGCGGTCGATCACAACCACGTCGCGGTCGCGCTGGCGGCGGTTGGCATTGGCGATGGCAATGGCCCCGCCAATGATCGCGGCACCGATCAGCACGTCACCGCCGTCGATGCGGTTGCGCCGCCAACCGCGATGGCCCCAGCCGCCACCCCAGCCCCGGCCCCAACCTCGGCCCCAGCCGCAGCCCCAGCGGCACCGCCGCCAGTCGGCCACATCGGCAGCCGCGTCGTAGCGGCTGAAATCGGGGGTGATCGAAAGCGCCGCCGGCACGGGCGCACCGCCAGGCGGCGCGGCAGAAGCGGGGGCGGCAAGAAAGGTGGTGCCGGCAAGCGCAGCCGCAACCGCAGCCGCACGCAAAGTCAGAGCCATGATGCTCTCTCCTCCTGTTACATAGGCCGGGCGCCCACCAACGCCCTTGTGCGGTCAAGCCTAACCGTGCCCAGCTTGCGCTGGGCTGAACCGTTCCATCAACGAAACCGCCCCGCCATCCGGTGGAGAATGGCGGGGCGGCAAGGATGCGCGCGGCGAAAAGGCAGGAACACCGCGCGCGAGGGGAATTCCCGGATCAGCGCAGACCGCGGATTCCGCTGAAGTCGATCAGGGGCTGGCCGCGTCCGTCCAGGCGGCAGTTGAAGTTGCCACGATCATTGCGGTTCCAACCGCCGCCAACATCGATCCGGCCGCGCACACGGAACCCGTCCCGGGTGCGGTCAATGTCGTGCACGTCGATCACGTCGGCATAGCGGTAGCCACCGAAGCGCCGCGCCTGGTTCTCGGCCGCCCTGACGCAGCGGTCGACAGCCGCGCGGGGACCGCCGCGGAAGCCGAAGCCGCCGCGATCCCAGTCGCCCCGGCGATCCCAGCGGTCGCCGCGGAAATCGCGCCGGTCGTCCCAGCGGTCGCGGTCACCGTCGAAGGCCCCCGCCAGCGCGGCAAGCCCGCCGATCACCACAGCGCCGGCGATGATCTCGCCCGCGCCGATCCCGTCATTGTCGCGATGATCGCGCGCCATGGCGGGAGTGACGGAGGCGGCAGTCAGCGCAGTGGCAGCGACCGCGCCGAGCGCAAGCCGGGCCAGTTTGCCGGAGGCCAGCCGGTTGGTCTTGGTGGTCATCGGAGCGTTCCTCGTGTGGCGACCCGCTGGCGGGATTGCCGGGGTGTCGAGGACCTTGTGCGCGATTCGGCGTGAGGCTTGGCTGAATCGGGATGACAGGTGTTGTTAATTTTCGAAAGTCATCTGATGAACGGCGTGCCCAGCCTTACTCCGCCGCCAGACCGGCCAGGACATCGCGGGTGAAGGCGGCGATATCGAAGCCCTTGCCCGCCAGGTCTTCCCCCCGGCGCACGATCACCACCTCGCGCGACGGGACGATCACCACATATTGCCCGCGATTGCCGATGGCGGCGAAGGTATCGGCCGGCACGCCCTCTTCCTTGTTCAGCAGCCAGAATCCCGCCCCGTAGCCGAAGGTGCCGGTGGGGGGCTGCGGGCCGCTGGGGGTGGTGACATATCGCACCCAGCCTTCGGGCAGGATGCGCTCGCCCGAGGGGAGCTTGCCGTCGTTCAGGTAGAGCTGGCCGAACTTCATCAGATCGCGCGCGGTGGTCCACACCTGTGAGGAGAGGATGTGACCACCCCGCCAGTCGGTTTCGGCGACGGTGTGATCCATCGCCAGCTTGGCGAAGAATTCAGCCGGAGGGTGGGCATCGAATGTGCCTCTGATTGCGGCGATGGCGGCCAGCGTGTCGTTGTTGGCATAGCGGTAGGTGGTGCCGGGCGCGGCGACCAGCGGCCAATCGAGCGCGACCTCTTCGACGCTCGCCCCGCCCCAATAGAGCGGATCGGTGCGGTTGCCGGGGGTGTCGGAATAGCGGCCCGAAGCCATGCGCAGCAGGTGATCAATGGTGATCGCGCGGCGCGGATCGGTCTCGTCTGAGCCGAGCCCTGCCGAGGCTGCAACGTCCGCCTGACCCCGATAGGCCGCCGCACCGACCAGCGTGGCGGCGAGGCTTTTGGCAACCGACCAGGTGCGCTGCGGCACGTCAGTTTCAAACTCCGAATGATAGAGTTCGAGGCTGTTTTCCGGGCTCGACACCACGACCGCCGTGGTGCGCGCGCCCTCTCCGTATCGGCCTTCAAAAGCACCGAACATGGCCTCGCGCAGACCGACCGACGCCTCCGAGCGGGTTTCGAGCGACAGCATCGTGTGCGGCCCGTCTGGCGGCGATACGGGATCGACTTTCCCGCCTTCCGGCATTTGCGGCGCTGTGCCGATCGGGGCGAGGCGGCACCCCTCGTCGCCCGCGTTGCGCGCGATGCGCGGCGGCATTGCCTCGGCCCATTCGACCGCGACACTGTCGACGCCGCCATCAGCG